>QHZO01000320.1:0-9119 GCA_003224695.1 Acidobacteriota bacterium
GGGAAGGACAGTTTGGCAGGAGAGCTCGGGCACATCCCGGTTTCGGAATCCGGTGTGCTCTGTTCGTGTGGGGCCAAAGGTTGCCTCGAAACTTTTTGTTCAGGGAAGGCCATCGCCGAACGGGGTAAAGAATGGGCTCGGCGGAGGCCCGAAAGCGTCGAGCGCGTGCTCGAAATCGGCGGCGGCGGCGTGGAGGAAATCACCGCAAAAAGCGTGGTGCTCGCGGCCATGGAAGGCGATTCGGTGGCGCGCAGCATTGTCCAGGAAGCCGCGCGCTGGCTGGGCCGGGCCTTGCTGACCGTCATCCGCATCTTCGACCCCGACCGCATCGTGCTGGGCGGCGGCGTGGCGCAAGCGGGCGACGTTCTGCTCGGCCCCGTGCGCGACACCATGCGCGAGTTCAGTTCGCCCTCCATCGGCTATTCCACGGAAATTGTTCTCGCGGAACTCGAAAACTATTCGCCCCTGTACGGCGCTGCCGCCCTGGCGCTGGATCTGAGCCAGGAACAATAGCCGCAATCGGGAGCGTAGCCGCGCCCTCGTGAAGCGAAGCCAGCCTACCTGCTCAGAAGAAATCAAGACCAAAGAGGCTCTGCTGCGAGCGTGGGGAGTCTCTGTCCAGAGCGCACATGACTTTCGACTGTCCATTCTTCACTGACTGAATCCAATCAGAGAGTGGAAACCAAAAAGGCGTGAAGGACACGATGGCATTCTATGACCGCATTGCCCGGCAATGGCACGCGCATACAGGCTACGACGGTGGCGCATTCAAACGGTTTGCGCTCAATGACGTCCTCGTTGAGGCCATAGGAATGATCCGGGACCGTGCAATTCTCGAACTCGGCGCGGGCAACGGGTATTTCCTGCCATTGGCGCTACGTCGCTTCTCTGGCCAAACACCTGCGAGGCTTGTGATCACTGACCAATCCAGCCGACAGCTAGACATGGCCAAGAAGCACTGCTTTGTTGACGGTGCCGAGTACGCCCAATTGGACGTGCGCAACCCATTTCCGTTTCAAGCGGGCAGTTTCGACGCGATCATTGCCACGATGCTGTTCAATGAGGTTCCCAGGCGCGGAGTGGCCCAAGCGATCGCGGAATGCCGCCGCGTCGTTCAAGGTCAAGGTCAACTCCTCGCGACTGTCATGCATCCCGACTTCGTTACGAGCCTTGAGAAACGTGGCGAACTTCGGGGCGACCGCAATCACCTGACTATGCCGGCGAGCGCCGGCCTTCGACTTCCTGTTCAGAGGACTCCAAGGGAGTTTTACGAGAGGTGTTTATACGAGTCGGATTTTGAGTTCAAAGCACGAGAAATATTTTCTGGAAAAGAAGTCCTAATCGCAAAGCCCGGGCTCAGAAAAGTTGGCAATAAACCTGTAGCTTTGGTGTTTAACTGTATCGCTAGATTGTAGCCGACTCAGATTGGTGTTCTGATTTGTCATGGGTTTGTCACCGCGCAAATTTGCCGGCGCCCGGTGGTGGTCAGCTTCGCTTCTATCGTCGGCGCGCATAAGCTGGCACGCTGACGAAGCCTCGGATCACGGCTTCCATGCGATTTTCAACGGGGTTTGGAGAAAGTTCGCGAGGCTTCGAGTTTCTTCTTCGATTTTCGTGTGCACTGCCTTCGACAGAGCTTCGAAAGGCTGGATGGTAAAGATGGTAGTTTTGGCCCGCGGCGCGTAGCTCCAGGTGCCGATAATTTTCCCATCGAGCAGAATGGTGGGCGAAATCCATCCCTGATTTCGATAGACCCGCTTGTAATGGCGCGCGTCGAGCAAATGGTCCTTATTGAGATGGCCGAGCAGGTAGGCGTCGAAGTTTGGCAGCAGGCGCAACACGCCGCCGCAGAAGTCCGAATCTCCCAGTGCGTCCGCGTCTTCGCGAAGCATAAACCCCTGCCGCCCGTCGGCGTTAACGGCAACCAATTCCGATTCGAGCGAGAGCCACAACGACCGGACTTCGCTCGCGGACAAGCCCGACCATTTGGAGAAATCCCTGGCGTCGGCGGGACCGTAGGCGCCGAGATAGCGGCGCAGAAAGATGCGTTGGCCCTCCTGTTCGCTGACCGGTTTGTGTTCCGGCAGCCAGCGGTCGGTCCGGATCAGCGTCACATCCTGCCCCCGAGCGGGGCCGTAACAGACCCGCCCCTCGACGATCGGCATCCGGCCCACTCCCCACGAGCTGAGCTCGAACCAGCGCCGGGCTTTCTTCGAAGCGATTCCAAGGGCCAGAACTCGCTCGGTCAATTCCTGCTTGGTCAAGGGGCCGGCGCGAAGCATCTCGATAACTGCATCGCCGGCTGCGCGGGCCTCCTTTTCGCTCACGCCGTACCGCGCCATGATCTGGAGCGTTTGGCGGACTCGGCTGCTTCTGAGCGCGGCGATATAAACGGGGAAATCTTCGGCGGCGACCAGATGCAGCGTTCCGCGCATCAGCCCGGTCTTGACCAGGGTCCGGCTTTCCCAGAGGGCGGACTGAATCTCTGCGCGCGCGAGCTGGTGATTCCGCGCCCAAAGGGCCAATGCGGCCGCCGACATGACCTGAGCCTGAATGCCGCAGACGTCGCGGCAAATGGCGCTCGGAGCCGCTCGAGCCTTCCCCGCCAAGTGATGCCGAGCGAGCCGGAAGCCCGCAATTCGCAGCCGGCTGGAGAGCGTTTTGTTCTTCGCGTTCACGGTAAAACGTTCCTGGATTTATTTGCCTTCGGGGAGGGCTCCCAACTGCCAAAGAACAAAGCTCAGTTCGTCGGTTTGCTCGTCAATGGTTTTTGTAAGCGGACGGCCCCCGGAATGGCCTGAGGTCGTGTCATAGAGCAGCAAGACGGGCCGGTCGGAGCCAGTAGCAGCCTGGAGCAGCGCCGCCATCTTGCGGGCGTGAAGCGGCGCGACGCGCGTGTCGGAGTCGCCGGTCACAAAGAGCGTTGCCGGGTACTTCGTTCTCGGCTTGACGTTATGATAAGGCGAGTAGGCGAAGAGGTATTTGAATTGTTCGGCGTCATCGGATGAGCCGTATTCCGGAATCCAGAACGGGGCGACGAGAAACTTGTGGTAGCGAATCATATCGAGCAGCGGGTAACGGCAGACGGCCGCCTGGAATAAGTCGGGCCGCTGGGTGAGTGCCGCCCCGACCAGCAATCCGCCGTTGCTCGTGCCCGTGATGGCGAGGCGCGACGGGCGCGTGTAATTATTGCGGATCAGCCATTCGGCCGCGGCGATGAAATCATCGAAGACATTTTGCTTCTTGCCGAGCATCCCCGCGCGATGCCACACCTCGCCGAACTCACCGCCGCCGCGCAGGTTCGGAAGAGCGAAGACGCCGCCTCGCTCCATCCAGTAAGCGATGGTCGAAGAAAACGATGGCGTGCTGCTCAGGTCAAAGCCGCCGTAGCCGGTCATCAGTACGGGGTTCGAGCCGTCCTTCTTCAGCCCCTTCGGGTGAACCAAGAACATTGGCACTTTCGTTCCGTCCTTCGACGCGTACCAAACTTGTTCAACTTCGAACCGGCTGCTGTCGAAGGGCACTTGCTGGCTGGCCCAGACGCTCTGGCTGCCTTTTGCCGCATCGTAGCGGTAAACGGTGAATGGAATGTGAAACGACGTGAAGCCGTAAAAAACTTCGTCGCTCGACCAGCGTCCGGAGATCCCTGCCACGCTGCCGGCAGAAGGAAATTCGACATCGTGAAGGAACTGGCCTTCCGCGCCGAACACCTTGAGCCGAGAGCTCGCCTGATGAAGATAGTCCACGAAAATCTTGCCGCCCGCCACCTCCACGTCTTCAATCGCGGAATTCGTTTCCGGGATCACTTCGCGCCAGCGCTCCTGCGCCAGGTCGTTGAGGTCCGCGGACATGACGCGCCCGTTCGGCGCTTGCCAGTTGGTTTGAAGGAAAAGCCGGCTCCCTCCCAGGTTGGCCGAAAAGCGCGCGTTAATGCCCCTAACCACCGGGACGAGCGGTCCCTGGCGGGCCAAATCTTCAACGTAAATTTCAGTCTTGTCCGCGGCCGCGCCATAAAGTACCTGGACGAGCAGATAGCGCCCGTCTTCGGAGAGCGAGGCGACCATGATGATTTCAGGACCATAGCCCTTGCCAAAGAGTTCCCGGTCGGAGGCGGGATCGGAGCCCATCGAATGAAGAAACAGCCGAGGGCCTTCGGGCGTTTGTCGGCAGTAATAGAGCGCGGTCTTGTCGGGCGTCAGGGAAACGCTCTCATAGCGGCCCTCGGGCAGCGTGTCGGCGAGCTCCTTGCCGTCGTCCACGTTCATCAAGTGGATGGACACTTCGTCTTTGCCGCCGCGCCGAATCCCGTAAGCGATCAGCTTTCCGTCCGTGGAAACGGATTCGATTGACACGGTTGTGCTGTGATCCGTGCTCATCGGGTGCGGATCGAGGAGCACGCGATCCTTGCCCTCAAGACCGTCGCGCACGTAAATGACGAACAGGTCCTGATCGGCGCGTCGGCGGTAAAAGAAGTATCTTCCGCCGCGCTCTTGGGGCGCGCTCAATGTATCTACTTTCTCGAGCTCGGTCAGGCGCCGGCGAATGGCGTCGCGGCCGGCCAACGGGTCGAGGAATGCGCGCGTGAAGCGGTTCTCGGCGTCAATCCACGCGCGCGTCTCGGGGCTCGTCTGGTCTTCCAGCCATCGGTACGGGTCGGCGAGCGTGACATCGTGAAGGACTTCTTTGACGTCATCTTGCCGGGCCAACGGCCGAGCGGATGGTGAGACCTGGGGCATCAGATTCGAGACACCTGCCGTCAAGAATGTTAGACCGGACAGACATAGTAGCGATAACAAGCGGTCGCCATTGTGAGGCTGGTATCGTCTTCCCATATTATCATCCTTTTTTCGCTGTTCAGATCGAGAAACTCTTTTAACATGAAAAGCGTCAGACCAAGATACGTATTTGCCGTGCGGGGCTCGGGTGGATTTATCAGAATCGGGTTGGGAAAAAGAAGTGTGCCAAGCATTAGAACTAGTCCCGTATCAATTTAATAAGGGGCGATGTAACTGCCTGAAATTATGGCGTTTGAAGTGCCCGGGGGCTTTGCCGGCCCATTGGTTCTCTCGGTCTTTGCTTGACTCAGGGTCCATGAGGGAATTACGATACGGGGTGGCGAAACCTTTCCTCGCCGCGGTTTCGTCGAAAAGGTAAAATGACCCAAGTCCAGCGGCTTCTATCGTTTACAAAAAAATACTCGATTCGATTTGCGGTCGCAGTCATCCTGATGGCGGTCGTCGGAGCTTGTGAAGCTCTTACGGCCTTGCTCATCGTGCCGGTTTTCGACCGCCTCTTTGTGGATGCGGGAAGCGGACCCATCCTTTTGTTCAAATGGCCTTTCGATGGCCACCCGATTTACCTTCAGAATTTCCTGCCCCACTGGGTCCACAACGTCTGGACGGTCGTCGCCATCTCTGCCATCGCGGTTTTCCTGATGAAGGGTGTAGCGGAATATTTCGGGACTTATTTCGTCAACTTTGTCGGCCTCTCGGTCGTCCGCGACTTGCGAAACCAGCTCTACGCGCGCCTGGTTGATCAGTCCATGGCGTTCTTTGGACGAAACTCCACAGGGAAGTTGATGTCCACGATTACGAGCGACACGGATAAGGTTCAAACCGCGGTATCGCAGGCCTCCGCCGATCTTTTGCGCGAGGTCTTCACGCTGGTAGGGTTGTTCTCGGTGGCCATTTATCTCGATTGGCGGCTGTCGCTTGCCTCGCTCGTCATGATGCCTTTGATCATCTTTCCTTCCTCGCGAATCGGCGAGTACATCCGGCATTCGAGCCGGCGCAGCCAGGACAAGATGGCTGAGCTGAACCAGATTCTTCAGGAGTCTTTCAGCGGCATCCGGATTGTGAAAGCCTTCGTCATGGAGTCGTTCGAGATCGGCAAATTCAAGGCGGCGACCCAGCGCCTGCTAAAAGCCACGCTGCGGATGGTTCGCGCCGATGCCGCGACGGGTCCGGTGATGGAGCTGCTCGGTGTAGTGACCATTGCCGGCCTGTTGTTTTACGCGCGCAATCAGATTTTGCATCACGGGCAGACCACCGGCAGTTTCGTGGCCTTCCTCTACGCCCTGATCAAGATGTACGAGCCCATCAAGCGGCTGACGGGCATCAACAATCAGTTCCAGCAGGCGGCGGGCGCCTCCCAAGAGGTCTTCCGCTATCTCGATGTTTCAAGCGAAATTGCCGACCGGCCGGGGGCCGTTACGCTCTCCGGATTCGACCGGGAAATCGTTTTCGACCACGTGGATTTCAGCTACGAAAGTAACGTCCCTCTGCTCGGCGACGTTAACCTGCGCATTGCGAAGGGCGAGGTGGTGGCGCTGGTGGGCTCGAGCGGCGCCGGAAAGACCACGCTCGCAAACCTTATTCCGCGGTTTTTTGACGTCACGCGCGGACGAATTCTCATTGACGGCCATGACATCCGGGAGGTCACGCTGAATTCTCTGCGCGCGCAAATCGGCATGGTCACGCAAGAAAACATATTGTTTAATGATACGGTACTAAATAACGTTTGTTACGGGCACGCCGCCCCGGATTTGCCGGCGATGGAAGCAGGGTTACGACACCGTCGTCGGCGAGCGCGGGCAGCGACTTTCCGGAGGGCAAAGGCAACGCCTCGCCATCGCCCGCGCTTTGCTCAAGAACCCGCCGCTGCTCATTCTCGATGAGGCCACTTCGGAGCTCGACATGGAATCCGAGCTGCTCGTGCAGCGCGCGCTCGCCAACTTGATGGCCGGACGGACGGTCCTGGTCATCGCGCACCGCCTCTCAACCGTGCGCCGCGCTGACCGCATTGTGGTTCTCGACCGCGGCTCGATCTCAGAAGTCGGGACACATCAGGACCTCGTCACGCGAGGCGGCATCTACCAGCGGCTTCACGAACTCCAATTCGTAGACGCGCAGCCGTAGCTGGGATTCAGGATTTAGGATTCAGGAGTCAGAAGGCAGAAGGCAGAAGGCAGAAGGCAGAGAACTTTCGGAGAGGGCTTTTCTTGAACTAATTTCTGAGAACTAAAGACTGAGAGCTGAGGACTAAGAACTGACGACTGACTACGGACAACGGACTCAAGGACTGAGAGACATGATTCGCAGTATGACCGGATATAGCAGCGTGCGCACGGAAGAGGACGGGTTCTCACTTTCCGTCAGCTTAAAGAGCACGAATCATCGCTTCCTTGATTTGCAAGTGCGACTTCCGCAAGGCCTGGAGCCGCTCGACCCGGCCCTGCGGCGGATGGTCAAGGAGCAGGTGGCGCGGGGCCATCTGGAAGTGGTTGTCGGACTCGACCTCGGCTGCCTCCCCAAGGCTGCCTTTGACCGCGCATTGCTCGGAGCCTACCTGGAGGCTTTCGAACAGGCGCGGAAGGAATTTGGTTTGCGCGCTGAACCGGACCTGAGCGCCCTGCTGCGCATCCCTGGCGTCATCACGACGGCGAGTGGCGAAATGTCCGAAAAGGACCGCGCCAGGATTCGGGAGACGGTGGAGCGAATGCTGGTGGAAGCCCTCGGTCGGTTGAACCAGATGCGGGCCAAGGAGGGCGAAGCGCTGGAACGCGACCTGAGAAGCCGGTTGGCGCGGCTCCAGACTTTGGGTGCCGCGATTGCCGAGCACGCCGCGAACCTCCCCAAGCTTTATCAACGGCGCCTGGAGTCGCGGCTCCGGACTTTGCTCGCCGAAGGGCCGGGCGGGGTGGCGCTCGATTCAGGACGGCTGGCTCAAGAGGTCGCGTTCCTGGCTTCGCACTCGGACGTTTCCGAGGAGCTCGAGCGGTTCCGGAGCCATCTCCATCAGGCCGCCGAGCTCATGGAGGAGGCGAGCGACGTCGGCAAGAGGCTGGATTTCCTCCTTCAGGAAATGAATCGCGAGGCCAATACGCTGCTCTCGAAGACCACCGACGTTCCGGAGGTCGGCGTCGAGATTGCGCGGCAGGCGATCGAAATGAAGGCCGAGATCGAGAAGCTGCGCGAGCAGGCGCAAAATATCGAATGAGCGCGGTAATGAAGGAGCGGTCGAGGCGGCGTGGCTCGGTGGTGATCGTCTCCGCTCCCTCGGGCTCGGGAAAATCCACTCTGATTCGGCGTTTGCTGGCCTCGGACGCCGCGCTCCGCTTCTCAGTTTCCTACACGACGCGGCTGCCGCGGCCGGGTGAGAAGAATGGACGCGACTATTTTTTCGTTTCCGCCGCCCGCTTCCGGAGCATGGCGGCGGCAGGCGAGCTTGTGGAATGGGCCGAAGTCGTCGGCCATTTCTATGGCACGTCGAAGCGGCAGGTTCGGGCCGCACAAAGGCGAGGCGAGGACCTGCTGCTCGATATTGACGTTCAGGGTCATCGCCAAGTCCGGCGGCGCTTGCCGGAGGCGGTCAGTGTCTTTCTTTTGCCGCCGTCGTTCCGCGAACTCGCACGGCGCCTGGAGCGCCGCCATTCGGACGCGCCTCAGGTCATACGCCGCCGGCTGGCGAATGCCCGGCGGGAAATGCGTCACTGGCGCGAATATGATTTCTTGGTGGTGAACGACCGCTTGCCAGAAGCCGTTCAGGCCTTGAGAGCGATTGTCAAGGCCGCGCGCTGCCGCCGAACGATCCAGCATGCCGTGGCGCAAAGGATTTCAAAAACCTTCGGAGGGAATCAGGCATGAATCTGCCTCAAGGGGTTGAAAGCAAGTTCCGCTTCATCTTGATCGTGGCCAAGCGGGCGCGACAATTGCAGGCCGGAGCGAAGCCGCTGGTCCATACCCCATCCAAGAAAGTGACCAAGATTGCCATGCAGGAAGTTGAAGCCGGGCTCGTCCCCGTGGAGAACCTGGAGAAAGAGTCGGAGATCAACGGGAAGAAATCCAAGGGCTGAACGCAAGGTGTATCATAGAAGGAGCGGCGGGATGGTGAGGCCGCGACCAGTCCTTTTGCGATGGCGGGAACTACAATGCGCGTTGCCGTAGGAGTCTCGGGCGGAATCGCAGCTTACAAGGCGGCGGAACTTGTCCGCTTGCTTCAGGAGCGCGGGATCGAGGTCCAGGTCATCATGACGCGCGCGGCGCGCGAGTTTGTGACGCCCCTGACCTTTGCCGCGCTTTCCGGCCACAAGGTGATTACAGAGATGTTCGGCGACTCGG
>QHZO01000320.1:9188-10636 GCA_003224695.1 Acidobacteriota bacterium
CATCGCGGTGGCGCAGGCGATTGACGTGCTGGTGATTGCTCCCGCAACCGCGAACGTCCTCGCCAAGATCGCGCACGGCGAAGCCGATGATTTCCTCACTACCACTTGTCTTGCGACCAAAGCCCCGGTGATTCTTGCGCCGGCAATGAACGTCAACATGTGGGAAAACCCGGCGACTCAGGAGAACCTCAGAATCCTTAGAGGGCGCGGGTTTCGCTTCGTCGAGCCGGGCGTTGGGTACCTTGCCTGCGGCATGATGGGACCGGGGCGTATGGCGGAAGTGGAGGACATCGCTCGGGCAGTCTACGAGGCGCTCGCCCTCGGGGACGATCTCAACGGAGAAACGGTCTTGGTGACGGCCGGGCCGACGGAGGAGCCGCTGGATGCCGTAAGGTTTTTGGGGAACCGCTCCTCGGGACGCATGGGCTACGCGCTGGCTAAGGCGAGCCGCGGCCGCGGGGCGCGCGTGATTCTGGTGAGCGGGCCGGCTGCAATCGAGCCGCCCCAGGGAGTCCTCATCGAGCGCGTCCGCACCACGGAGGAGATGGCTCGCGCGGTCTTTCAATACCTCGACGCCTCGACCATCGTCCTGATAGCGGCGGCCGTCGCCGATTTCCGGCCCGCGGCCCTCAGCAGCCAAAAGATCAAAAAGCAGAGCGGAGCCCAAACGCTCGATCTCGTCCCGACGCTCGATATCCTGGCGGAAGTCGCCCGCCGCCGAACCAGGCAGGTCGTCGTCGGCTTTGCGGCGGAAACGGGGAACCTGGTCGAAAATGCGCGCTCGAAACTCGAGGCAAAGCAGCTCGATCTTGTGGTCGCGAACGACGTTACCGAGCCGGGTGCAGGGTTCGGGACCGAGACCAACATCGTGACGCTTGTCTTCCCCGGCGGCCGGGTCGAGAAGCTGGAAAAAATGGAAAAGCTGGATGTGGCCGGGCGAGTTCTCGACGCAGTGGTGCGTCTGAAGAAGCATCGGGAGCACGCACTGAGCGCTCAATCCGCGCCAGCCGCCAGCCGTTAACCTGGGTGGCCTTGCGCGAAAAAATGCCAGACCACGACAGTCTTCAGGAAAAAATCGCCGCCTACTTGGAGTTCCAAAAAGAACTAGGCATCGAGGGATTCTATCGCCGAGCGCCGGGCTCTGTGCCGGCGCTCCCGCAAGCTCAGGAGCGTGCCGAAAAACCGCTTTCCATCAAGACGAGCGAGGCTCGGACCGAGGCGCTGTCTCGAGTCCCGCCCCCTGGCGCGCCGCACGCGGCGCCACGGATGGCGAGTCCGGCAGCGCAGTCGTTAAGCCTATTCGAAGCGCCGGCACCGCGGCGCGGCCCGGAGACCCTCGATGAAATTCGAGCCGACCTCGGCGATTGCCAACGATGCAAGCTCGCCGCGGGACGCAAACACATTGTCTTCGGCCAAGGCTCACCTCACGCCCAATTGCTGTTCGTCGG
>QHZO01000320.1:10664-22131 GCA_003224695.1 Acidobacteriota bacterium
TCAACAAGATGATTCAGCTTATCGGCATGAAGCGCGAAGAGGTTTATATCGCGAACGTGGTCAAATGCCGCCCGCCGGGAAATCGTACGCCGGAGAAGGACGAGGTGGAAGCGTGCTCGCCGTTTCTCTTGCGCCAAATCGAGGCCATCCGGCCGCGTCTGATTTGTTGCCTGGGCGCTCCAGCCATGCGCACCCTGCTCGGCATCAGTGAGGGGATTTCTAAAGTGCGGGGCCAATTCCTCGATTATGGTTCCGCCAAAGCGTTTGTGACGTTTCACCCCGCCTACATCCTCCGCAACCCGCGCGAAGAAAAAATCCTGCGGGAAGATTTTGAGAAGTTGCGCGACTTTCTGCGCGGCAAAAGCTGAGAGACGTCCTTGGTCAGTCGTCACTTGTCCGTCGTTCATCTTTAATCCCTGGTCCTTATTCCCTAGTCCCTTCTCCCCGCAACGGACCACGCACAACTGACAAAGGACAAATGACCAAAGGCCTATCAGGTTGCCGTTGACAACCGGGATATTAAAGCACACCATCGGATTGTTCCTAGATGGTCGCTTAATCAACCGAGATCGGTGCGCCGAAAATGGGGGAGCCTCGCACCCGGAGAACAAGGTTGGGTTGGTCTCGCGCCGTAATCGTATTCCTATCGGCGCTCGGGCTTGGCGCGGTCTCGATTCCGACGGCGCGCGCGCAGACCTATCTTTACAACCGTGCTGATTTTGCGGCCGGGGGAAGTCCGGCGGCCGTGGTCGCCTCGGATTTCAACAGCGACCGCATCCTCGACTTGGCGGTGGCCAATCGTGCTGACAACACCATCTGGGTATTGCTCGGCAAGCCCGACGGGTCATTTGCTCCGCAGGTCGTCTATCCCACCGGTAACTCGCCGGTCGCCCTGGTCGCGGCCGATTTCAATGGCGACGGCAAAGAGGATCTCGCCGTCGCGAACCTGAACAGCTTCAGCCTTTCGATCTTTCTCGGCAACGGCGACGGGACTTTTCAGGCGGCTGCGAATATTCCCGCTTCGAGCAATCCCCAGTTTGTCGCGGTGGCGGACTTGAACGGCGACGGCAAGCTTGACCTGGTTACAGCCAACAACGGGTCTGACAACATGTCGGTGCTGCTCGGCAACGGCGACGGGACCTTCAAGCCGCGCACCGACTATCCCGCCATGCTCGGTGCAACCGCGATTGTCATTGGCGATTTTAACGGCGACGGCCTGCCTGATGTGGCGACCGCCAACCTGTTCGACTCAACATTTTCCGTCTTGATCGGCCGAGGCGACGGTACCTTCTCGAGTCCCGCGCGCTTTTGGGCTGGGAGCAGCACTATCCCCAACTCCATTACAGCGGCCGACTTCGACGGCGACGGCAGTTTGGATATCGCAGTGTCTAGCCAGGAGGGGAACCTGTCCGTTTTGCGGAACGAGCCGACGATAGCGCTTTCCACCTCCATCCTCAACTTTGGCCCTCAGCCAGTGCAGACCGCCAGCAGCCCTCTTACGATTACCTTAACCAACCCGGGCACGACTCGCCTGAGTATTTCCGGTATCTAGGGATCGGCCGGCTACGCGGAGACAGATGACTGCGTCGGAACCCTCGCGATCGGGGCCAACTGCACGGTCACCGTCACGTTCACACCCACACAACCAGGAAGCAGCTCGGGGACGCTCGCCATTACCGATAACAACGCGGGCGTGATCGGCAGCCAGCAGACCGTCTCGCTCTCAGGGACCGGTCAGGACTTCACGATTTCCACGAATCAGCTTTCGGCCACGGTGATGGCCGGCGGCACCGCCACGTTTACGCTTTCGATCGCGCCGCTAGATGGGTTCAGTCAAGCCGTCAATTTGAGCTGCACCGACCCCGCAACTTCTTCTGCATGCGCTATCTCGCCGGCGTCCGTTACTCCGAATGGTTCAACCGCTTCAACAGCTACGGTAACGATTACCACGACGGCGCCGACCATTGTCCCGCCCGATCCGCCTAACAGCCTGCCGCCTGGGGCTTGGCGACGACTCGGAGCGCCGCTGGTTTTTTGGCTGATCGCGCTTGCGATGCTTGCGGCTACAACCGCGCCCCACAGGCACAGTCATTCCCGCGAAAAGCCTGCCCTGAGCCTGGCGAAGGGCGGGAATCCACGGGTCCCCGCTCCCCCGCTTTCGCGGAGGACAGGCTTCGCGGGGACGACGGGCAGGTTCCCTGTTTCAGCGTTACTCTTGCTGTCGCTTCTGATGCTGCTTTCCTGGCTGTCTTGTGGCGGCGCGGCGGCCATGCACACCCCCGGAACCCCGGCAGGCAATTACACCATCACGCTCACGGCCACCGACCCGTCGGCGAGCCTTACGCGAACAACCACCGTCAATCTCACCGTAAAACCATAACGAAGCGACTGCCCGCGCAGGTGGTCTATTTGCGGGCGGCGACGTACGCACCATCACGCCGTTTGCTCAGGTATAAGCGCAGCCTTATAATTGAATGTTTCCGCGTAGCATGACGGCCCCTCTGTAAGGGCTGGCTTATGACTGCGGGGGCAACGCTTTCACGGCGGGGACGGCGATCCGGAAAGCAGGGAGCGTGACACCGCATGGGCGCGAAGAACGGCGGTTCTCAATTCATGGATGGGAAGCCCTCATCGGGCGAGCGACCCGCGCAGGCGGCTGGCGGTATTGTGGCGGACGTCGGCGAAGCAAGCATCATCACAGCCACGGTTCCTGGGCGGGCGGAGGGAAGTCCGGTCGTTCCGGCCGTCGAAGTGCGCGGCGCGCGCGTCCACAACCTCAAGAACATTGATTGCGAGATTCCACTTTACAAGCTCACCGTGGTCACGGGCGTTTCGGGCTCCGGGAAATCGAGCCTCGCATTCGATACGGTCTACGCCGAGGGCCAGCGGCGCTACGTTGAGTCCCTTTCGGCCTACGCGCGCCAGTTTCTGGAGCGCATCGAGAAGCCGGACGTGGACGAAGTGGCGGGGATCGCGCCGGCCGTGGCTATTCGCCAAAAAAATGCCACGCGCAACCCGCGTTCGACCGTGGCGACCACCACCGAAATTTACGATTATCTCCGGCTATTGTTCGCGCGCGCGGGCGTGACCTTCTGTCCGAATTGCCAGGTGGAGGTTCACAAGGACAGCGTGGACGAAGTCGCGGACCGCGTCTTGGCGCATCAGCCGATAGGCCGGAAGTTTTACATCCTCTTCGAAGTCCGCCCGACAACCGTTGAGACGAAGGCGCGGCCGGTGGGTTCGCTGGCTCTGCCCGCGCGCCTGGGAGAGAAGAAGCGAGCCGAGCGGCCCGCGCGCGCAAAGTCTCCGTCAACTGACGGAGGGGCGGAGGCGCTCAAGGCGCGCCTGTTTTCTCTCCGCCAAATCGGATTCAACCGGCTTTATCAGGACGGCCGCGTGTTTGAATTTTCGAACCCGGAATCCCTCCTCGATATTGATTTCTCCCGGCCGGTATTCATCCTCGTGGACCGGCTGGCGATTTCGCCTGATATCCGCCAGCGGCTGATTGATTCCCTCGAACTGTGTTATCGCGAGACGGGCGAGGCGGTGCTGGAAATTGTGGGCGAAGCCGGAGCGGACACATCCGAGCGGCTGGTCTTCAACGAACGTTTCGAGTGCAAGCGCTGCAGCAAAACCTTTGAGGACCCGGAACCGCGTCTCTTCTCCTTCAACAACCCTTACGGCGCTTGCCCGCGCTGTCAGGGTTTTGGCAACACGATTGATTTCGACCTCGACCGGGTTATTCCGGACAAGGGAAAGACTCTCGGGGGCGGCGCGGTGGAGCCTTGGACGAAGCCGCGCTACCGCGCCTTCCAGGCCGAGATGAAGCAGGCCGCGCTCGCTCATGGCATTCCGCTCAACGTCCCTTATCACCGCCTCGACGCCCAGCAGCGCCGCTGGCTGCTCGAGGGCGGGGACGGTTTCCCCGGCATCCGCGGTTTCTTCCGCCACCTGGAACGAAAAAAGTACAAGCTCCACGTGCGGGTTTTTCTGAGCCGCTACCGCGCCTACACGCTTTGCTCGGCCTGCCAGGGTGGACGCCTGCGCGCGGAAGCCGGATGGGTCAGGGTCGCGGGGAAAACTGTCAATGAAGTTGTGCGCATGTCCGTCGAGGAAGCGTTTCGTTTTTTCAACGAGCTGCGGCTGGGCCCGGATGAGATGGCGGTGGCCGAAAAAATTCTGGAAGAAATCCGATCGCGGCTGAAGTTTCTTTACAAGGTAGGGCTTGAATACCTGACGCTCGACCGCCTGGCCGCGACGCTGGCGGGCGGGGAGGCGCAGCGGATCCAGTTGGCCACGGCGCTCGGCTCGAATCTGGTGGGCGCGCTCTACGTGCTCGACGAGCCTTCCATCGGCCTGCATCCTCGCGACACCTCGCGCCTGATCGAAATTCTGAAAAATCTTCGCGACATCGGCAACACCGTCCTCGTCGTCGAACATGATGCGGAGATGATGCGCGAAGCGGACCGGATATTGGACCTGGGCCCGGGCGCGGGAGAGCACGGCGGCCAGGTGGTCTACTCGGGCGGGTTCGAGGGCTTGCTTGCGCACCCGCGGTCGCTGACCGGACGTTATCTGGGCGGCCAGCTCGAAATTCCGGTGCCCGAGGAACGCCGGCCGACGGGGAAAGCCTGGCTGCGCATTCGGGGCGCGCGCGCGCACAACCTAAAGTCCGTTGACGTGGACATCCCGCTCGGCTTGATGGTGGCCGTCAGCGGGGTGTCAGGCTCGGGCAAATCCACGCTTGTGCACGACGTGCTGGCGAACACGCTGCTGGCCCGGCGCGGCGAGCTTCTGCCGCGGGCCGACGTGGATCGCGTGGAAGGCGACGCGGCGCTTGACTCCGTGGTGCTCGTGGACCAGTCGCCGCTTGGCCGCACCCCGCGCTCGAACCCGCTGACCGCCATCAAAGCCTTTGACGCCGTGCGCATGCTCTTCGCTTCCACGCCGGAAGCCCGCAAGCGCGGCTACGCGCCCGGCCATTTTTCCTTCAACATTCCCGGCGGACGCTGCGAAACTTGCCAGGGCGACGGCACCGTCACGGTTGAAATGCAGTTCCTGGCTGACGTGGAGCTGGTGTGCGAGGAGTGCCGTGGCCGCCGGTTCAAGCCGGCGGTGCTCGAAATCCATTACAAAGGGAAATCCATCCACGATGTTATCCAGATGACGGTTCGCGAGGCCTTGATCTTTTTCGCCGGCCACCCGAGAATCATTTCGAAGCTGCGCGTCTTGGACGAGGTGGGCCTTGGATATCTGCGCCTCGGCCAATCGGCCACCACCCTGTCGGGCGGTGAGGCGCAGAGGGTGCGTCTTACGGCCCACCTGGCCGACGAAGCGACGGAGCACACGCTGTTCATATTTGACGAGCCGACCACCGGTCTCCATTTTGACGATATTCACAAGCTGCTGACCGCTTTCCGGAAATTGATCGAGGCCGGCGCCACAGTGCTCGTCATCGAGCACAACTTGGACGTCTTGAAGACCGCTGATTGGCTGATTGACTTGGGCCCCGAAGGCGGAGACGCGGGAGGTTTGGTGGTCCACGCCGGCCCGCCGGAAGAAGTGGTGAAGAACCCGCATTCACACACGGGCCGCTACCTTGCGCCGTACCTTGGCCAGCGAAAGTCGGCGGCGCGTAACGCCTGCCCGTGACGCGCGCTCTCGACTTTTCCGATAGGCCGGCAGCCTCAAACCAAGTACAATCTCGGTTGAGGAGAGACTTTGGCCAATAGTTTAAGTTTGCGGAAACGCAAGGCCAAGATCGCGTCGCGCGGCCCGGCGCGGGCGGGGAGACCCTTGCGCCCCCAGAATAAAAGGTTACTCCGTTGGCTCGATTCCTGGCTCGCTATACCGGATGATCGCGGGGAGAACTCGTGGGACGAGTTCGAAGCTGACCTCAGGCGCAACCCTGCAACCTTCCAGGCTCCTCGAACGGGATGAGCAGCTACTCGCTGGATACCCATACCGTCACCAAGCTGCTCAAAAAGCATCCCGGCAACCAGCGCGTTGTCGCTCCGTTGCTCTCTTGGGGTCTGGAAATCGCGCTCCTTGCCCCGTTTGTGTCTTTGATCGCCGCCCCTCTATCCGCTCAAACTAAAGCACGGACCGGCCCGCGCCCTGCCGATGATGTATCTACGCTCCTCCAAGCCGCCGAGCAAGCCCTTGACCGCAAGGACTACGCTGCCGCCATCGCGCCGCTTAAAAAAGCGGCTCAGGTCGAGCCCGCGAACGCGGCAGTCTGGTTCAACCTCGGCTTTGCGTTTTCGGAGCTTGCGGCTTATCCCGATGCGGTTGCGGCTTATCAAAAGGCGCTCGAAATACAGCCCGACCTCTTCGAAGCCCATCTCAATCTTTCCGCCGCGTATCTGAAACTCGGCCGTTATCCGGAAGCGCAAGGCGAGCTCGAAAAAGCGATCAAGCTGAAGCCGGACCACGCGCGCGCGCACCTCGAACTGGGCCGCGCGCTGGCGCTCGAGAAAAACTTTGAGGGCGCCGAGAAGGAGTTCGGGGAAGCGTCTCGTCTTGACCCGAAGCTCGCCGCTGCTCACCTGGAACTGGCCGAGGTGCTGCTCGACGAAAAGAAATTCGGAGGCGCAAAATCGGCATTCGAAGCCGCGCTCGAACTCGACCCGAAATCCTCCCAAAGCCAGCTTGGGCTGGCGCTGGCTCTCGAAGGGGCTGGGAAGTACGAAGAAGCGATCCCGCACTACGCCGCTTACCTGGCGGCGAATTCCGGCGACCTTGGCCGGCGAGTGCACTTGGCCGTGATCGAAATGAATCTTGGGAAAAACCAGGAGGCACGCGACGAATTGCAATTCGTGTATGAGAAGGATCCCAAGATGCCGGGCGTGGCAGCGATGCTCGGCGATGTGAACGCCTGGTTGAAACGCCTTCCCGAAGCGGAGCGCTTTTACCGGGAGGCGCTGGCGGCGACACCGGATGCCTCCGACGCGACTCCCCGTCGGGCGGGCCTCCACCGGGCGCTCGCTCAGACTTTGCTCGATGAGGAAAAGTTCTCCGACGCCGAAACGGAATTCCGCGCGGCGCTGAAGCTTGATCCGGAGAACCTCGAGGCTTTCAAAGGCCTGGCTTCGGCGCTGTACCTCGAGAAGCGCTACGCCGACGCCGTTTCGATGTTCGAAGCCGAGTCCCGCGACCCGAGCGCCCCGCCGCTCACGTTCTTTGTTCTTGCCTCCTGCTACGATCATCTGCATGTGATTCCCAAAGCCCTCGCCGCCTACGAAAAGTTTTTGGCGCTCTCGAACGGCCAGAACCCCGATCATGAATGGCAGGCCCAGCAGCGCGCCAAACTCCTCAAGCGCGAGCTGCGGAAATGAAGACAAAACCGTGGTTGGGGTGGACCCGCGTGTCCGCCCCGAAGCGCCTAAGCATGATTGAGGAGGGTTGCCCACTCCGCAGCCCGAAGGAAGTATAATTGGGCTCATGCGACGGACGATGTGGCAGAGCATTGCCATCGGCGTGACACTGGCGGCAGCAGGCGTGGCGATTTCCCCGAATTCCTCTTACGCAGGGGACAACGATGATGAGCTGGCCGCGCGCATCCAGACCGAGAACAACCCCGTCAAGAAGGCGAAATTCGAAATCCTCCTGGGACGGATGAAGCTCAGCCATGCCGTTGAGGCCTGTGAGAAAGACGACCACGCGCACTGCCAGGAATTCCTGGGTTCCTTCCTGTCGCTCATGAAAGGCTCCTGGAATCGTCTCGAGGCCACGGGCCGCGTTGCGGCTAAACATGTGGATGGGTTCAAGGAACTCGACATCGCCTTGCGGGAGGGCAGCCGCCAACTTGAAGACTTGAAACACCGCGTGCCGGTCGAAGATATGGGGCAAATTGATTCGGCCCAAAAGGAAACGGAGCAACTGCGTGTTGAGGTCCTGCGCGCTCTGTTTCCGGCGTTGGAACAGCCGGAAGGAACCATCCCCCCGCGGAAGCGCGGCCATCCCGCATCAGCAGCAGGAGCCTCGCCATGAAATTCCGCCAGGTTCTCGCAATCGCGATCGTGGGGCATCTGGCTGCCTCGGCCCGCGCGCTGCCCCAACAGCACGCGGCGCTTTCCGAGGAGGAGGAAATCAAGATTCGCGACACTCAAGATCCTGGAGAACGGATCAAGGTTTACCTTGAAATCTCCGGAGACCGCTTGGGCAAGTTTGAGGCGGGTCGCGCTTCCGCCACCGACCCGAGATACGATTACGAATCGTACTTCACGGCGCTGCTCACGCAATACATCGAGCTGAATGACGAGATGAAGGATTGGATCGAGGACCAGCACGAGCGGGGCGGCGACATGCGCGGGGGGCTCAAGGCTCTGCTCGAGCAGGGGCCAAAGCAGCTTGAGCAATTGCGCGGCGCCGAGCAAAATCCTGACAAGTATTACGCGTCTTATTCTCATTCACTTCAGGACGCGATTGACGACCTGACGGATACGCTGGACGGCGCGAGCAAAGCCATGAACGCGCAGGTCAAGCGGTTTGGCGAGCTCAAACGCGAGCAGAAACTGGAAGCCCAAGAGGTCAAAGAGCGCGCCAAAGAAGATAAAAAGCGGGGAAAGGAAGAGAAGAAATTGCGCAAACGGGAGCATAAGAAGGGGATTCCGGGGGCCGAGGACGACAACCCGAACTGACGCGCCGCCTGCGTTCCGCTTCCACTTAGCCGAATGGATCACCTTCCACGCTCGGAGCCTCAAGGGGTGAAACCGCCGCCGGCGCTCGAGCGGGTCTTCGAGCGTGCGTTCCGGCGGCTCGGCTTGAATCGTCCGGCGCCAGTCTTCTCCGCGACGTTCTATCCCTTCGCGGGACTGCGCAGTTCCATTCGTCTGCGCGGGAATTTGGCCGCGGCTCGCGTCGCCGATGTTCTGGAGGCGGCGCCGGTGGTGGTGCTCGACGCAGTGGCGGAAATATTGGTGGCGCGACTCTTCGGCCGCACGCCCTCGCGCGAAGCGCGAGCCGTCTACCTGCGCTTCGTCCTGTCGCCGGCAATTCGCCCGCGCATCGAGTCTGTGCGGCGCTGCCGCTCCCGCCCGCACTCGAATCCTCGGCCAGGCCGAGCCTTCGATCTCGGGGCGATCTTCACCCGCTTAAACCGCCGATACTTTACGGGCCGGATTTCCGTCTCCGGCCTCCGCTGGAGCGCGCGCCCATTACGCACCGTCCTCGGGCACTATGATCCCGGGCACGGAACCATCACCGTCAACCGATGTCTTGATTCGCCGCGCGTTCCCCGGTACGTCCTCGATTACCTGGTGTTTCACGAAATGCTCCACGCGGAGTTTCCGGTTGAGCCGAACGGAGCTCGGCGTGTCATTCATTCGCGCTCGGGCCATTGGCTGGTTGAAGGCGCATTCATTTGCGGGGGCTCGATGATGGCGTCCGTCGAGAGGCGCAGGGCGCTCCGACGCCAGAGCCTCCGGCGCGAAGGCTTCGGAGGCCGTAGGGGGCTCGGGAGTGTCGGCGACCTTGCGCACCTTTGACTTTAGGAGAAAAGTCCATGGACACGTATCGAAACCAGGTATTCCAAGACCGCAGCTTTAATCTTGAGGAGGCCTCCTTCGTGGGGTGCACGCTCAAGAACTGTGATCTTTATTATTCGGGCGGCGATTTTGACTGGGTCGAGTCGCGTTTTGAAGCTTGCCGCTTCCATTGGAGGGGGCCGGCGAAGAATACCGTCGCTCTCCTCCAGGCCATGGGCGCGTTGCAGCAACAGATGCCGCCGCAAAACTTGATGCCGGCGCCGCCGGCCCAGAAGCCAAATTAGCCGCGCGCTTTTGTTGACAACCTGCTGGGGCCGGTTTAAAAGTATTTTTTCAATTTCACCCGCGAGGCGAATTGAACCACCATTGATAAGAATGAGAGCAGTAAAAAGGCAAAACACCCCCGAGGTGAATACAATGCCGCGTTTCGCTGAGAAACGATTCCTGGCATTCCTCGCCGCGCTGATTCTGGCCGCGCCCGTCTCCGCCGCGGAGCCGCCGGCGCTGAGCGTGCGCTCGCCTGATGGTGCGTTGGCGGTATTGTTTGAGCTCAAGTCGAATCCTGCGCCCTATCTTCCGGGAATCCGGGCTTATTACCGCGTAACCGACAAAGGCAAAACCTTGCTCAAGGATTCGCCGCTGGGGTTGGACTTTTTGGGCGCGCCGCCGCTTGGAAGCGAGTTCGTTCTGGCCGGCTCGAACCGGGAATCTCACGACTCGACCTGGACGAATGATTTCGGCGCCCAGCGCCAGGTCCGCGACCATTTCAATCAGCTCACGATTTCCCTGCGCGAGCGCGGAGCCGGCGGGCGTCGCCTCGACTTGGTCTTCCGCGCCTATGACAACGCGGTGGCGTTCCGTTACCAACTGCCCGAGCAGGACAGTCTGAAGCAGTTCACGATTTCTTCCGAGGACACCGGTTTCTATTTTGCCGGGCCGGCCAAAGTTTTCGCGCTTGACCTGGGCAGCATGACGACGAGTTACGAAAGCGAATTCCGGCCGGAATCTTTGGAAGACATCAAACCCACGTCAACCATCGGCGAACCATTGCTCGTTCACACTTCAGCCGGCCCGTGGCTCGCCATCACGGAGGCCGACCTGAGCGATTACGCCGGCATGTACCTTCGCGGAGTCCGCGGCGTTTCTCAGGCGCTCATGCTGAGGCTCTCGCCGCTTCCCGATCACTCCGACCACGCAGTGGTCGGCTCGACGCCCAAATCGAGCCCCTGGCGCGTTCTGCTGATCGGCGATGAGCCGACGGCGCTCATCCAGGCGAGCCCGATCATCTTGAATCTCAACCCGCCATCGAAGATCGCCGACACCACGTGGATAAAGCCGGGGAAATCCGCTTGGGATTGGTGGTCGGGGAGCTTCGCCTCGGGCGTGGACTTTAAGCCCGGCATGAATACCGCGACGATGGAGCATTACATTGATTTCGCCGCCCAGGCGCACTTGCAGTACATGCTCATTGACGCCGGCTGGTCGCCCGAAGACGATATCCTTCATCCAGTCTCTGCCATTGACATGCCCGCCATCCTCGCACACGCGCGCGACCAGGGCGTGCGCATTTTGCTCTGGCTCCGGTGGGACGCCGTCAACAAGCAAATGGATGAAGCATTTCCTCTCTACGAGCAATGGGGCGTGGCGGGCGTCAAAGTGGACTACATGGACCGCAACCACCAGGAAATGGTAAATTTTTATCAGCGCGTGGTTGAGAAGGCCGCCGCGCATCACCTGGTGGTGGACTTCCACGGCGCCTATCCCCCCACCGGCCTCGAACGGACGTATCCGAATCAGCTCACGCGCGAAGGTGTCATGGGCATGGAGTACAGCAAGTGGAGCACCCGCGCGACGCCGGAACACGACGTGACGCTGCCCTTCACGCGCTTCCTCGCCGGCCCCGCGGATTACACCCCGGGCTGTTTCCACAACGCCACGCGCGCCCAGTTTAAACCGCAGCACCTTCAGCCGATGTGCCA
>QHZO01000067.1 GCA_003224695.1 Acidobacteriota bacterium
CGTTGGCGAAACTTTCTGCGGCGCCAGGATTTCGGCGACAATTTTCTTGAGCTGCTCGGCAGAGCGCCGGCAAGCGGGATAATTGATCCGGCAAGCGGCAAGGCTTAATTGGCAGCCGCAAGGGCAGGCATCCATATTGGCGCGGAAGACCATGCGATCTTTTTCTTCCACGGGCACGCCTTCGGAAGGCACCTCGGGAATCTCGGTGGCATTGGTGGGGACGAAGGCGCGCAAAGTCTTCGGGCAATCCGTCAGTTGACGGACGGGATCAAGCGGCGCGGGTACGAAATGCGGCTGTGGAAAATTCAGCCAGAATGCGAACGCGGCAAGCGCCGCAAGCGCCACGGCGGCCCAAACCAGCGTGCGGCCCGAGCCCCGATTCGATCGGGGCAAGCGCTCCGCCGGGGGAGGAATTCCTGCCGGATCACTTGAAGCTGGTTCTGCGGAAGACATCCTGATTCACCGGCTTGAGGGGAACCGTTTTGCCGACGACTTTCACCAGGGCGGTGACCGGCACGCTCGCCGGCGGGAAGCAGGCTTGGTCGTTGCAGGCCTGGTAGGAGAATTCGCCATGCAAGGTGTAGTCGCCCGCCGCGGCCGCAGAAGAAACGTTCAGCAGCGCACCCACCACCACCGTGCCTTCATAAACTGACAGGGGCTTGTCCTCAAAAGTAAATTTCCTGGCTTGGCCCGGCGGGTAGAAGACCCGCTCGACGGTGAGCGGCTCGGCGGAGGTAATCTTGACCTCCGTGGGGATGAGGTATTCGAGCGTGGGCTTGTGCTCGTTAATGTGTAATCCCGAGGGGATCTCGGCGACCACCGCGACCTTGACTTTCGAGCCAGGGTGGACGGCGTCGGTTCCAAGCAGCAGGCGCGCACTGATCAGAGGCGCCCGGCCCTGGGCGCATGCTCCCATCGCCGTGGCCACCACGGCCAGCGCGAGCCCGATCCCTTGGGTGGCGGTTCTCGCTCGCCGTGCGCTTTTTTCGCAGCCCATTCGCTTGCCCATGGATTCAGTTCCCGGCCTTCCCCGGCCCCCCGGGCGAGCGCCCGCCGGGTGCGTCCCATTTCGTAGGGGCAATTCTTGAGTTGCCCCTACGCTTTGGACTTGGTGAGTTTCGCCAGCTCGCCCTTGGCAATCTTGCGGCTCACCGGGCAGCCGGAATCTTCCTTCCGGCAATTCAGCACGTTCCGGCCGCACCCGCAATTGCACTGCATGCCCGCGAGCCGTTTCTTGAATTGTTCCACTTGAGCCGGCGTGACCCCCGTCAGGTCAACGCCCGGCACTTCCGAGTTCACTTCCGCCGGAGTGCTGACCTCGACTTTGTCGTCGGAAGTCGTTCTTCCATAGCTCTGGAATTCGGCGACCTCGCCGTCTCCCTTGGCGGCGAGGAGTTCCTTGATTTCTTCTTCGAACACGTCAATGTCGGTGGCGCCCAAATGTTTGCGATAAATGCGGCCGTCACGTCCAATGAGGAAGGTGGTGGGCATGTAGATGATCCCGCCGTAAAGCTCGGCGAGCTTGTTGTCCCCCAGCGCCACCGGGTAATTCATGCGGAATTCTTTGTAGAACGGCCGCACGGGATCAATGTCGTTATCAAGCGAGATGCCGATGACGGCCAGTCCCTGGTCGCGAAAACGATTCTCCAGGTCCACAAACCCCGGTATCTCGATCCGGCAGGGCCCGCACCAGGTGGCCCAGAAATCGAGCAGAACAACTTTGCCTCGGTAATCGGCCAGGTCGAGCTTGTGGCCGTCTATATCGGTGAGGGAAAATCCTGGAGCCATCTTGTGATCCCCGCCCGAAGCCTTGATCGGTTTATCGGTCGCAGGCACGATCCAGTAGCGGTTGATGAGATACAGGCCAACCACGGCGGCTATCGAAAGCAAGACGCCGCGCAGAACCTTACCCTTTCTGGCGGGCGGTTCTTGTGGCCCTGCCGGCTCAGGTGCCTTCTCGACCGGCAGTTCATCTTGCACTTCGGGAACGGGCTCCGAATCCACGAAACACCTCACCCTTATCTATTCTATCGCAGTCGCGCCCTTAGCTTCCTGCTCGTTTGGCGGCGGGGTCCGTCAGCCGACGGACCGCGGCGGGCGTTTCACGACGGCGGAAACGAAGCTGCCAAGCAAAACCCGCGGCCGCCAGAATTGCCAGGATCGCAATAAACTGCGAGGTGGACAGCAGTTGATTAAACACAAACCCGCGGTCCTCATCTCCGCGCAAGAACTCGATGAAAAAACGCGCCAGCGCGTAAAGACCGATGTAAATGATGAAGACTTCGCCGTCATAGGCTTTCCGGCGGATGCGCCACAAGAGAATCCCGAAAATCACGAGCGTGGCCAGGGACTCGTAAACCTGCGCCGGGTGAATCGGTATGTTCAAGGGCACGCCTGTGACTTGGTGGCTCAAGGGGTTTCGAAACACCACGCCCAGGAACGACGAGGTGGGCTTGCCGTAATCGCAGCCGGCGGCGAAACAGCCGAGCCTCCCCACGCTTTGCCCGAGAGCGACGGCGGGCGCGACGACGTCCCCGGTCTTCCAAAATGGCAGCCGGTACGCGCGGACGTACCACGCGCCAAAAACCGCCGCGGCGATAAAGCCGCCATAAAAAACGCCGCCCGACTGGAGCGTCGCCCAACTGAAAATCTCGCGGGGATTGTCGCTGTAGAAACGCCATTCGGTAAGAATCATGAGCACTTTCGCGCCGAGCAGACCGACCACGATCAGCCAGGTGCTCATGTCGAAGAGGCGCCCGGGGTCGAGGCCTTCGCGCCGGCCGAGACGCGTCACCGTGACCATGGCGCCGAGAATCCCGAGCACCATCAACACGCCGTACGTCGGCAGGCGGAAGGAACCGAAGTTAAGCAGGATCGGATGCAAAAATTCTCCTTAGAGCGAAAACCGGTTCAGAAACGTCAGGTAACCCGACAGCACCGTGAACTTGTGAAACGCGATGAGAATTCCGATGGCGATGAGCAGGACGCCCGAGGCGACCTCCACGACCTGAAGATGCTTCCTGAACCGGCCGTAGAATTTCAGGAACTGGCTGAGGCCAATGCTCGTAGCAAGAAAAGGAATGGCCAGGCCGGCCGAATAGACTCCCAGCAGGAACATGCCCTGATAAAGATTCTCCTTGTTCGCCGCGAGCGCCAGAATCGCGGCGAGAATCGGCCCAATGCAAGGCGTCCAGCCGAAGGCGAAGGCGAAGCCCAAGACGAAGGCTCCGGCCATTCCTTTTTTGGGCGCGCCGGCGTTCACCCGGGCTTCTCGGTAGAGAAACGGAATCTTGATGAGGCCGGTCAAATGAATCCCGAAGACGATGATCACTATCCCGGCGACGATATTGAAGACGGAATGTTCCTCTCTCAGAAAATTCCCGACGGTCGTTGCCGAGGCGCCGAGCCCCACGAAAACGGCCGAAAAACCGGCCACAAAAGCGAGCGAATTCGAAATGATTCGCCGCAAAACCAGCGCGCTCTCTTCCGCCTTCAATGCCTCAATGGACTCGCCGGAAAGCATCGAAATGTAACCGGGGACGAGCGGCAGGACGCAGGGCGAGAGAAACGACACCACGCCCGCGACAAACGCGATGGGAATGCTCAGTTCGTGCTCCACGCCCAACTCCTAAGGCTCTCCCCTTGTTGTGATGCGAATCGGCGAGGCTGAGTCTCGCGGGCCGCGGCACAAGTCCCGCGTGTCACGGGGCTGGTTCGGCCTCAAAACTTCAGTGTATCATATGACTCCCCGCATCGCCGTCCGCGGGAGGTCCTGGTAGGCGTGGGCCTCGTGCCCGCCCTGGGGCGACCACGAGGGTCGCCCCTACACGAGCAAACATCCTTGAAAGGCACTGCACTAGCTTGTTGCGCGCGCTCATCTTCGATTTTGACGGCGTGCTGGTGGCGAGCGAGCCGCTCATCTTCAGCCTCACGAAAAAAATGGCGGCCATGGAGAGCTTGGAGATCAGCGAAGAAGAGTATTACCGCGATTACTTGGCGCTCGATGACCGCGGCATCGTCGAGCGCCTTTACCGCAGCCACGGGCGGACGCTCGACCTCGCAAGGCGCGACGAGCTAATTGCCTGGAAAGCCCGCGAGTATGCCCAGCTCATCCGCGACGGCTTGCCGCCGATTCCAGGCGCAATGGAATTCGTTCGCGAGGCGGCCGCCAAATACCCGCTCGCCATCGCGAGCGGCAGCCTGCGCAGC
Source organism: Acidobacteriota bacterium (assembly GCA_003224695.1). Classification (GTDB taxonomy): domain Bacteria; phylum Acidobacteriota; class Terriglobia; order UBA7540; family UBA7540; genus Gp13-AA74. The sequence continues at coordinate 4,210 of QHZO01000067.1, forward strand.
GAAATCGAGCACCTGCTTGAAAAACTCGGCCTGCGACGCGCTTTCCAAGTGCTCGCGACCGCGGATGATTGCGAAAAGTCGAAACCGGCGCCTGAGGTTTACCTCAAAGCGCTTCGTCGCCTCGGAGAGCTCGCGGACTTCGCCGCGGCGCCTCTCTGTCCGGACGAATGCCTCGCCATCGAAGACGCGCCCTTGGGCGTTGTGGCAGCGCACGCGGCGGGAATGAAGTGCCTGGCGCTCGCTCATTCGCGCCCGGCGGAAGAGTTGCGCCACGCCGATTGGGTGATCCAAAGCTTCGCCGAAGCGGAGCTGACTAGCTACTCGAAGTCCTTTGAGAACACCTAGAGGCACTGTGCCCTTTGCTCCATCCCGCTCGACCTTTCGCGGCTCTTCCGCGACCCAGACCCAAAGCGCCGGGTGAACACCTACGGACGGCCTCGGGGACCCGTTCCCTTGCGCCCGAGCCGCGGGCTGAACGAATAGGTCAGCTTGACGGCAAAGCGTTGCTCTCGCAGCTCCGGCGGGTTGGCGACCGCGAGGCTTGCGAAGCGCGTCCCGATGTTGTAAACGATGAAAAGATCGCTATCGGGTCGGTAGTTGTAGCGGAGCCGGAAACTCGAGCTGACCGCCTCGTTCGTCGCCGTGTTCAACTGCACCAGGTTGCTCAAAGTCAGGAAACGCGAAAACGAGTAATTCGCCTGGAGGCTGGCGAGGTCAATCGAGAAGTTGCCCTCCGGCATTCGAAAGCGGTCCCATCGCTCGGCCCCCGAAAGCGAGAACCGCGCGTTGGCCCGGTAATTGAACCGCACACTCGCCTCATTCAGTCGCCCGTTGTAATATGTACCGAAGCGCTCGAAAAGGTTGTAAGTGAATTTCTTGTCCTGACCCGAGCCGAAGGTAAGCTGGTGCCGCGAAAAATGGTAAAGGCCGGACGGAATCACAATGTTCTTGTAGATGTTAAAAGGACTGGTGATCAGTTGAGTGAAGACGTCCACGATGTCGTCGTCGGTGTAAGCACCATTGTTGAACTCGGCGCGGAATGTGGCCTGCCACTCTTGAGTTTGAAGCACCTTCGCGGTGTTCGGCGCATGATAGATAAACCCTTCAAAATTCAGCTCTCGCACGCCGGGCAGTTTCGGCCGCGGCTTCAGGGTTAAGTCAGCAAAGCTTTCTTGCAAATTGGTGCGGTCGATAAAGCCGGCCTCGGGATTGTAGTTCGGGCCGATTTTGTCCTTCTCAGCCTGAAATTCCATCCAGCTCGTCCGGAATTCCGCGCGCCCGCCCACGTCCGCGTCGCCGGCCGCGACGCCGGGCGTCTTGGTCCGCGCCGCCCAGCCGGAAATTATCAGATCTTTGAAGAACACCAGCCGCGTGTCCACGCCGCCCGAGCGGTTGTAAGGCTCCTTGGCGCTGCCGGATTTTTTATCTATCCCCATGACCCCAATGTAGGAATCCCCGAACAATGCGCGCTTGAGGCGCACGACGCCGTAGTTCGCGGTAGGATTGGGCCCGGAGGCGCGAGTCTTGACGTCCAGGACGCCGACGTCGAATCCTCCGACCCGCCCGGCGATTTTCGCCCCCGCATCAATAGGTACAACCTGGCCGGTGACCGGGTCTATGCCGATCTGGCGGGTGAAAAAGAGTCGGTCGGAGACGCCCGTGGGAAAATCAAAAACGCTGGCGTTCTCGAGGAAGAACTGCCGCTTCTCCGGGAAAAACAGCCGGAACGGCGTGAGGTTGAATCGCTGCTGGTCTACGTCCGTGTCGGCGAAGTCGGTGTTGACCGTGAGGTTGGCGATCAGGTCTGAACGCAATCCGTACGTGATGTCAAGCCCCCCGGTGTGGAGGAAATGCGTCGCGCTCGAGACGCTATCCACTCCGCCGAGCGCGTAAGGCTTGAAAATGAAAAGTCGGCCGCTCCCGATATCGGTGATGCCGTGAAGCTCGCCCGCTTCCGAAACCTTGTTGATCCCAAAAATTCGCCAGTAGGCCGACCATAAGTCCTCCTCGTTCTTCTGGCGAATGAAGCGCTTGAAATTGAGGCCCCAAACCACATCCTGAGACTTGGTAAAGTTGAGCGTAGTAAAAGGGATTTCAACCGTGGCCGTCCAACCGTCGGAGGCGATGCGCGCGGCGGAGGTCCAGATTCCGTCCCAGCCCGGGTCGTAATCCTGAACCGAGTCCTCGGAAAGCGTCTCCTCCGTAATCAATCCGTCGCTCTCGGTGCCAAGCGGATTCAATTGAAAGACGTAAGCATTGCGGCGGTCGCGGCGGGAATCTATGAGGATTTCGAAGGAGTCGTCGAGGTTTTGCGGCAAGTCGCGCCGGAGCTCGGTTGCGACAATGCCTTTGGGTTCAGAATCAAGACAGTGGATTCCAAAATAGACGGCGCGGTCCGTGTACAGAATCCGCACTTCGGTCTTCTCCGTGGGTGTGCGGCCTTCGTAAGGCTCCCTTTGGCGGAAGTCCGCGACCGGCTGCGCCTGCTGCCAAAGCGGGTCGTCGAGTGTCCCATCGGTGCGCGGCGCTCGCTCGACGCGAGCCGCTTCGGCAATCCTCGCCCCTGCGGCCGAAGCAGCAGGCCCCGCCTGCCCGGCGAGGGCAGCGCCGGGCCACACGCCTAACGCCCACAAGCACCAGCAGCATGCGACGCGGATTGGTCCGCGTGTTGTCCGGAGCGCCATACACCGCCGAAGGAGCGTCACTTCACATGCACCTTTTCGAGCGCGGCTTTGATCCCTGAGGAAACCGACGCCGCCGGCCCCAGTCCCCAGAAGTGCATGAAAAACAATCGAGGCTCCTCGTTGAGCATATGGTTGTGTAGAGCCGTTACCTGAATATGGTGCTCCTCCAGAGTGGAAATCACCGGGTTCACTTCATCGGCAGTCAAAACAAAATCGCCCGTCGTCGCCACCCGGCCGGCTCCCGCCCCCTGGAAATTAAGCGATTCCGCAACTCCCATGGAAGGTGGAATCGTCATCCCGCGGGCGCGTACCGCATCCGCACGTGGAACACCGAAGGCGAGTACGCCGCTGCTAAAATTTCCCTTTCGCCCAAGAGCATCTTCGACTTGTTTGACGAATTCGGGCTCAGGGGCCTTGACGGCCGGCACAGGCTTGCCGAGCGGAGTCTTGGTGAGTTCGAGCGCCGACCGCAAAGATTTAGCCAGATCTGTTGTTGCCCCGTGCCCCATGTAGTGCATGTACATGACGTGGGGCGCTTCGTTGAGCAAATGATTGTGGACCGCAGTGATTTCAAAACCGCTTTCGCGGAGCCTGGCCATAACGGGATTGACTTCAGTCTGAAGCAAGACCAAGTCGCCCATAACCACCGCATCCGTGTCACTCCCAGAGAATGCTCCCCACGAACCCAGGGCGAGGCCCGGCTTGAGCACGACGCCGTCGAGCGTCACGTGTAGGTCTGTCCTTGGGAAGCCGACCTTATAGATGTCCCCGGATTTCGTGCCGGAGCGCCCCAACGCGCCATCTATTTTTGAAACGTTTAGTCCCTGGGCCAACAGGCCTGCGGGAATTAAAATGACCGATAGAATTACTCGACAGCTCGGACCATACCTCATTTCATGCCTCCTTTTTAAGGCAGCGATTCAATTCACGGTCTCAAAGATTCTCAACTCGCATTTCTGCGCCCCGTGGTGGGGAACGGCGAGAAAGAGTCGCTTGAGATCAGGCGAGAAAAATGACGTGCGAGCGCCCGGGGCGGTGGGAAGATTGGCGAGGGCGCGATAATGGCCGGCGTCGGTTTGCTCGAAAACGCTGATAAACCCCTCTCCCCCGGAGGCATAAATTCGTTTGCGCGCCGCGTCGTACCAAACGTCATCGGAGTCGCCCACCGCCGCGAGGTGCGCGGCCAGTTGGCTACTCTCTGTGTCGAAAACGAGGAGTTGGGCGGGCCGGCGCGACACAACGAATAATCGGTGGCCAGCCTCATCGAGCGCCATGGGAAAATTGGCGCCATATCCTGCCAGCCGCCAGCGCGCGACGATGGCGCGTCGCCCGGCGTCCGCCACCGCGATTTCCCGAGCGGTCGGTACGTTGATGAAAATTTTCCCGATCCCCTTTCCAACCTCAAAGGCTTCAGGATGCCCTTCGAGCTTGGTCTCCCCGAGGAGCTGGCCCGTGTTCGAGTCAAGCTCTGCGATTCCGCCCTCGCCGTAGCCTACGTAAACGCGTCGCGACGCGGCATCGTAGCGGGTGTCGTCGGCGTCGGATGACAAATGAACGACCGAGACCAAATTATAGGTTTCGCCGTCGAAGATGCTCACCGCCCCGTCACCGCCGTTGGCGACGAAGATCTTGTTCGAATCGGGCGCATACGTGACTCCCTGCGGCTCGTCGAGGCCCGTGATGGTGTGCAGGCGTTGATTGGTCTTGAGATCGAAGACCTCAACGGTGTTGTTGCCAAGCGCCGACATGAAGAGCCGGCGCCCTCGGACGTCAATTCCGAAATGATCAATGCGCCCTTCGACGTTTGGGAGCGGGATGGTGGCGACTTGCCGAAGCGGAACGCCGTGTTCCTGGCCTAGCAGAACAGCCGGAAGAAAAATTGCGAGCACGGGGGCCTGGAGGACCTTTCGCATAAGTGTTTCCGCCTTAATCTTACCCCCGGCGAAGCCTACTTGGCAGGTTGCGCCACGACAGCGGTTCCCGGGCGAAGCTCGTCGGTCCCGCGGGCGGCCACCATATCACCCGCGCGCAACTCGCCGAACACTTCGACCAGTTTTCCCGCCACCGCTCCGGTTTTCACATCCACCCACTCGGCCTGGCCCTCTCGAATTCGAACCACAAATGTTCGCTCGAGGTTCGTGGCGACGGCCGATGGCGGAACGAAGAGCGTCGGGTAATCGCGACGGAGGGGCCATGCCACCTCGCAGAACGTTCCGGGAAGAAGCTCGCCGCCGGGGTCGTGCACATCCAGCTCCACCGGCATCGTCCGAGTCTTCGTATCCACGCCGTGGGAAATTCTGGCGATGGGCGCGCGAAAAACTTTTCCGGGGAACGAGGGAACGGTGAAGCTGACCTCGGCGCCTTTGGGAATTCCCGCCGCGTCGTATTCCGGCACGGGCACAACCAGCCGATGGCGATTGACGGTTTCGACCCGCACCAGGGGAGTTGCGGTTCCCGGCCCGCCAGCCGGCCCGACGAGCGCTCCGGGATGGACGTAACGCGTGGTGACTAGGCCGTCAAAGGGAGCGGTGATTTCAAGATAGCCTTCCAACTTCGATACCGCGCGCAGGGCGTCCTCCGCTGCTTGGGCGCTTTTCTCGAGGGCCGCCACGCTTGCCTGGTCCGATTCCTTGGTCCTCTGGGCAATTTCCAAATCATTCGGCGCGACGACTCCCGGGGTTCTTGCCGCCGCGCTCAACCGTTGATACGTCCCTTGGTCGGCCGCGAGCTTGGCTTTGGCGCGAGCGAGCTCGGATTGGGCGCTCTGAAACTTGGAGTCCGCTTCAGCGCGCTGGGCCACAAGCTCCGGAGCTTCCAACCGCGCAATCAATTCACCCTTCCTGACCTTCGAGCCGCGGTCCACGCCGATCCATTTCACGAAGCCTGTAACTTTGGCCAAAACGTCCACTTGCTCGTAAGGCATAATCTCGGCCGGGAGCCGCACCTCAGCCTGGAGCTTTTGCGAGATGACTCGGGCCACTTCGACCGTGGGCGCGGACGGTTCGCCCGCCGAAATATTCGTGGCCTGGGCGGCTTGGCCTTCTCCGCCATGGCATGAAATGAAACAAAGCCCGGCCGCAAGAAATATGCTGAGGGCGGAAAGCGATTCGATTTTCTTCATGGTTCCTCACTCCGCGGCGCGCGGTCCACTGGCGCCTCACTTTTCCGCAAAGCGGCTCTCGGGATCTTCCGGGTCGAGGGACAGCGACGAGGCGCCTGCCCGCCCCTGGACCCAGGAGTAAATCAGCGGCAGGGCGCTCAAATTCACCAGCGTGGCGGCGACGAGGCCGCCGATCACGGCCCTCGCCAAAGGCGCCGTCTCTTCCGCCCCCGTTCCCCAGGCCAGGGCCATCGGGACCATGCCGGCAATCATCGCCAAGCTTGTCATCAGAATGGGACGCATGCGCGTTCGTGTGCCCTCTAGCGCCGCCTCGATGGCCGGGGCGCCTGCCCGGCGATATTGCTCGGCAAAGGTCACAAGCAGAATGGCGTTCGCCGTTCCGACGCCAATCGCCATGATCGCTCCCATAAAAGACTCGATGTTCAGGGTAGTTCCGCTGACGAGCAGCATGATCACCACTCCCGAAATCGCGGCGGGGGCGAGCGTGAGAACCACCCAGGCGAGGCGCAGCGATTCGAAGTTCGCTGCGAGGAGCAAAAAGATAACTGCGACTGCGACGAGAAGCCCGATCCCGAGGCTCGAGAAAGTTTCGCGCATGGGGGCGATCTGGCCGCCCACTTGGACGCTCACCGCGCGAGGCGGCGCGCCCGCGCCCCGCACGGCGGCATCAATGCCCTTTGCAATCTTGCCCAAGTCCTCGCTGGCAATGTCGGCCGCGAGCGTCACCTGCCAGAGTCCATTCTTGCGGTCGAGTTCCCCGACCAGCGAGGTATCGGCGACGTCGGCCACGTCCCCAAGCAGGGGGTGCTGGGCGGCGCCGGGCATGACGGGAATATTTGCGATGTCCTCGACGGATGTAATCCTCGGCTGCGGATACTGGACTTGTACTTGATAAGCGACGCCCGTGCGCGGATCGGCCCAGTAATTCGGAAGCGTGAAACGGCTCGATGCTGTGGCTTCCGAAAGCGAGCGGGCCACGTCCCCCACCGTGACGCCCAACTGGCCGGCGAGTTGGCGATTCACTTTCACCTGGACGCCAGGATAGCGAAGCGGCTGCTCGACTCGGAGGTCGCGCAGGGCCGAGACCTGGCCCATGCGGGCTCGAATCTTTTCCGCAAAGTCGCGGACGGCCGCGAAATCCGGCCCGTTGACGGCCACCTCCACCGGAGTCGGCGCGCCAAAATTCATAATCTGGCTCACGATGTCGCCCGGCTCAAAAGAAAACGTCGAGCCTGGAAATTTTCCGCCCAGCCTGCGGCGCAGCCTCTCTTTGAATGCTTCGAGGTCCAGGTGGGCCTCGGGGCGGAGTTGCACGCTGAAGACCGCTTCCTGCGGACCGCTGGTCCATAGAAACACCGTATTGATGGGGTAGCTCGCTGCCTGCGTTCCAACATATCCGACGGTGGTTTCGACGTTGCCCGGCCCCGCCTCTTTCCCGACCTCATCCAAGGTTTCTGACGCTTGATTGGCCGTCTCCTCCGCGCGCGTCCCGGCCGGAGCGTCCAATCGCAGGCGGAACTGGCTCGCCTGAGCGGTGGGGAACAGCTCTGTTGCCAGTCGCGGCCCCAGTAGGAAAATTACGGCCAGCGCCGCAACAGCGTACGCCGCAATCACGGCCGCGCGGGCGCGCGAAAGAATTCCCAAGCCGCGCATCCACTGGTCGCGCACTTTCAAAAAACGGCCGGCCTCCGCTCCCGCAGCCTGGTTCCCCCCGCGCGCGCCGAGAAGCGCCGTCGAAAGCACCGGCACTAGCGCGCTTGAAAGGAAGTAAGAGGCGGCCATGGCAAAGCCCACGGCGAGCGTCAGGGGAACAAAGAGCGCGCGGGTGACCCCCACCATGAACAACGAAGGCACGAAGACGGCCAGGACCGCGAGCATCGCCAGCAGCCGCGGCGTGACGACTTCGCGGCTCGCGTCGAGAACGGCGCGCGCACTCCCCTCCCCCCGCGCCAGATGCGAATGAATGTTTTCCATGACCACCGTGCCTTCGTCCACAAGCACGCCGACCGCTAGCGCCAGTCCCCCGAGGGTCATGATGTTGACGGTCTCTCCCGCCGCCCAAAGCGCCACCACCGCGGTGAGCAAGGCAAACGGAATGGTCACCACCACGATGGCGGAGCTTCGCCAATCGCCGAGGAATAAGAGCACCATCAGCCCCGTCAGCAGCGCCCCGAGCAAACCCTCCCGGAGCACCGAATCGAGAGCGCCTCGCACGTAGCCCGATTGGTCGAATTCGTAGCTCACCTGAATGTCCGGCGGCACGAGCGCCCGAAACCGCGGAAGGTTTTCCTTCACTTCGTTGACCACCGTCAGTGTGGAAGCGTCCGGGCGCTTGGTGACCGGAATGTACACGGCGCGGCGGCCGTTCACGAGCGCGTAGCCGGTGGGAATGTCGGTGCTATCGGCCAGCGTCGCGACATCGCGAAGATAAACGCTCGGGCCGCTACCCGAGCGAATCGACAAATCCAGCAAGTCCTGGATGTTCGGCGCGATGGCGTTGTTCGAGACGATGCGCAGCAAATTGTCGGTGCGGACGTTCCCGGCGGGCATGAGGATGTTGCCGGCGGCCACGGCCCGCGCGGCTTCGTCGGGGGACATGCTGTAAGCGCGCAAGCGGTCGGGGTCGAGCGTCACGACAATCGTCCGCTGGTTTCGTCCTGTATTTCACCGAGCGTCCGCGCGGGGCTTGAAAAAACCAGATAGCCGACAGGAACGGTCCCGGCGTCAAAACGGATGACGAATGGAGGCACTGTGCCGTAGGGCATGAACGCGTGGGCGCGATTCACGTAAGAAATCGTCTGCGCCAGCGCCTGGCTCATGTCCGTGCCGGGATGGAACGTCAGCTTGAGAAGGCCATTGCCCTGAATGGATTTGGATTCCACGCTCTCGATGCCGTTGATGTAGAGAAAATGATATTCATAATAATACACCAGGTAACCTTCCATCTGCGCCGGACTCATGCCGCCGTAAGGCTGCGCCACGTAGATCACGGGCAGATTGAGATTGGGGAAGATGTCCACGCGCATGCGCAGGAGGGCAAGAATGGAACAGAGCGCCACGGCGGCCACAACCACCAGGACGGTGATGGGTCTTCGCAAGGCGGCGTGAATCAGCCCCATGGTCAGTTCCCTCCCCCGGCTTTTCGGGCGAGAGCCTCGACGAGCGG
>QHZO01000321.1 GCA_003224695.1 Acidobacteriota bacterium
CGCGCCGGACGAAGCTACGGCGGACCGGGCTGCGCGCCGAGCGTTCGATCGCATCGAAGAGTTGAATCATATCATGAGCGATTACCTCGCCACGAGCGAACTTGCGCGCCTTTCTCGGAACTCGGGCGGACCGCCAGTTAAGGTCAGCGAAGATCTATTCCGCGTGCTCGCCGAGTCGCAGAACATTGCCCGGCGCTCCGATGGGGCGTTCGATATTACAGTCGGCCCGATCGTCAAGCTTTGGCGGCGAGCGCGGCGGCGGCATGCGCTGCCTGACCATGAGAGTATCGCGAACGCCCTCGAAAAAGTTGGATACGAAAACCTTGTCCTCAACCCGCGTGGCCGCACGGCGCATCTCATGAAGCCCGGAATGGAGCTCGACCTCGGCGCCGTTGGTAAGGGCTACGCGGACGATGAGGTCTTGAAAGTGCTCGCCGGTTTCGGAATTCGCCGGGTCTTGGTGGCCGGGGGCGGAGACATCGCCGTGGGCGATCCACCGCCGGGCAGGAAAGGATGGCTGGTTGCCGTGGAGCCGCTTAATCTGGCGCCACGCGCTCCGGTCCGCACGGTGCTGCTACACCGCGCCGCGATTTCGACTTCGGGAGATTCCGAACAACACCTCGAGATTGGCGGGGTTCGCTACTCCCATGTGATTGACCCGCGAACCGGCCTGGCACTGACCGGATACCGGAGCGTGACGGTGGTCGCGCGGAGAGGAATCCTAGCGGACGGCCTGGCGACCGCGGCCAGCGTGCTCGGGTCCGAGGATGGCTTCAAACTGATTCGAAGGTTTTCTGGCGCGGGCATTTTTTATGTCGAAGAGCGCCCGTCCGGAATCGTTACGCGCGAAGCCCGCTTTCCGCGATTCCTCCGGCTCAATTCTCCCACTCCATCAGCACCGACAGCGACGATTCGGAAGAGCGATTTACGCGCCCGTTGAAATTTCGCGTCCGATTCTGAGGTCCTGGCATAAGCAGATTTCATCCGGTCCACCGCCTTGACATAAAAAGGGTGATGTGGAATAAGCGCGAAGCGCGAGCGGCCGGCGTGGCTCGCGCCAGAAGGAGAACCCATCACCGTCCGCGCCAGCCAACCCGGATTACGCCGCGAGCTGGGCCTGCTTCAGGCAACCTCGCTCGCCATCACCGACATGGTGGGGATTGGTCCCTACATCACCATTCCCCTGCTGCTCGCCACGATGGGCGGACCGCAGGCGATGCTGGGCTGGTTTGTTGGGGCGCTCGTGGCATTTTCGGACGGCCTGGTTTGGGCGGAATTGGGAGCGGCCATGCCCAAAGCGGGAGGAAGCTACAATTACTTGCGCGAAGCCTTCGGCCCACAAGGCGCTGGGCGGTGGCTTTCATTCCTCATGGTCTGGCAAATCATGTTTTCCGCTCCCTTGTCGGTGGCGAGCGGCAGCATCGGGTTTGCGAGTTATTTCAACTACCTAATCCCCGGCTTGCCGGCTTGGGGCGCGCGCGCCATCGCGGTGGCGCTCCCGTTGCTGCTCGTCGTGCTGCTCTACAGGCGCATTGGGACGCTTGGCAACATCTCGGTGGTGCTGGTGGCGGGTGTGCTCGCGGGGTGCTTGTGGATCGTCTTCTCGGGCGCTCCGCACCTGAGCGGGGCGCGCTTGTTCGATTTTCCTCCGGAGTGCGCTCTACGATTATTTCGGCTACTACAACGTCTGCTATCTCGCGGAAGAAATCCGCGACCCGGGGCGCGTCATTCCGCGGGCCATCATGTTCTCGATCATCCTGGTAGGCACGCTTTATGTTTTCATGACCTCTTCATTCCTGAGCGTGGTTCCGTGGAAGCCGCTGCTCGAAAGCAAATTCATCGCTTCAACTTACATTGAAATGCTCGAGGGAGCTGGCGCGGGGAAAGTCATGACCGCCTTGGTGCTTTGGATCGCCTTTTCATCCGCCTTTTCTCTACTCCTCGGTTATTCGCGCATTCCCTACATCGCGGCGAAGGATGGGAATTTCCTTCCCGTGTTTGCGAGGCTCCACCCCGAAGGCGGGTTTCCGCACGTGTCGCTGGTGACGCTCGGCCTGATCGCCGCCGCCTTCAGCCTGGGCCGGCTCAACGAAGTCATCCCGGGCTTGATTGCCACCCGCGTGCTGATCCAATATTTGCCGCAGACGATCGGTTTCTTCCTGCTGCGCCGGC
>QHZO01000322.1:0-920 GCA_003224695.1 Acidobacteriota bacterium
CTCACTCGAGCCCACGACCTCGCGATACACTCTGTCGAGATTTTCTCCCTTCCTCCCCCAGCAAAACTCCTTCGCTACCCGTTTTCGCGCTGCCTCCCCCATGGCGCTCACGCGTCCAGGCGCGATCGCCAGATCGACCATGACACTCGCGAGCTCAGTCACGACTTCCGCCGACGTCGTGGCAGCGATCTTGATGCCGCTCGTCCCATGAAGGCTTGGATGCACGAGGACATCACACTGCTTGAGCGTCTGGAGCGTCTCGCCTCTCGAGAGCGCGCCGAGAAAGCGCACGTTACGCTCGATTCCCAGCGTTCGCGCAAGCCTCTCGAGCCGCCCCCGTTCGGGACCGTCTCCGATGACCCAATACTCGGCGTGAGCCACTTCCGCCTTGGCGAAAGCGCGCAGCCCGAGGTGAAAGCCCTTCCACGCGAGCAGCCGCCCGACGCTGACGAACCGCACGGCCGGATCGCATCGCTGTGCTCGCTCGCCCAACTGTTGCAGATTGTCGTCAGTGAGCCCGGCCTCTGAATGAACTTCCACCGCTGCCGCGCCCAGGCGCCGCAGTCGTTGCCCGGTTTCGGTGGTCGTGGCGAGCGATCGTGCACTCCGCCGCGCGGTCAATCGTACGAAGGGGTCGTGCTCGCCGATCCAGCGCGCCACCGCACGCAGCGCTTCGTAGGCGAGGCCGCGCGGACCGAGCCCCTTCAGCATCCTGGCCGGCGTCGACTCTCCCCCACCCACGGGACCCCACACGAAGGGGACATTCAGCATGGCCAAGAAACTCGGCATCCAGTACTTGACGAAGGTGACGTGATGCACGAGGTCGAACCGGATCACGCGGTGGAGGTGTCGCACCTTAAAAAAGACGCCGGCCTGCCAGAGATAGTAGTAAGGCCGAACCCCTCGCGTCCCACGCTTCC
>QHZO01000322.1:1054-2066 GCA_003224695.1 Acidobacteriota bacterium
GCGTAGCCATCGTCGTGGCGACGTTCCAGCCCACGCCGGGCTCCGACCCTTTCCCCGGTTCGCACGCGTACGCCGAGATCAGGATCTTCAGGCGGTTCAAAGCTGAGGGGCGCTTCCTGCGCAGCTCGGCAACAGGAGGTTGATGAGGCCGCCGAAGTACCGAGACGCCCCGATGCTGGTGTGGCTCTCAGAGTCGTACGACGTGAGGCGCTCGAGTGCGTAGATGAGCACCAGCGATTCGAGGCTCTCGGCGCCCATCCCAACGTCGACCACATGCTTCACGATCGACGCGGCTTCTCCTTCGCGGCGCTGGAGCATGTTGAACAGGGCGCCGGGCGGTTCCTTGCGAAGCAGCATGCGGGTCTGAACGAGAAAGTGGATCAGGTCGTGGGCCACAGGCGCTTCGGGCTCCGAGTGCTCCCAGTCGAGGAGCAGCATCTGACCGCGCGCGAGCCGCATGTTCCACGGGGCGAAGTCGCCATGGCTCGTGTGGAAGGCAAGCGCTTCGCCGTGCAGCCTCGACTCGAGCACCTCCGCCGCTCGCTCGGCGACGTCTCGGTAGTAGGGCTGGCCCATTCCCCCGATCCGTTCACGCAACGCCTGCCAGAAGCGGCTGTCGCAGAACGGTCTCCACCGAAGAGAGAGCCTCGCCAGCTCGCGCTGCACCTGAATGTGCGTGGTCGTCAATGAAGCCGCCACCCTCCTCCCCTCGGCCGGTAGCGGCTTCGAGATGCAAATCGCCCGGCCATTCCACCGGCCGGCGTAGAGAACCGAGGGCGATCGAAAGGAGACGCACGCCATGCCTTCGAGCCATCGGAGGGCCCGGGCCTCCCGTTCGACGAGGCGGTTCGTTACCGGGTTCCACCCGACCTTGGCGTATCCGAGAACCGTGCCGTCAGCGGCGACCGCCTGGATCACCGGCTTGCGATCGGGACCAGGCGTCCCGAGTGAGATCCCGAAGTGGAGATCGTCCCGTTGCAAGACCATCTTCAGATGCTCGAGCAGAGCCAGA
>QHZO01000005.1:0-1572 GCA_003224695.1 Acidobacteriota bacterium
TTTTATAAGACTCTGCGGAGCATGATTGATGCGGCGACCATACAACCGCGAAACGCCGCGAACGTTCTTGCCGCTTTCTCGATTTACTTGGCTCTCATCGGTTCGGCGATAAGATTCCTGCCCCGCGGTCTGCTGCTCGAAGGCATTGCGGGAGCCGTGGTTGTGAGCTGCACGATTTTGGGAATGCTCACCGCTCGAACCTTCCATAAAGTTTTGGGGATCAAAATTCCATGGAGGCGATGCGCTCCTTCCTTGCTGGCCACGTTGGCCTTGGGAGTTGCGAGCGCCGCATTTCGCTGGCTCTTCGCCGGTCAAGTAAGCCTCTTCGCTGCGGCGTTATTTGAGCTGGCCGTTTGCGGTCTCCTCGTCGTGGTGCTGGTAAGACTCGGCTCGCCCTGGCTAGGCTACGTTTGGAAGCTCGCTTTCCCTCGCCGCTCGCCGGCTTAATGCGCGGATTGACCATGAACAAAAACTCCATCCTGATCCTGCTTCTGTTCCTGCTCACCTCGGTCATCGCCGTGGTCTGGGTCGAGGACGGTCTAGGGATCGGGGAAGATCCCTTTTTGATTCTCGGAGCCCTTATGGCAGGGGCGATTTTTCTATTCGTGGTGATGAGACATCCGGCTGTCGTGGTCGCTCCGATGCTCTTCGCGTCGCCTGAAAAACCTTTTCCAATTCTCAGCCGGTTCCACGTGGCGCAGGAGTTTACCCTGCTCGAAGCAACAATGATCGTGTTAATTGTGGCGATGCTGCCGCGGTTGTGGGCGCTCTCGCGGCGCCCCGGTGCGCTCCAGAATCTATTCAAAGGCCAAGGTAAAGCCGTTGGGGCCTGGCTCGCGTTCATGGCTATAGTCGCGGCCAGCTATGCTTACACGGCCGCGCCGGACTGGGGCAGCTATAAGCTCGCGAGGTTTCTTGTCGTGGGCGGGCTGGCCTTCTTCGCGCCGTTCCTGCTGTTTCGAGACAAGGACGACATCCGGGATTTCGTTATAGGTTTTCTTTTGTTCTCGTTCGCAGTTTCGTTCGTCATGATACGTGCCAGCCACCAAGGCGGGCGTACGGCGGGAATCAATCCAGTCCACATTGGCATCGCGCAATTCCTCGGCTGGGCCATTATCATTGCTCTCTATTATCGCATCCCCTCCAACCGGCGTGTGCGAGCCCTCGTCCTATTCGTGGTGATTCCCTGGTTGGCTTTCGGGCTCGTCTCGGCCCTGTCTCGCGGGCCGTTCCTGGGGCTGCTGGCCGTTCTAACGCTGAGCCTCTTCGTGCCACAACTGAGAACAGCTCTAATTTCTCGAAGGCAGATGGCACTCAGCCTGGTCATGGTGGTTGTGGCAGTTTCTCTCCTGGCATCGGGGTGGTTTGGCGGCCGCGTGGAAGCGCGGCTTCACGCTAAGATAGCGGAGTTGCAGTCCCTTTCGGCCCGCTCAGGCAGGGCGCATGGCTCGGCAACCCAAAGATTGACGCTTTACAAAACCGCCCTGCAAGGGATTCAAGAACGGCCGCTCCTGGGGTGGGGCGTGGGTGGTTTCATGAGGTACAATTCCTACACCGACTACCCACCCATCA
>QHZO01000005.1:1615-14788 GCA_003224695.1 Acidobacteriota bacterium
GGCGCTGTTGATTCTCTTGGCGCGAATATTTGGAGCCATGCGAAAAAATCTTGTGAGACTTGCGGAGCATTTCCCCTTCCTGCTCCCCGTAATGATCTATATGCTTTTGATCACGCAAGTCAGCGGCGACATCCTGGACAGCCGATTTCTATGGTTCTGGTGTGGCGTGACGCTTGTGGGCTGCCAGCTCGCGCAATCCCAATCCCTCGAGAACGCGGTCGTGCCAGAGGCGCATTGGGAAGAATCCTTTGGCGAATCCAGCCCGGCTCTCGAGGGTTTGTAAGCTCTGCCCGGTTGCACCTCCGGTTCGGCGCCCAATCCGCGCGTACGCCTTTAGGATTCCGCCGCACCGCAACACGCTTCGGGATTTGGCGACACCATCATGAAGATTTGCTTGGAATTCGGAAAAGATTGGAGTCTGCCCCATGGTGCGCGGATCACGTATGCTTTCCGGCTGTTTTGCGCCATTTACGGGCACGAGCCCGTCTTAACAAATGACGGAGGATCAAGCGCGGATGTTTGTATTTGCTATCGCTCTCGGAGGGCCACGGGTGCGCTGAAGCCGGCGCTGTTGTTGAGCAATCTGTATCGGCCTCGTCTGCTCCGCGACCCAGCGCCGCCTCCATGGAAATACGCTCAGGGAGGCGAGGAGAGAAATCTTCGAATGGGTTTCGTGCGCGGATGAGTACAGTATCGAGCAGCGGGATCGTTCGGGACGGATTCCCTTCTCGGCTACTTATGCCGGCCGGCACAACCTGGATATTCGCATTCCCTATGCCGCGGTGGCGATGCGTTTTCTCAACCGGGCGCTCTGCCGCCTCATGCCAGGAGCACCGATGGAGCCCCTGAGCCCCGATCCCACCGCCTTGCATTTCCTCGTTTCGACCCACGACGTGGATTACTTTCCCGTCGGCCGGCTGAGCGCCGTGTACCGGCTGGCCAAAAATGCCGTCATCTCTTGCCTGCTTTCGAAGCGGCCGATGTTAGGTATCAGCCAAGCAGCCATGGCGCTCCGTGTCGCGGCGGGAGGACAAGACCCTTTAGATCAAATTCCATTTGTTGCCGGAGAGGAAAACGATCGGGGGGTTGGGGCCAGTTACTACTTCCTTCCGCGACATCTCGACCGGCGAGACGCCAACTATACAGCTCAAGAGCCTGCGGTCGAGGCGATGATGCGGCGCTTACAGGCCCTAGGAATGGAAGTGGGCGTTCACGGGTCGTATAGATGTCTCGATGACCCGCAAGGCTTGGCTGAGGAATACGGACTTTTGCGCGAAGCGGGCTTTCGCCCTGAGGGAGGGCGACAGCATTGGCTGCGATTCACCCTCGATCGCTTGATCCCAGCCCTTGAGCGTGCAGGGGCACTTTACGACACCTCGATCGGATGGTCCGACCGAATCGGTTTCCGCGCCGCGGCTTGCTTCGCATTTCCTCCCTACAATTTCGCGGAAGAACGCCCGGCGACATTCCTCGAGATTCCGCTGGCCATCATGGACCAGAGCCTTCAAGAAGGGTTCGAGGCCGGCACGGACTGGTCGAGAGAGGCAGCGAGCTTGCTCTCCGTCAGCCGCCTATACGGGTGGGGCGGAATTTCCTTGCTCTGGCATCCGGCTGCCTTCGAGGGCGGTTGGCTCTCGTCGGAGGTCGGCGAAACCTTCTGGTGGTTGATGGACGCCGCTGGCCAACGGCGAGACACCTGGTCGAGCGCGTGTTCCTTCGTTCATAAAGTCCTCCCGCGATATGTCGAAGCGGGGCTGTTGCCGGCCGAAAAGATTTCCTCAGCGGAGGAAGTGTACGTCGAGCCGCCTCATTGCACTGAGGCGGTGGAACTTGGACGAGTAAGCTGATTTATGCCGCGGCACGGCGATGGACCAGCAGAAGGTCCCGCCTGCTGGAATTGCTGCCGCGGGGTTGAGTAATCTTCCGGGGAGAAGGTGGCTCTACCACGTTGGGATCAGAGGCGTATTATTTCTCCATATGGAATGAGATCAGGCGACTCGCCCCGCAGGCCATGCTTCTGCGTGGGCCGTCTCTCCTCCACCCGATTCAGGCGGCGAGTGGATTCAGCGATCTTGACATTCTCGTGCCCGGCGACCCCACTCCGGTCAGGGCATTCTTAAAGGCGCGAGGTTTTTACCAGGTCTTCAAGCCGCAAACGTATCTGGAGAGATTCCGGCTCCGCAAACATGGCAACCCCGAACCTTACACCATCGATCTTTTCAAGGCTGAACGATGGGGATTGGGCTTTCGGCTGGCCGGAAATGGTGACCGACCGGCGGAACCCCGCCTCGCATGCCTGGTTCATGCTGTCGCCGATGGAAAGGGAACGGGCTACTTCGAGCGCACACAAGGTGGGCCGCCATGGGAGCAAAGGAATGACGGAATACCGAGGTTCGGTCCTGTGGGACGAACGCTGTGGCGAACCGGAAACTCGGCCCTGCTGACTCTGTACTTGCTCCTGACCGGCACGATTCGTCCTGAGATGGGAATGATCTTGCGAGGTCTTTATCGAAAAGCCGTCTACAGGGCCTGGCAATTGACCAGCAAACTGGGTTTGGAAGTGGCGGTTGTGGCAGAAGACAGAACGACCAAGCGAAGCGTGGCGGCAGCGCTGCTCCGCCTGCCTGCTTCAGTCAAGGTTGTCCATATGGACTTTTTCCGTCACAGCCAACCTTGGCTGATGCGATTTCTGGTTCGATATAACTCCCCACCGTGGCTGCCAGCTTCTGGGCCAAAAAAGGATGGGTGGTCATCTACGATTGTCACTTAACGGAGGGCAAGATTCCCTGCACGAAATCCGTCGGCAACGTTGTGAAGCCTCTTGCCGTCCATCTGGCGACGTGGCCTGTGGACATGGCGTTCTGGCTGACCGGAACATCTTCAATGTTGAATGAACGGGACGAAAAGGCCGCGCCGTCAGGACTCCATGGGTTTTATGAGCAGGCCCAAGACTTGTTCCAGCGCAACAGAATTCCATTCAAGAAGCTTGACGTTTCAAACCGTGCTCTCGATTACTCCAGCAGCAAGGTTAGCGAACAGATCCTAAGCGGCCTTCGCGGCCATATTTCGATTGAAAGCGCGCCTGGCGCGCTTCGAGAAGTTCTTCTCTAGGCTCTAATTATGGCGTCTCTTATTATCAGGCCAGCCACCTCACCGACACCCGCGGCCTCACCTCGCGCTCAAGCTGAGATGGTCGCGCCAGCCGTTGAGGCGCACGAGGGCCTGCGTTATCTCCGGCCGGATGAATATCCGCTCTGGGATGCGCTGGTGGAAACCTCGCCGCAAGGGTCGGTCTTCTGCCGTTCCTGGTGCCTCAACGCCGTGAGCGGAGAGAGCCGAATCCTGGGCTTTTTCGATAAGGGGCGTCTCGTCGCCGGTATCCCGCTCCACTTTGAGAAGCGGTTTGGGATCACCTTGTGCTGTATGTCGAAGCTCACGCCGGCCTGGGGCGTCGTAATGGAACCTCTACAGGGCAAGCGAGCGACAGCCGCCGCCAGGGAAATGGAAATTCTGGGCATCTTTGCCAAGCGCTTGGCCCAAGAGAGAAACTTCGTGCAGGCTTTTCATCCGAGTCTCAAAAATTGGCTCCCGTTTTACTGGATGGGATTTCGTCAAACTTCGAGATTTACCTACGTCCTGGACGACTTGCGGGATCCCAGTCAAATCTGGAATGAAATGAGGGACAGTTGCCGGCGCCAAATCCGCAAAGCGGAAAAATCGGGCGTTGTCGTTTCAGCCTGTGACCCGGAAACAGTGCTGGAAGCCGCACACAAGACCTTCCATCGCCAAGGAATCAAGCAAACCTACACCGATCAGGACTTCCTTACGCTCTCTCATGCCGCGTTGGAGAAAGATTCCGGGATATGCTTTGCCGCCCGGGACGGCTCGGGAAAGGTTCACGCCGCCGCGTTCCTGATTTGGGACAGAAAAAGGGCCTACTACTTGGCGGGCGGGGGTGACCCGACATTGCGGGAAAGCGGCGCGACGTCCTTGTTGATGTGGCACCTCATTCAATATTCCGCGGCACGCTCGGCGGTGTTTGACTTTGAAGGCTCGCTCATTGAGCCGATCGAGCGGTTTTTCCGGACGTTTGGCGCGCGACAGGAACCTTACAACTTCGTTACCAAGTTTCCGCGCTGGATGGGCGCGTGCCTCCTTCTGGCAGGGAGAATCTAGGCCTGTGAATTCCCAGATGAAAATACTCGTCAATGACGGCGTCCGACCCTCGCTGGGCGTGGTTCGGAGCCTGGGCCGCAAGGGCATCCGCGTGGGCGTGCTGGCCGAATCGAGCTTTGCACCGGTTCTCCACTCGCGGTACTGCACTCGCCAATATCTCGGGCCGGCGCCGGAATCCGAGGGCTTTGTCGCCGCCGTCCTCGACATCCTTCGCCGTGAGCTCGAAACCCTGACGCGGGTCGAAATCATGGATGAGGCAAAAATCCGGTTGGCCGCCGACAAGCGCCACACACACGAGCTGGCAAGCGCGGCAGGCGTGCCGGCTCCCCGCACGGTTTACCCGGCAAGTTTGCGCGACGCTTTGGCCCGCGCGGCCGAGCTCGAATACCCGATCGTCATCAAGCCCTGCCGCGAAACCCATGGCGAAACGGTGCGTTATGCGTCGAGCCCGGCGGAACTTCCCGCCGTTTATCGGAGGTTCTGCGAGGAGAAAGGTTTCTTCCAGGACAATCTGCCTATGCTGCAGGAGTTCATTCCGGGATACGGCTGCGGGTTCTTTGCTTTATACCAGCACGGCGTCCCGAAGCGAATCTTTATGCACCGGCGGATTCGGGAAAATCCCCCGAGCGGCGGAGTGAGCACCTGCGCAGAGAGCTTCTTCGACCCCAGGCTCAAAGAGTACGGCGTTCGATTGCTGGACAGCCTCAAATGGCATGGCGTGGCGATGGTGGAATTTCGACGCGATTCGCGCGACCACGACTTCAAATTGATGGAGATCAACCCCCGAGTCTGGGGATCGTTGGACCTGGCGCTCGCCGCCGGTGTGGATTTCCCGTACGACCTCTGCCAAGTCATTCAGGGAAAGCAGCTCGAGTATTCGGAGGACTACCATCGCGCCATCCGCTTCCACTGGCCGATTGAGCTCGTTCGGAGCGGTCGTCCGTGACGCGCTTCATCCGAGCGTCCGGTCGAACTTTTGGCCGGGCGACCTTGCTCCCAATCTGTTCGAAGGACTGTGGCTCGCCCGCGGAGTGGCGCGAAGATTGAAAGCCAAAGTCGCGCGGGCTTTCGCCGGTCCGAACGCGGGCGACGCCAAGCGGGAAGCGATCACGGTACGCGACATTCCTTCCAAGAGACTTGCACCATAGCTTCAAGCCGTTTCGCTGTCGTTCCAATATCGTTTTTCACCTTTTCACTTATCAGTAACTGATCCGAAATCCTTTTTGAATTCAACAGGAGGTCTCAACTTGGCCAAAGATGGCATCGTCGTTGTGGCAGGCATGGGTGAGGTAGGCCGGCCGCTTTCGCGCATCCTGAGCAGGCAATATGAATGCGTGGGAGTGGACGTTCAGCCGGTGGAAATCACCAAACCCTGTTCCGTCCTGCATCTCTGCTTCCCGTTCCAAATCCCGGACTTTGTCGGAACGGCGGCGCGCTATGTCCTCAAGTACCAGCCCGCGCTGACGATCATCAACAGCACCATCGCTCCAGGAACGACTCGCAAGGTTCAGGAGGCCGTGGGCGAGTTCGGCGTGGCATACAGCCCGGTGCGCGGGAAACACGCTCGCATGGATGCGGACATGCTTCGTTACAAGAAATTCGTCGCGTCAACTCGTCCGGAAGTTATGGAGATGGCGCTCGATCATTTCAGCGCCGCGGGCTTCAAGACCGGCATCTTCCGGACTCCGGAACTGGCCGAGGTCGCGAAGCTTCTCGAAACCACGTATCTCGGAATTTTGATCGGCTGGGCGCAGGAGGTGGATCGCATCGCAGCGCGCTACGGGGGCGACTTCAAGGACGTCAATGCCTTCATCGAGGAAATCGCCTTTCTTCCAGCCGGTGTTTATCCCGGTCATATCGGCGGACACTGCGTCATGCCGAACATTCGGATCCTTCAATCGCAAATTCAGTCGGACTTTTTGGACGCCGTCGTTCGCTCGAACCAGCTGGTCGAAGAACGCCAGACATTAGAGGCTACCGCGGAGGTAACGAAATGACTAAGGTCGGATTGATCGGACTAGGCTATTGGGGCCCCAATCTTGCTCGGGTCCTCAACCAGACCACCCGCTGCGAGTTCACGGCGTGCTGTGACCTCGATCCGCAGAGACTCAAGAAAACTCTGCGGCAGTATCCGGGACTCAAAGGGTTTGAAAGCGTCGAGGACCTCTTGAGCTCGGATATTGATGCGGTGGTTGTGGCCACACCCATTTCCACGCACTTTGACGTGGCGCGTCGCGCCCTCCATTCGGGCAAGCACGTGTTTGTCGAAAAGCCGCTGGCGGACAGCAGCCCAAGGGCGCGGGAGCTTACTGAAATTGCCCAAGCCCGAGATCGAAGGCTGATGACGGGTCACACGTTCGTCTACAGCCCTCCGGTGGTGAAAGTGAAGGAATTGATCGACTCCGGGGCGCTCGGCGACCTGCAATACCTCAGTTTCTCCCGCGTCAACCTGGGCTTGTACCGAAAGGACGTGGACGTCGTCTGGGACCTGGCCGTGCACGACATCTCCATCCTGCTCTATTGGCTGGATGAGTCTCCCATATCCGCAGGGTCTTTCGGCCGCTCGTGCGTCCAGAGCTTCAAACGCGACGTGGCTTATCTTTGGTTCCAGTTCCCTGGAGGCACGATTGCGTCGTGTGAGGTCAGCTGGCTATCGCCGCAAAAGATGCGCCGCACGTGCGTGGTCGGCTCGAAACGCATGGTGGTGTATGACGACACCGACCCCAGCGAAAAGATCAAGATTTACGACCGGGGCGTCATCGTGCACCAACCCGAAAACTTCGGCGAGTTCCAATTGACGTACCGCACGGGCGACATGGTAGCGCCCAACTTGGCCAATACGGAACCGCTACTCATCGAAATCGAGCACTTCCTCGATTGCATTGCAACCGGTGAGACTCCCCGAACCGATGGCCGGTTCGGCGCGAAAGTTGTCTCCGCCATCGAGATGGCGGAAAAATTTGATTGGCAACGCGAAGACCAGCTTGTAGCGGCCTAGCGTCCCTTCTCCAGGAGGAAAAATGAGTGTTATTGGAGCCGTTACATTAACTAAAGATCGTTATTACGTCCACCCGAATGCCTTGGTGGAATCCACGGAAATAGGACCGGGGACGATGATTTGGGCGTTTGCCCACGTCATGCGGGGCGCACAAATCGGCGCCAACTGCAAAATCGGGGACCACGCCTTCATTGAAAGCGGCGCGGTCCTGGGCAACCACGTTACAGTCAAAAACGGTGTCGCCGTCTGGGATCGGGTCACCGTAGAAGACAACGTGTTTCTGGGGCCCAACTGTGTCCTGACCAACGACCTCAATCCTCGAACCTATATCCAGAAAGGCGGGGACTCGCTCACACCGACTCTGATTCGCGCCAACGCGACGATTGGAGCCAACGTCACCGTCGTGTGCGGGGTCACGATTGGGCGGTATGCCTTCATCGGGGCGGGCGCCGTGGTGATTCGTTCAGTCCCCGATTTCGCCCTGGTGGTCGGCAACCCCGCACGCCAGATCGGCTGGATGTGCATTTGCGCGGAGAAGCTGCCTTTGCCGGCTTCCGCTCCGGCCGATACCCAGGTGAGTTGCCCGCACTGCCATGTGCGCTTCACCGTCACAGACGAGGGCCTGTCCGTCCTGGAAGAAACCCTCACTTCAAAAGGAGCCTGACCATGAGTGTCGCTGCGCCAACACTAGTCCACGTACCTTTCCTTGACCTGCACGCCCAGTACGATTCCATCCGAGAAGAAGTTCAAGAGGCCGTAAACGCGGTCCTCGAATCGGGGCATTTCGTGGGTGGCGAGTGGGTCGAGAAATTCGAAAACGATCTGGCTGAATACGTCGGCGCGCGGTACGCCGTCGGGGTCGGCTCAGGAACGGCGGCCCTGGAGCTGGCCTTCAAGGCGGCCGGAATCGGGCCGGGAGACGAAGTGATCGTTCCCGCCAACAGCTTCTTTGCCACCGCCGAAGCCGTCACGAACGTGGGCGCTCGAGTGGTATTCGCTGACGTCAACCCGCTGACCTTTCATCTGGATGCCGCCTCGGTCGCAAGCCGGCTGACTCCCAAGACGCGCGCCATCGTGCCCGTACACCTCTATGGGCGTGCAGTCAACCTGGCGGGAATCGAGCGGCTCGCCGAGGCGAACCACTTGATGATCATTGAGGACGCTTGCCAGGGCATCGGGGCTGGGCGCGATGGAGTGATGGTCGGCGGTTCCGGCAGGCTGACGTGCTTCAGCTTCTATCCGGGCAAAAATCTCGGAGCATATGGCGATGGCGGCGCCGTGACGTCGAACGATCCTCGCGCTGTCGAGACCATTCGCATGCTGCGCGACCATGGAAGCCCTGCAAAGTATCACCACGTCGCGGTGGGGACGAATTCTCGTCTCGACGCGATTCAAGCCGCCATTCTCTCCGTGAAGCTGCGCCATCTGGACGAGTGGAACGCGCGGCGCTTCGAACATGGCACGGCCTTGATTCACGCGTTGGGCGGGCCGGGTATACGCCCGCCCGCTCTGCCCCAAGAGGGCGAGCACAACTTTCACTTGTTCGTGGTTCGCGCCCGCCGAAGGGACGCGTTGAAGGATTTTCTTCACGAGCGTGGGATTGATACGGGCATCCACTACCCTGTGCCGCTGCACTTGACACCCGCTTATCAAGCCTTGGGATATGCGGGGCAGGGAAGCTTGCCCATTGCCGAAGCCTTGGCGGGCGAAATTCTTTCGTTACCCATGTATGCCGAACTCACCGAGGAGCAGATCGGCGGCATCATCCATGCCATTCGCGAATACCTTAACCAGGCCTGAGGAGCAGGAACCCCTTCAGAGCGGGTTATCGCATCCACCCAATCCGTAAAACCCATTCACTCCGGACCGGAAGCTCGACGGCAGCGGAAACGTTGCTGTCCGGGAAGAGGAGGTCGCATATGACCGAGGAATTGCCGCGGGGTCGCCCGCTGGTCTCCGTTATTCTCGCTGTATACAACGAAAGCCGCTCGATCGAGACGTGTCTGACCTCACTTCTCCGGCAGGACCATCCTGACTTCGACCTCGAATTCCTCGTCGTGGACGGGGAATCGCAAGACGGCACTCGCAACATTCTCGACCAAATCGCCGGCGCCGACAAACGAGTGCGAGTTATAACCAACACCAAGAAGAAGACGCCCTTCGCTTTCAACCTGGGATTAAGAGAAGCGCGCGGGGAATACGTTTGCATCTTCGGCGCCCATACGATCTATAAGCGCAATTATATTGCTGAATGCTTCAAGGCGCTTCGCGAGCATAACGCCGTGGGGTCGAGCGGGCGCGTCGTCACCCAGCCACTCGACACGGGCCTGGAGGCCCGGCTGGTGGCTTGGATCGTGAGCCATCCGTTCGGGTCCTCGCGAAAATCGTTTCGGACGCAGGCCGAGGGCTACGTGGACCACGTCAATTACCCCGTCATGATCAAACAGGCCTTGCTCGAGGCGGGTGGCTACGACGAGGAGATGACTCGCAACCAGGACAACGACATGAGTCAAAAGCTCCGGGCCAAAGGGTACAAGTTGTACTGCACCTGGAAGACGGATTGTTACTACTTTACGCAAGGGCGGTTGCGGGATCTGATGTTCTATGCCTGGCGCAACGGGTTCTGGAACTTCATTTCCCTGCGAAAGAATCCCGGAGCGATGGCGGCGCGGCATTTCATACCATTTCTCTTCGTTCTGGGCTTGCTCGGCTGCTCCTTGCTTGCAGGTATTGGCGCTTGGAGAGCTCCTTCACACGCTTGGAGCTTTTTATTCCCCTTCATCGCCGTGCTCGGGTTGCATCTGACGGTGGGCTCGATTGTAGCTCTCGACCTGGCTCGGCGAAACAAGTCTTGGGCAGCGCTCTGGCTGCCCTTGGGCTTCTTGGGGTTTCATGTCGCATACGGCCTCGGTACATTTTCAGCGCTCGCCTCTTCGGCCAAGGAGGTTTTCCTGCGGCCTCTTCGCCCTGCCAAGCTCAAAAGCAGTTCTTCGGCAATTTGGAAGAGGCTGCCCGGCCCCACCCGGACGCCCGAGTGGATGCCAGTCGGAACCGAACGGATGACGGCGTCAGATCGCGTCCGCAGGCGCGCCCCGCTTCATCACGAAGAGTGAAACGCGCCGGCGGTGTTTCGAAGGCGCCGGGGAAATCCAGCCCTCGAATTCGTTCGATGAGATCGAATGGAGGAATCGTTACGTTATGATTAGACGCTTTGTCGAAGGAACGCTTGCTGTGCTCGCCTTAATCGCGCTCAGCCCTGTATTGTGCATCGCAGCGATCGGAATTCGCCTTCGAAGTCCGGGCCCGATTCTCTACCGGGCCAATCGGGCTTGGCTCAAAGGCAGCCGCTTCACCATGTACAAGTTTCGGACGATGCACACGGAGCAGACAATTCTTAAGAGCCGCGTGACCGCGGAGAAAGATCCTCGAGTATTTCCTTTTGGCTCCTTTCTCCGGATGACCAAGATTGATGAACTGCCGCAGTTATTTAACATCTTGAAGGGCGAGATGTCGTTTGTGGGGCCGCGGCCCGAGGATCCGTACTTTGTCGAGAACTTTTACACGCCGGAGCAGTTTGAAGTTCTTCGAGTTCTGCCCGGTCTGACGAGTCCTGGGACTCTTTACAACTACACGCACGGAGAAAAGTCTCTCGATTCCAAGGACCCCGATGCGTCGTACGTCAAGAATGTTCTGGAAACCCGCATTGCCCTCGACCTGGTTTACATTCGGCAGAAATCTTTGCCCTACGACCTGCGTCTGGTCGCTCGCACGCTCTGGATCATGCTGTGCATCATGGCGGGCCGGACCGGGTTTCCTGGCCCCCCGGAAATGAAGAAAATTCTCAAGCGGAGGTCGGCGCCCGCTCCAGCCGATCCTTTGCTGCCCGTCCAGCCGCTGAGCTCGCGTCCCTCCTTGCGCTGACATGGAAACCGGCCCTGGTGGAGCCTGGCTCCTCGCAGCGGAAAATTTTCGAAAGATTAATAGGATCCCAAAGTCTCTCGATGCTCGAGAGAATTCTGGACGAGAAGCAGACTTCGCCGAAAAGGAAGGTGACTTAAAATGAATTCGACCCCGAGTAATCTCCATCGATCCATAGGACGTCTCCCCAGGCATTTCGAACGACAGAACGCAACACGGAATGCGCGGCGTGTCTTGGTCACCGGCGGATGTGGCTTCATAGCGCACCACTTCATCGAGCACATGCTCGAGGTTACGGACTGGGACATTGTCGCCTTAGACCATCTCGACTATGCATCGAACGGGTTCGACCGACTGAGGGACATCCCCGCGTTCGACGACAGGAGAGTTCAAGTCTTCACGGTTGATGTAGCGGGAGGAGTGTCGGTCGGCCTGCGCAAGGAGATCGGGCCTGTCGACTACATCTTCCACCTCGCGGCGGAGACGCACGTGGACAACTCGATTCGGGACCCCTGGCCGTTTGTGCGTTCCAACGTCATCGGGACATATCAGATGCTTGAGTATGCGGGGACCGTTTCGAGCCTCAAATGGTTTGTTTATATGTCCACGGACGAAGTCTTTGGGGCGGCGCCCCCGGGAGTGTCGTTCAAAGAGTGGGACCGGTATAACTCTTCCAATCCCTATTCAGCCACCAAGGCGGCCGGCGAAGAAATGACCTTGGCTTGGGCGAACACGTATGGATTGCCGGCGTTTGTGATCCACGCCATGAACGCCTTCGGAGAGCGACAACACCCCGAGAAATTTTTCCCCAAAGTCGTCAATGCGGTCCTGGAAGGCCGCCTGTTGCCAATCCACTCGGACGCGACGTGCACGGTGTCCAGCTCGCGTTGCTATATTCACGCGCGCAACATTGCCTCGGCGATTCTTTTCCTGGTTAGCCGGGCGGAGCAGCGTGAGAAATACAATATTGCGGGCGAAAGAGACATACCCAATCTCGAACTCGCCCAGCGGGTCGCGGAGATTATCGGCAAGCCTCTCCATTATGAGTTTGTCCCCGCGCAATTAGCGCGACCGGGGCTCGATTTCCGGTATTCCCTGGATGGCAGCCGGATGAAAAGTATGGGTTGGGAACCCCCCAATGGATTCGAGGAGAGTCTGGAGCGAACTGTGCGCTGGATGATCCAACCCGAAAACATGGGCTGGTTGCGACCGGACCTCGAGTTCAAGCCGACCGGCGAACCCGCTATCGAGATCGCGGCGTGACGCCGCGCAATCGCCTGCGCGGCGCTTCACCACTCGGGTTTAATTCCACAGTATCCCTCATCTGAAGGACGTGGAATTCCTGTCCGATCATTCATGGGCAAAAGCCCAAAGGAGACTTCCATGGACCGCAGTTCTCGCATTCTTCTGGCTGGTGCTGGCGGGTATCTAGGTTCGGTGATGACGCCCTTGCTCTTGGAGCAGGGCTACGAAGTGATCGCCTTCGACAAGTTCTACTTCCGCGGTCAAGTCCTGGCGTCGGTCGCAAACCATCCTCGGCTGCAAATCATCCGGGGTGACGTCCGGGAGCTTGATCCCGGCCTGTTGGACGAGGTTGGAACGGTGTTGGACTTGGCAGCGCTCAGCGATGATCCGTCGTCGGAGCTTGATGCCACCTGGACCCAGGAGGTGAATCGAGACGCGGCAATCCGGCTGGCGCGGGAGAGTCAGGAGCGGGGCGTCGAGCGGTTCCTGTTTGCCTCTTCGTCGAGCGTTTACGGTACGGGCGGAGATAACTTACTGGCGGAGGATTCACCGCTTTGCCCCGTTTCCTTGTACGCCAAGGCGAAGGTCGAGGCAGAAGTGGGAATTCTTCGTCTGTCCTCGGACTCCTTCCACCCGGTGGTTCTGCGGCAAGCCAATCTGTTCGGCGTTTCTCCACGGATGCGGTTCGACCTGGCCATCAATTCAATGACGCTGGAGGCGGCGACGCGAGGCCAAGTCACGATCAAGGGAGACGGACAAGAGTGGCAACCGTTCCTTCATGTCCGGGACGCCGCCAATGCCTTCCTTGCCTGCTTAACAGCTCCCGTGGAACTAAT
>QHZO01000005.1:14855-19789 GCA_003224695.1 Acidobacteriota bacterium
TGTTGGTGCCGACCCGCGCGGCTTCAAAGTTTGCGGCGCCTTATTTGAGAAGACTTTCGACTTTCGGCCCCGCTTCGGCCTTGAAATGGGAATCGAGGAAGTCGCCGAAGCGATCCGCCATGACCAATTCCCGGAATTGGAGGATTCCCGCTACGATACGTCGCGCCGTCTTCGGGAGGTATTGAATTCTCCGGCGGTCAGCGGAGGCGAGCCCATCCGACGCAGCTTCCTGCCGCTGGCCGCAGCGTGGATTGAGAAAGCCGAGGAGGATGAGGTCCTGGATACGCTCCGCTCCGGGTGGATCACGACCGGCCCCAAAACGATGCGATTCGAGGCCCTTTGCCAGGAGTACCTGGGTTCCAAGCACGCCATCGCGGTCAACTCCTGTACCGCCGCGCTTCAATTGGCCTTGGCCGCCTGCGATATCGGCCCCGGCGATGAAGTCATTACGACACCCATCTCTTGGCCGGCGACGTCGAACGTGGTGATCAATCAAGGGGCCAAGCCGGTTTTTGTCGACGTCGAGCCTGATACGCTTAACCTGGATGCCTCGAAGATTGAAGCGGCGATTACACCCAGAACCAAAGCCATTCTTCCGGTGCACATGGCCGGGCAACCTTGCGACCTCGATCGAATCCGAGGCATTGCCCGTCGGCATCAGCTGATCGTCATCGAAGACGCGGCCCACGCCATCGGCGCGGAATACCATGGACGAAGGATTGGCACCATCAGCGAGGCTACGGCTTTCAGTTTCTATCCCACAAAGAATATTACGACCATCGAAGGCGGCCTGCTGACGACGGATAACGACGACCTCGCGGAACGCGCCCGCCTGTTAGGGAACCAGGGAATCAGCCGGGACGCCTGGAAGCGCTATGCCAAGGATGGAAGCCTGCACTGGCAGCTCCTCTCTTCGGGTTTCAAAATGAACATGACGGATGTGCAAGCCTCTTTAGGTTTGCACCAGTTGCCCCGGCTGGAGGAATTCAACCGCATACGGGAAGAGTACGTACGCATGTACAACGAGGCCTTTTCCGACCTTCCCGCCATCCAACCGTTGGCCCAGCGGAGCGGTATTCGCCACGCGCACCATCTCTTTATCGTCTTGCTCCAACTCGACCAACTCACCATAGACCGCGACCAATTCATGATGGCTCTGAAGGCTGAAAACATCGGGACCGGAACGCATTTCGTTTCGATGCATTTGCAACCATTCTATCGGAAAGAATTCGGCATTCAACCCCAGGACTTCCCGGTCGCCCGGCAGGTCTCTGAACAACTGGTGTCGCTGCCCTTATATCCGAAGATGACCGTGTCGGATGTTCAGGACGTGGTCCAGGCGGTACGCAAAGTGGTAACCGCGTACAGCGTCAAATCAAAGGCCGCGCGGCGAGAGGTCCCAGAGACGGTGGCCGCGTAACACCGCTCCAATGCGTTGCGACGACGCACCCCGCGATATACGCTTTTGCTTAATTAAATGCATTCATCATATTAACTGAAGGCGTCAAGCGCCAGCAAAAAAACCGGGGCATCTATCCCCACGAAACAACCGAGGAGGAGACCATGAAGACTTTTTACAATTTCGCACTGTGGATTGCGCTCGCGGCTCTCGGAACGGGAGTGGCCGCTGCCCAGCAAACGAGCCAGAATCTTTCAAGCCCTTCGCCCACCGCCGCCTGGTCCCAGTACGGGTTCCAGGCCGCGCACCTGAGCTTTAATAGCACAGAAAACCTCCTCACTCCCGCCAACGTTTCGAGCCTCGAATGGAAGGCCGCGGCTGAGGTGGGGGCGCCGATTGCCTCCGCACCGGTTGTCCGCCAGGGGATTGTATACGTCGCGGCCGGCGGGACAATTTTCGCGTACCAGACCAGCGACGGCACGCCCCTCTGGTCGCACGCCTCCTGTTCAGGTGTGAATACCGTGCAAGCAGCGCTCGGCGCGCAAGCGCTCCTGGTGGGCGATGGGGGCGGCGACTTGGCCGCGTATGATCCCGTTACAGGCGCCCAGATTTGGTGCAGAGACGAAGGCGGATCCATTACCGCCGCGCCGACGGTAAATGGGAATGTAGTCTATATCACGAACGGCGCGAGCGTCGTGGCGGTAGACCAGTTGACCGGAACGCAGCAATGGCGCTTTACACCCTCCGATTTCAGCCCCGTCACCAACACGCCGGCCGTTCTGAAGAATATTGTATATGTGAGTGGGGGCGGCTCCGTCTTCGCACTGAACGGGAAGTCGGGCAGGCAGATTTGGCGCACAAACCTTCAAACTTGCTGCAATATTTCCGCTCCTACGGTTGCCGGAAACACGGTCTATGTGGGGGGCCAAAACCTTTATGCCCTGCGCGCCTCCAATGGCAGCCTCCTTTGGACTCAAACTGTGATCGGCACGAACGTCTCCATGCCGGCGATTGCGTACGGCAAGGTCTTCGTCAACTCCCAGGACGCGCAATTCGGCTTGTTTGCTTTCGACGCCTCGAGCGGCAGTCTGTTGTGGCGAACCATTGTGACGGAGGAATCCCTCGCCACCGTGACAGTCGCCAACGGTGTGATTTATGATATTTCCGATACCTCGGGGCCCTACGCAGGGGTCTTGGTGATGATTGATCCGGACACCGGGACGGTCCTTGGGTCCGTGGCCGACCCCGATGGAACGCCGTTCAATAGTTTATTCCGATCGCAGCCCGCAGTTGTGAACGGGACCCTTTACGTTCCCACGGGCTCCGACCCGAGCCTTGGCGTCCCAAACCGCGTGGACATCTTTCGTTTGCCGTAAGCGAAATGACCGTTCGCGCGCGCGAATAGCTTGAACCGCCAGCGAACTGCGTGAGTTCGCCCGCGGACTTACTTGTCCAAGCGGTGGAACCCTAAATGAGATTTCAATCAGTTCTGCCCGTGGCAGTAAGCCTTCTAGCCAGCGCCTCGGTGCCTTTAAGCGCCGGGACCTTATACTTATCCACGGCAGGTAACGACTCAAGCCCCTGCACGTCTTCACGGCCCTGTGCCACGATCCAGCACGCCTCCACTTTGGCGCAGCCGGGCGACACCGTGCTGGTTGCGGCCGGCACGTACTCAGGCTCCTTCAAGACCAGGGCTTCCGGCACCGCGTCAGGCTATATCACTTACAAGGCAGTCTCGGCTGACTTCAGCCAGCCTGTCAACTGCGCCCAGGTTGCGGCCAACCACGAGTCACTTTCCAGTTGCGCACAGATCCTGCCCGGCACCGAGTCAACCTGGGTGAACTCGGGCGATTACGTGATAATCCAAGGCTTCGACGTGACCGGACCGCCAGGCTGCTGCAACGCGATCGGCGCGTCCGGAGCGGCTGACCAAATCATCGGGAACCATGTTCACAACGCGCAAAACTCCAACGGCTGCCCTGCGATGGGCGGGGCGGGGATAGCGGTGAACGGGCCCAACATGCGAGTCATCGGCAACTACGTGCACAACAACGGCCCCTACCCGGCCCATTGCGACTACATTCAAGGCATCTACGTCAGTCTGTCCACCAAAGAAGCCTCGGGGGTCATCGTCGAAAACAACATCTCGTTTGACAACTCGGGCTGGGGGATACAGCTCTGGCATAACGCCACCAACGAAACTCTGGTCAACAACACGCTGTTCAACAATTTGTCGGGCGGCATCGTGGTCGGGGCGTCCAGCGCGACCGACGACTCCACAATCGTGAGCAACAACATCTCATTTAACAACTGTATCGGAATTGCCGAAGAGGGGAAAACCGGGACGAGGAACACCTATACGGACAACTTGGTATATCAGAATCCCGGGCCCTCGCTAGGCTGCCGCAAATCCCACGACAACATTTCGCTTCAGAACGGCAACACGGCCACCGGGACGGTAAGCGCCGATCCGCAATTCATCCACTTCACCGGCGACTCGACGGGCGACTACCATCTTCGACCAAATAGCCCCGCGACCAGCAAGAACCCCAGAACCCACGCCCCCTCCGACGACTTCGACGGGAAGGCACGGGCAAGTATTGCGGGACGCCCGGACATAACGCTGGGAGCGTACGATGCTGTTCTGCGGGCGGACCCTCAATAATGTTGCAGCACACATCACACAACCGACCGGCGAAATGCACTTGACGAGGTAATATCCGCATTCCCCCGAGGTCAAAATTCTGGTCAATTCAGGAATCGACCTAATTGACTGGTAAAAAGCCTTCGGGCTAAGAAACCACGTACGAACTGCTCAGCCTCTGCAGTCGGTATTCTTGACGTGAAGGGGGAGCGCGTATGCGGTTTCGAGAGATTCTGGCGGCAATCGCTAGCTTGCTTTTAGGCGCCCCGCTAGCCTGGGCAAACACTTGGTATGCCTCAACCAGCCGTAGAGATTGGTATCTTTGTACACGATCTGAACCCTGCGCATCGATCCTGCCCGCCTCCACTTTGGCGCAGCCGGGCGACACCGTGCTGGTTGCGGCCGGAACGTACTCAGGCTCCTTCAAGACCAGGGCTTCCGGCACTTGGTCCGCCTTTATCACATACCAGGCTATGTCGGCGGACTTTAGCCGGCCTGTTAACTGTGCCCAGGTAGCGGCCAACCACGGCTCGCTTTCCAGTTGCGCCCAAATCCTTCCCCGCACCGGGTCAACGTGGGTTAACGCGGGGGATTACGTGGTAATCCGGGGATTTGACGTGAGGGGACCGTCGGGCTGCTGCAACGCGATCAGCACATCCGGCTGGGATACGCGCATCATCGGCAACCACGTTCACGACACGCAGAATTCGAACGGCTGCCCTGCGATGGGCGGGGCGGGGATAGCGGTGAACGGGCCCAACATGCGAGTCATCGGCAACTACGTGCACAACAACGGCCCCTACCCGGCCCATTGCGACTACATTCAAGGCATCTACGTCAGTCTGTCCACCAAAGAAGCCTCGGGGGTCATCGTCGAAAACAACATCTCGT
>QHZO01000005.1:19891-23480 GCA_003224695.1 Acidobacteriota bacterium
ACTGTATCGGAATTGCCGAAGAGGGGAAAACCGGGACGAGGAACACCTATACGGACAACTTGGTATATCAGAATCCCGGGCCCTCGCTAGGCTGCCGCAAATCCCACGACAACATTTCGCTTCAGAACGGCAACACGGCCACCGGGACGGTAAGCGCCGATCCGCAATTCATCCACTTCACGGGCGACGCCACGGGGGATTATCACCTCCAATCCACCAGCCCGGCCATCAAGGCAGGTGTCACCCGCGATGGCCCCTCGACTGACTTTGACGGCAAGGCTCGGCCGGGCGCGGATGGCCTCACGGACATCGGGGCCTACGAATCGCCACATTAGCCGGCGAAAAGCGGCAAGCGGTTCGATCGCAAGTGCATGGCCGTCCACAACTGAATTTTTGTTCGAACGGCCCACAGAATAAAGCTTAAACGCCAGTCCTTTCGAGAAACACTGCGGCACGAAAGCCGCCACGGCGGCTCACAGGCCGCCTCGCATTCGCTGAAATTCCGACAACAAATTATTTAACCAGGCTTCAGGAGGCCTCTCCTTGAAAGTCAAAATCTCTGCGCTCTTCGGAGCACTTGCCATCACGATTCTCGACGCCGCCATTGCCTCGGCGCAGTTGCCCCAGTTTGGGCACGTCATCTTCGTCAATTTAGAGGACCACAGCTATTCCGAGGCGGTGGCGACCAGTGACGGCATACACCCGGTCTGTCCCCCCCCCGCCAACGCACCGATGCCTTACCTTCAATCGCTAATCTGTAGCAACGGACTGGCGACCGATTCCTACGCAGATCAGCACAATACCAGGGCAGCCCATGAGCTGCTCGAACTCCTCCGCCGCGGCCTGCGCCAACGGCGGCTTGGGCTACCAAACGATGGACAACATTGCGCTCGAGGCGCAGAACGTAGGGAAGACCTGGAAATCGTATGGGGAGTGTATGCCCTACGTCGGGTACACCGGCGGTAGCACAACTTGCCCAAACAACGGCCCCCGCTATATTGATTACCACGTTCCTCTGTCGTACTTTACGAACATTAATACCGCGCAAGACCTTGTGCCTTTCGAGGACCCGAACGTCGGCTTCGCGCACGATTTGACCAGCGGCACGCTGCCGAATTTCTCATATGTCACGCCAAACGGGTGCCACACGGGGCGCGACGCCACCTACAATAGCGGGAATAGCAGTTGCTTTACCGACCATCGCTGCAGCGCCATGACCACTATCGCCGCGGAACTCTGCACCGCGGACAACTGGGTCTCTGCCAACATCAAGCCGCTCGTCCAGAGCTCCTACCTTCAGGCGGGCGGGGACGGCCTGCTGATCATCTCGTTTGACGAGGACCTCCAATGCGGCGGGCACTTGGCCACCGTCCTCGTGAGTTCCAAACTTCGTTCGGCGGGGGTCGAGTCCAGCAGACTCTACCAAAACGAGAACGTGCTGCGAGCGATGGCCGAAGGGCTTGGACTGAGAACTACGGGTCTCGGCGCCGCGGCCTGGGCGAACAACATGGCGGATTTTTTCAGCGCCCCCGCGCCGATCACCCTCACCGATCAGAATTGGGGGGCGTGCAAAAGCAACTGCTCGTCATCGCCAAGCGCCATCGCGAGCGGCAAGTTCGCGGTGTCCCAAGGACAGTTGATTGTCGCCTTCTGCGGCATTTACAACGTGGCAACCACCACGCCGCCTTTGGTCACCGACACGGCCGGCAACAATTTCTTTCAGGTCGGCTTGAACCAAGTCAATGGCTCGGGCAGTGACTCGATGGCGATGTTCTACGCGAAGAATGCCATCGCAAGCTTGTCGGACGCGGTAACGTGCAATTGGGGCTCCGCTTCGTCCACAATCTTATCCGTTACGGCGCACGCCTATTCCGGGGCAGACCCCGTCGCTCCGCTGGATGCCATTGCGAGCGGAACCGCCAGAGGACTCACCAGCATTCAGACGGCCCCGTTTTCGACCTCATCCGCCAACGAAATCATTGTCGCCGGCATGATGTCCGGGTCGAGCTGCATTACACCCCCTTCCCCAGGCAGTGGCTACGCCATGGAGATAGACGTCCTCCCGAGCGGATGCAGCAGCGCGGTGGCGGCGGCGGAAGATGCGGTCGTTACCAGCCAGCGATCGAACATCACGGCTTCGATGACCTTTAGCTCGAATACCTGGGCCGATATGATCGTTGCAATCAGCAGGTCGGCACGACGAGCGCAGCACAGGCCGTCACGCTCGGCAATTCCCAGAGCACGGTGTTGAGCATAACCAACATTGCCATCACGGGTGCTAACAGCGGCGATTTTTCTCAGACGAATAACTGCGGCTCAAGCCTGGGCGCGGGCGCAACCTGCACGATCAACGTGACCTTTACGCCTTCCGTAGCCTCGGCCGAGACTGCGGCGCTGACGGTCACAGATAGCGTCGCCACGAGCCCCCAGACGACTAACCTGAGCGGGACCGGAATAACTCTCGCGGCCACCCTCAGCCCTTCGTCGCTCTCGCTTGGCAACCAACAGGTTACAACCACGAGCGTCGCTCAACCGCTCACCTTCTCGAATACCGGCCAAGGCCCGGTGACGATTAGCAGCAGCACCTTGAGCGGCGCCAATCCGGGGGACTTCGCGCAATCGAACAACTGCGGCTCAACGGTGGCAGTCGGAGGCTCCTGCACCTTCAATGTCACCTTCAGTCCGACCGCCACGGGGGCGCGCAGCGCGACGTTGGCGGTGTTCGATAACGCCAGCGGAAGTCCACAAATCTCCAGCCTCAGCGGGACAGGGACGACGGCGGGCGGATTGGGCGCGCCGTTCGCCGAGGTGCAGGTTCAGAATAACCTGGATCTCGTTAACACGGTCACCTCTCTCACCGTGAACATCACCAGCCAACCCGGCGACCTCCTGGTGGCGTTTGTCCGCGAAGGATCCAGTAGCACGGACAACTTCACCGTGTCCGACTCGGCTGGCCAGACGTGGACGTTGACCAGGAGTGGGTATCTGAACGAAAGCACTACCGGCCCGCGCATCGGTATGTTCTACATGGCAAATTCCGCCGCCGTCACCGGCGTCACGGCGCATTACACGGCCGGCGGAGGGGTGACCAAGCCCGGCATGATCGTAATGGAAATCTCCGGCGCGGCGACCACCACCTATCCCAGCGACATGCTGATCTTCGCCACCGACGCGGCGAGCACGGAGTCAAGCTGGACGGCTGGGACCGGCTACACGATCCCGAATAACAAAGTGTTGGCTGGGGCGAGCGGCTCAAACGCGCGCCAAGCCATGCAATTCCTCATCGTGTCTTCCACCCAAACCAACAGCACGACCTCGATGACCTATGGGAGCTCAAACTGGAACGGCAACATCTTTGCCGCCTTTAAGGCGGCACCCAGCAGCCCCGCTGTCGGGCTTTCCCCGCCTTCGCTGACGTTTGCAGGCCAGATCGTGGGGACCACGAGCACCGCCCAAGCTCTCACACTTTCAAACACCGGCACCGCGCCGCTGACCATCAGCAGCATCGCTCTCGGCGGGACGAATCCGAGCGACTTCGGCCAGACGAACAATTGCCCGCTCAGCCCTTAGACGCTTGCGGCCAGCTCAA
>QHZO01000064.1:0-6609 GCA_003224695.1 Acidobacteriota bacterium
TCCTGCTGCGGACTCCCGAGGAAGAAGAGGAGATGATCCGCGCCTATCAATGGCGCAAGCGCAAGGAACAGGCCGAAATGCGCATGATGGGAGCGGGCGCGGGCACGGAAAAACCGCAGCAGGTGATCCGGCGTGAAAAAATTGGCCGCAACGACCCTTGCCCGTGCGGCAGCGGGAAAAAGTACAAGAAGTGCCACGGGGCCGGCAGCCCGCCACCTTCAAGTTCCGGCAAAGGGAACGGCAGCTCCCCGCCCGCCTCAGCTTGAAGGCAGGCGTTTCACTTCGACTCCCGCCAGTTTCTCTGCTTCGATTCGAAACACCACGCCCTCGCAAAAACCTACCTCCCCGCCGATCTCTGTGAGTTCATAGCGGGCGCAACCAAGAAGGGCCGCGGCTTCGAGGATTCCGCCGTGAGATACCACGAGCGCCCGCCCTTCCTCGGGAAGTTTGCGGGCGATTCTCAGCATTGCGCCGAGGAAGGTTTCCCCTTGTAAACGCAGGTAGCGGAGGGCTTCAGGAAAATACCAGCAGGCCGCCAGGGGAGAAATACTCTTTTCTTTGGCGAGCCTGGTGACTGGCTCGTCGAAGGGTTCCCAGGGATTGACGGCGGTGAACGCCTCGTCCACTTCGTAGCGGTCGAAGCCGAAAACTTCCATCGTCTCGCGCGCCCGCTGTTTGGGGCTGGAGATACAAAGGTCGTAGTGCGGGGCGAGCGTGGCGCGAGCTCGCTTGGCAATTCCTCGCCCCTCTTCACTCAAACCTTTCGACTCGCTTCGCTTCGAGTGACGAAAAACTTCGACGAATTTCATACCTCACGCCTTCGGGGCCCGCGCGCGATTGCTCGGAAGCGGCCTTCATTCTATTTCAAATTGGGCAGAATAACCGAGAGAGGCAATTTCCGGCTGGCGGGCGCGGACTTAAAAGAAAAGCGCGGCGACATCCCGTTTGGGACCGCGCCGCGCGATGGAAATTGCAATGAAGAATTATTGGTTGTCGCCGCCGTCGCCGGGCGTGATCACGACAAATAGACCTTGCCCCTGGTGAATGATTCGAAGCAACGTGCGGCCTTTGGCCTGCGCAGCCAAGCGGTTGAACTCGATGACGTTTCTCGCCGGCTGGCGGTCAACGCTCTCGATGACGTCGCCTTCCTGCAACCTTGCCTCAGCGGCAGGACTTGAGGGATCAATCTGGGTGATAACGACACCTTCAACATTTTCCGGCAAGCCCAACTGACTGCGGATATCTGGCGTCAGGTTCTGAACTTCGATGCCTTTCAACGTCCCTTCCCGAGATCCTCGCGAGGTCCCCGCCGTGGCTGAAAGGTTCTCCGGCCTCTCGCCTAGCCTCACTCGAATGGTCATGGGTTTCCCGTTGCGAAGAACGTCGAGTGTGACCTCCGCGCCTGGGTTCATATCCACCACAGCCATTTGCAACTGGGTGTTATCTTTGATGGTCTGTCCGTTGAGCTTGCGAATGATATCGCCATTTTTGACGCCGGCTTTGTCGGCGGGTCCGTCAGGCGTAACGTCTTGAACAAACGCCCCCAATGTATCAGGCGCATTGAACTCCTTGGCGTAGTCTTCGGACACGGGACCAATGGAGACGCCGAGATATCCACGGCTCACCTTGCCTGACTTAATGAGGTCCTGCATGACGTGCTTGGCCATGTTTATGGGGATGGCGAAGCCAATGCCAATCGAACCGCCCTCGCCGCCGGGGCCGGAATTCCCGCTCAGGATGGCGGTATTGACGCCCACTACCTGCCCACGCACGTCCACCAGCGGGCCGCCGGAGTTGCCCGGGTTGATGGCGGCATCGGTCTGAATGAAGTTCTGGAGGTCTTCGATGTGGTATTCCGTACGCCCGAGCGCGCTCACCGTGCCGCGGGTCACGGTAAAGTTCAAACTGAACGGGTTGCCGAAGGCCATGACCGTATCACCCACGTGGAGCGTGGATGAATCGCCCAGGGAGGCCATCGGCAGGCTGCGGGCATCAATCTTCAAGACCGCCAGATCGGTCTGTGCATCCGCACCCACGACTTTAGCCTTGAAGTTCCGTTTATCGGAGAGCAACACGTCAACCGAGCTGGCGTTCTTGATAAGGTGATTGTTGGTCAGAATATAGCCTTCGGGGGAGACGATGACGCCGCTGCCCAGGGCGTGCTCGCGGTATTGCCGGGGAACGCCCATCTGCGGAAACATATCGCCGAAGAACTGCCGGAAGAACGGGTCCATGGTAAACGGTGATTGCTGGACCTTGACGACTTGCGTGGACTGAATAGACACCACCGCCGGTGTGACCGCGTCGGCGATGCGCTCGTAGGCTTTGTTCTGGCGCTCGAGCATATCAATATCCGCGCCGTCCAGACCCCCGCCGCTTGCCAAGGCGAACCGCCCAAATTGACGGTGATTCACATAGAAAACTCCCGATAGGGCAAGCGACAGCAGCCCCACGAGAGTCAGACTCAAACCCAGAAAATTGTCGCGAAAAAATTGTTTATCCAATCGCCTCATTGCGCACTTCCTCCTTCGATCCTAAGCTCCAAATCCTTGGCCCTTTATTATGACGCACCGGGGTGCCTATTGGGTAGTCTCAAAGTCCCACAAACACTCGATTAGATGCCGGAACCAAGCGGAAAGGTTACCGCCCGGGATACGAGAAGCTTCGCCGCGAGGTGGGATTCCCCCTGCTCGGGAAAGACATCAACGTAGCCAATTGGCATAAAACCACCAGGCTGGGTCAGGCCCCAGACACGCGAGTCGTTCTCACGATCGCGGTGGTATACTTCGTCCATGCGCATCTCGACGAAGTTTACTTATGAGGATTTGGAGGCCATCCCGCCCGACCGCAACCGCTATGAAATCGTGGATGGAGAACTGATTGTGACTCCTGCGCCAATCCCGCTGCACCAGAAGATAATCAGAAATCTTTCCTATCGCCTCATTGAGCATGTCCAAGAGAATCGTCTGGGCGAGATTTTCTTCGCGCCCCTCGACATCGTTTTCAGCCCGGGAACAGTGCTTGAACCAGACCTGATCTTCGTCCGCCGCGACCGCCTTCACATCATCGGGGAGAAAAACCTCACCGGCCCGCCTGACCTGGTCGTTGAGGTGCTTTCCGAATCCACGGCGCGACTGGACCGCGAGATCAAGCCCAAGCAGTATGCGCTCTACGGCGTCCCGGAATACTGGCTGATTGACCCTGTTGGAAGGACAGTCGAAATCTTCCGCGTGCGCGAAGGGGCTTACGAACTCGCCGCCGCTTTGGCCTACCACGACAAGCTCGAATCGCCTTTGTTCCCCGGGCTCACCCTGCCTGTTTCCAGCCTCTGGGAAAGCTGAAAAAGAGTCAACAGTCAAAAGTCAAGGGTCGAAAGTCCGCCGCATCGCAGCAGAGTTTGCTTGTCACTGGTCACTTGCCACTCGCCACGGCTTCTGGCGCCACGGCGCGCTCATACTTGCAGTTTTCAGCGCGGCAATAGTGGACGGTGCCGGAAGTCTTGGTGGTTTTTTCAAACAAGACGGGCGCCCCGCAACTGGGGCAAGGCTCAGCGACGGGTTTGTGGTTGGAGGTGAACTTACACTCAGGATACCGGGTGCAGCCGTAGAACGGGCCGCGCTTCGAGCGCCGGACAACGATCTCGCCCGCGCAGCCTTTTTCCGGACACGCGATGCCGAGTGTCTCCCGCTTGATGTATTTGCAGGTGGGATAATTGCTGCAAGCAGTGAACTCTCCGAAGCGGCCGTGCTTCTTGACCAGATGGTTGCCGCACTCGGGGCATTTTTCTTCAAGAGGAACATCCTGAACGGTAGTTGCGGCGCCGCCTCTCATCACGATGCGTTTGGTATTGCGGCAATCCGGGTAGCCCGTGCAGGCGAGAAAATAGCCGAAGCGCCCGCGCTTCACGGCCATGGGCTTGCCGCATTTCTCGCAGGCTTGCTCGGGGACTTCCGGCGCCGGGGGCTTGGCGGGGCTGTACTTTTCCGCGAGCTCGGGCGGCAGGTCGCGCGTCCCGTCGCAATCCGGGTAGGCCGTGCAGGCGAGGAACGCTCCATTGCGGCCCAGGCGAATGTTCATGGGCTTCCCGCACTTCTCGCATTTTTCCTCGGTCGGGATGCCTTCGCCCTTGATGTCATCCATCTTACGCTCCGCGAGGCGCAGGTCTTTCTTGAATTTCTGGTAGAACTCTGCGAGCGCCTTAGTCCAGGTGAGCTTGCCTTCCTCGACCTCGTCCAGCTCCTCTTCCATGCGCGCCGTGTAGGCGACGTCGAAGATGTCGCTGAAGTGTTTCACCAGCAGGTCGCTCACCACCATGCCGAGCTCGCTCGGATAGAAGCGGCCCTGCTGCTTGTCCACGTATTCGCGGTTCTGGATGACGGAAAGGATCGAGGCGTAAGTGGATGGCCGCCCGATGCCTTTCTCTTCCAGCGCCTTCACCAGCGTCGCCTCGTTAAAGCGCGGTGGCGGCTCCGTAAAGTGCTGCTCGGGAGTGAGCTTGCGCAGCTTCAGCGCCTCGCCCTGCTCGACGGCGGGAAGCGCATGCTTCAGCTCCTCGTCTTCCGCCATCTCAGATTTTTCGTCCTTGCCCTCTTCGTAAACCGCGAGAAAGCCCTTGAACTTGAGGACCGAACCTGTGGCCCGAAACATGTAATCTCCCGCCGTAATATCAATGGTCGTATGATCGTAAACGGCCGGGAGCATTTGTGATGCCACAAATCGTCTCCAGATGAGCTGATACATTTTGAGCTCATCGGGACTGAGGAAGCGGCCGACGGATTCTGGCGTGCGCGTCACATCCGTGGGCCGGATGGCCTCGTGGGCGTCCTGCGCATCCTTCTTACTCCTATAGTGGATGGGTTCCGGAGGCAAATACTCGCGCCCAAAACTGCTTTCAATGTAGCCCCTTGCAGCACTCAGCGCACCTTCGGCGACGCGCACGGAATCTGTGCGCATGTAGGTGATCAAGCCCACCGGCCCTTCCTCGCCAATATCCACGCCTTCGTAGAGCCGCTGCGCTAGCATCATGGCCTTCTTGGCCGACTGGTGCAGCTTGCGCACGGCCTCCTGCTGAAGCTTGCTGGTGGTGAAGGGCGGCACGGGAAATTTCCGTTTTTCCTTAGTGGTTGCGGATTGAACAATAAACTCCGCGACCTTCGCCCGGGCGACGTGCTTTTCCGCGCTGCCCTGGTCCGGTATCTCCAAATCCTTGCCCTGGTAATCAAACCACCAGGCCTTGCCCGAAGTTTCCGAACTCGAGGGAAGAGGGACGCCGAGCTCCTTGCTCTTTTTCCCTTCCTTTTCTTCGTCGAGCGGGAACCCCCAAAAGCCTTGCTGAGGGATTCCCAATTCCTTGCCCTGATGACTCAGCAGGTGTGCCAGAAATGGCGGCGGGTTCTTGGCCACGAGATCCGCCTCGATGGTCCAGTACTCCCTCTTCTGGAACGCCTGGATTTCCCGCTCGCGCTCGACAATCAGGCGCAAGGCGACGGTCTGAACGCGCCCGGCGGAAATTCCCTGCTTCACCCTTTCCCAAAGCAGCGGAGAGACCTGGTAGCCGACCAGACGGTCGAGGATGCGCCGCGCCTGCTGGGCGTCCACCAGCTTGTCGTTGATCTCGCCGGGGTGCGCGAAGGCCTCGCGGACCGCGTCGCGGGTGATTTCGTTAAAGAGCACGCGGTGAAATTTCCGCCGCTTGCCGTTGAGCAGTTCCTTCAGGTGCTGACAAATGGCTTCGCCTTCGCGGTCCGGGTCGGCGGCCAGATACACGGCTTGGGCCTTTTCCGCCGCCGATTTCAGCTCTTGAATGACCTTGCTTTTGCCGGGGATGGAGACGTACTTGGGCTTGAAATCTTTCTCCAGGTTGACGCCCAGCTCCTTTTTGGGCAGGTCTTTGACGTGCCCCATGGAAGCTTTTACGGTGAAATCCGCGCCGAGGTATTTGTTGATGGTCTTCGCCTTGGCGGGCGATTCGACGATGACGAGTGATTTGGCCATAAAAAAGTTAAAGGTCGAGAGTTAAGAGTCGAAAGTTTTCCTGGTGAGGCGAAGGCGCAAGTTTTATTTCTGGGAGCCCCCAGGCGGCTCTGCCCAGGCCCCACGGCATTAATATGATGAAGTCGCTAGCGCTTTGGTGTCAACTCTTGACTTTTGACTTTCGACTTTCACCTTCTCTTTCTACAGCTTACGGATAAAATTCTTTCCCGGCAACTGCCGGATGAGGCCGCTCATTTCTAATTCGAGCAGCGCCTGAAGCACCCGCGGGTGCGGAAGCTGAACGTTCGAAAAGATCGCATCCACGAAGAGCGACTGGTCCGCGCGCAGCGCGTCAAAAACCGCCTTCTGATCGGGAGTCAGCGAGGCCTCAAAAAGCGACGCCGCCCCCTGTGCAATTTCCGATGCGTCCGGAGGGGGCAAGAGTTGCCGGCGCACGGCGGCGGGCAGCTCTTCGACCACATCCATCCAGTGGTCCACCAGCTTTGCCCCCTGCTTGATGAGATGATTGGGGCCAAAGCTTTGGGCGGCGGTGATGTGCCCCGGCACGGCAAAGACCTCGCGGTTCTGTTCGAGCGCGAGCCGCGCCGTGATGAGCGAGCCGCTGTATTCGGCCGC
>QHZO01000064.1:6698-10200 GCA_003224695.1 Acidobacteriota bacterium
GCCTCCGCGATCTTGTCCGCGAGCTTCTGGTTTTCCCGCGGATAGATGACGTCCAAGCCCGAGCCAAGCACGGCCACCGTCTTTCCTTTCCCTTCAAGTGCCCCGCGGTGCGCTGCGGAATCAATGCCGCGCGCCATGCCGCTCACCACCACGAGGCCTCTCTGGGCCAGGTCCGCGGCCAACCGCAGCGTAACGGAAGTCCCGTAGGCGGTCGGCCGGCGCGTTCCGACCACCGCCACCGCGTGCTCGGAAAGCAGGCGCGTGTCACCCCGGACATAGAGCACCAGCGGCGGGTCGGCAATCTGGCGCAGCAGGGGCGGGTAAGCCGGGTCGCTAAAAGTCAGGAGACTGTAAGCGTGGCCGGCCGCCGCTTTCATCTCCTGCTCGGCTTCCTTCAACCCCGCCTGCCGAAAGACGGCCTGGGCCACCGGAGCTGAGAGTCCCGAGGTTTCGAGCTCCGTCAGCGACGCGGCGTAAACAGCCTCGGGCGAACCGAAGCGCTCTATCAGCTTGTGCGCCGTGCGCACTCCCAGACCTTCTACGCGCGTGAGCGCCAGCCAGTGTTGTGCATCCCCATTAGGCATGACAGCCTTACCCATTCAATCTGCGGCAGGAGAACCGACGATCGTCGTCCGGCCTGTCTCACTCGTTCGGTCACACGTTAGCGCCCAGCAAGGGACCATTTTCAAGCGGGCTA
Source organism: Acidobacteriota bacterium (assembly GCA_003224695.1). Lineage (GTDB taxonomy): Bacteria > Acidobacteriota > Terriglobia > UBA7540 > UBA7540 > Gp13-AA74. Next base: position 7,396 of record QHZO01000064.1, read on the forward strand.
CTCAGTTGCTAGAGACCTATCCGGTCCGCGCGGCGTCGGCGTTTCAGGGGGAACGGGCTCTCCTGATGCGAATACCATCGTCGCGGCGGAACAAGGGGTTACGATGACGGGCCACCAGAAGGGAAGCCCGCGCCATCCTCTGGCGTCATCGCCCTTCTGACGCAATAGCATCAGGACCGGAATTTCCTGTGCTTTCGTGCGAGCCACATCCTTCTGTTGTTTGGTGTCAGGAGCGTTCGAGAAGCGGCCCTCTTCTCGGTAGCGGGCCACGTCGCGACCCGTGGCCGTGAGCAGCCACACCTTTCCTTTCAAACCAGGCACCTTACACGTCCGCGATAGATGGTCTAGGGCGGCCAAATGAGCCTTTCTGTCATCGTCCGTAGAATCTGGGAACTCAAGATTTTCGTACGCGATCTCGACGAGGGCTACGGCCTGGTCTACGTCAATCAGAACCGGTTCAGTGGCCGAGTCGCCGAGGCGGGCGATTCGGTCGTCCAGTTGCTTTAGCCTCTTGCATCCAGACGACCTGCTGACCATTTCGAAGCCTGATAGCACCAATCGCCGACCAGGTCGTATACTAACAACGTCCGAAAACAGTAGTTTGTTGGGCGAGCAAGGGACAAGCCGGCTCGAAGGATCCTTCCGAATGAAGTAGACTCCCCCTTCGTGCGCACCGGACTCAAATGCCTCTCGGAGCGCGGCGTCGAATTCGTGGATTCTCTTCATTATCTGATACACGTGTTGTGGCGCGTAAAATCTAGTCACCGCGAGGTCCGCTGCGGGGCGGGCACCATACATGCGGGAGTGCTGGAGAACGGTATCCTGTTGGAACCTATTCGGACTTCTTCCGTAATAGAATGCGATAAGGTTGCTAATTGTGATGCCTCGGTCAAGAATCTGGCCCCCGATAAACATGTTGAATGGGGTACGCAACCGCAATTGTCCGTCTTCGGCAAGCAATTTCTTTACGTCATTATCAGAGTTGACCTTGGTGATCATGAGTTGGCCGGTCTCCAGAGACTCGACAACGGCTTTCTTGACAGCGTCAACGCTGGGCAGGGCCACCCCTTCCAGCTCCACCGAGCGACGCAGATCATTGTAAGCAGCGCGAATTAGCTGGTCGAAAAGCGGGCTATCCTCGCGGGCTTGATCAACAAGCGCGCCTCTGATTGCGGTGGCAACCCTTTGTTGCCACTCATGGGAGCTCCGGGATTGTTCTGTGTGAAAGAGAAAGCTGTACTTCTGTGGTCTCTGTCCGGCCGCACGCTGCTGAAGCCGCCGAACTGCACCGCCAACTAGGAACGAAGCAATCGCGTCCCTTAGGACAGCACCGTTCTTTTCGCTGAGGACCGTGCCGATCTGGAAGCGCCGGCCGTCTTCCTTTTTAAGGGCGTCTCGCTCTGCCACGGGAACCTCACGAAAGAAGTAAAAGGCAGCCGATTCAGGATCCGAGCTTTTGTCAAAGTATTCATCACCCCCGACGTACTTATTGTGCGCTGGCAGGAGAACAGTAAAGGCGGGCCGCTTCGGTTTAAAGAGCGAGCTCCCATCGATAAGGACTTCGTCGTCTGGTTGGAGGTACAGCGAATAGGGAGTCGCCGTAACCTGCAGGAACGCCGACCTCGTTAATGAGTCACGAAGCTGGTCGACTTGCTGCGAAATGACCCCGGGCGAGGTCAAGCCGCCGCCCCTACGGAAGCTTACTGACGCAAGATCGGCCTCGTCATCTACGATAAGCACAGCCTTTTCCTTCAGTACCGGGTATCTGTCCCGGAAGAGGGACAACAGCCGCTTTAGATTGTCATCCTCCTTTTTGACAACAAAGACAAGTTTGCGCGTCAACTCGTATGGGGTCAGATCGGGGACAGCAAATATATCAAAGACGTCGATCTGATCGGCCAGGTTGAATTCGTGGAAGTCGTCCTTTACACGAGCCAGCGTCTGCTCCGCAAGCGATTTTGTACCCTTGGTCAAAATGATCGCAGCATCGTAGCCCCTGTCAAAGGCCCGAGCAATCACGCCGAGGAAGGCTTTTGTCTTGCCGCCCTGCACCCTGCCGAGGAGAATACCTGGCCGTTTCCTTGAGGTGGCCTGCTCTTGAAGCTTCCTTACGACTTCTTCGACCTTATCCCGCAGCTCTGGAGGGTCTCCCCGTTTGCTCGCGAGCTGGTCGTAAAAAAGCTCAATAGCTTCAGAGTCCGACGCCCCACGTTTTGCAAGCCACAACTTGATTTGGCCTTCGCCAAAGACGGGGCCGGACTTCAACTCGGCCAGCGGTGCGGGGAAATCAGGAAAGCGCTTGCGCCAATTTGCCACGGCCGAGGTGCTGACGTTTGCCATTTCCGCTATCTCAAAAAGCCCTATCAACGTGGTATCCGGCATTCGGCCCTCCATCTGTCGAAATGTTAGTAAAGGTCACAAGGCTATTTTAACACGATTCACACATAGTTGTCAATAAGATTTTTACACACCTGAATGCTTAGTTCACAACTTTAACTAACGTGCTTATTTGCTATGGCTTACTGGATAGAGCCTCGGCGATTTGAACGAGATCGTTCCAACAGGTGGCTAGGGCGGAATCGGCCGGCAGCGAATGTCAAATTCCGATGCTCGTCCGCGCGCATTGCAGAACTTGGCTCTCTTCGGAAGGATCCCGACGTCGGCCGCTCGATCCCGAATTTTTCCAGGCCGCGCTGGAGCGTGCGGAAAATCACGCCGAGAAATCGCGCGGTTTTTGGCGGCGTTCCAACCTTCGCCGCCGCTCCGGGATGAGGGCTTGCGGTGCTGCTTGCGGGCGATTCATCG
>QHZO01000323.1 GCA_003224695.1 Acidobacteriota bacterium
CGTGCGGAGCGACGGCTTGTGGCTGGAAGAAATCGCTCCGGGAATCACTATCAAAGAGCTTCAGGAAAGAACCGAAGCGCGCCTGCACGTTTCCGGGAAGGTATAATACCGACAAGCCATACGGCAGGCGGTGTCCTGTCATTCCCGCGGAAGCGGGAATCCAGATTTGGTAGTAGGTGGACGTGGGTCCCCGCCTTCGCCGTTCGACTCCGCTCACGGCCCTGAGTCCGTCAGCCGACGGATCGAAGGGCGGGGACGACGGAAAGCTGAGCGGGGGTTGGCCTTCTGAACGGAAGACGGCATGGATATCAATTCCATCGTGATCGTCAGCCTGCATTCGCCGAAAGAGAAAATCTGGGGACAACTTTTGGCATTGACCGCCTCGGGTGTGACCTTGCGCGGCATTGAAATCGGCTCGTTCGACGATTTTGTTCGACAGGTCCTCGACCCGGATGAGGGCACGGTGGGCCTGGCAACCGTCTTTTATCCCATGCACCGGGTCGAGCGCATCGCCTTGGATGAGCCCAGCGGCTCGATTCCCTCGCTCGCCGAACGGTTTCAAGGAAAAGTCGGCGTGTCCATCCAGGAGTACCTGGGCATCCAAACACCTCGCATATAACTTGCTGCCTCAAATTAAGGCGATGCAGTTTCGCAAGAAAACGGAGGATCGCGCCGGAATTGCTGCTCGAAGGGGGCTTCATTTCGCCTCGTTGCCGAAGGTGAGTCGAAGACCTGTTGAGAGCAGCAGGTCATTCGTTTTCTTTCCTGCCGGTGGGAAGCTGAGATAAAAATCATTGAAGGAGGTCTGCCAGCTCAGAACTCGCGTGAGTTTGGTCACGAGGCCAAGGCTCAGGGTGCTGCGGTAATTCCCCGTGGAAGAGAGGTTCGGATAAAAGAACCAGGCCTGGGTAAAAGCCGTGGAGGCGAGGAACTTGTGCGTATAGGTTTCGCCCAGCAAGACTTCGGCGGAAGACCGGTTGAAGGTCGTGAAGAATTCGCGGTCAAATGCGCCGCCCACCAACAAGTCGAGCGTGGTGCGCTTGTTGTTGATGGCGTGATGGCCGCCTCCGGCGCCGAGCACGGTCCGCAAGTCGAGATCCTGGAAGCGGTCGTTGAAGAGATCCAGCGTGCCGAAGGCGAACGTCTTGTCGCTCAAGTTCAGGTCGTAGCGGACGCCGCCGGCGATGGATTGCGCCGTAGTCGCTACGATATTATTGACCCTGCTGCGGGCGAAGGCCGAGGTTGTGTAATAGGTGATTTTATCGCGGGTCGTCGCACGAATCGCATTTAACCCAAGAGAGAAATTGCTGCTCTCGGAGTTGCCGCGCACCAGACCTAGGCCCGAGTCCAGGCCTCCCGTCCACAAATCCGCGAGGCTGGGGTGTTGCAAGCGTTCGATCGCTGCCTGGACTTTTTTCTCTTCGACAGAATTGCGAACGAAAGTGACGTCCGCCTTCGCCACCGCAACCGTTCCCGCCTCTTTGGTCGCCACCGCGAATTTTCCATCGCTCGTGCTCATGGGCCCGACGATGACCTGCCCGCCTTTCGTCCCGACATAAAGGGGTTGGTTGGACTCGAGCTGCTCGACAAAGTCCCACTTTATCGTCACCGTGTCGGCGTAGTCGGTCCTGAGGACGAGCGTCTTCGCGTCCGATGAGACGACGGTCCCACTGAGCCGGTCGCCGTTCTTGAGCGTGATTTGGTCGGCGCGCGCCGGCGTCGCCAGAAACAGCATTGATAACATGGCTAGACTTGCTTTTCGCATTTCGAGACCTCCTGAGATCCCCTTGGCGTTAACAACCGGCCGCAAGGAGGGCACCTGGATGAATTTTCGATTCTGCCACATCATCGCGCATTGCAGGGAATTCGCGCATTCCAATCGGTCTTGCTGCGCTACAATAGCGCCGCCCATGTCGCTGATGATGGAGGAAATCCGCGAGCAGCCCGAAGCTCTCGAGCGGACGTTCAAAGCCGAGCGCGAGCACGCGAAGGAATTCAGCCGCTTCGCGCGCCGGCAGGGCTTCCGGCTGATTGTGCTGGTGGCTCGCGGCACGTCGGACAACGCCGCCACCTTCGGCCGCTACCTTCTGGAAATCACCACTGGAATTCCCGTGTCGCTCGCCGCGCCCTCCGTTCATACGCTCTATCACGCGCCTTTGGATTTCCATCGCGCCCTGGTCATCGGGATTTCGCAGTCGGGCGAGGGCACGGACATCAATCGCGTGCTGGGCTCGGCGCGGCGCCAGGGCGCCACCACACTGGCTATAACCAACGAGCGGAGCTCGACGATGGCGAGGCTTGCCGACGACGCCTTCCTCGTGCGGGCCGGACGGCAGCGATCGGTGGCCGCCACCAAGACTTACACCGGCCAGTTGATGCTCCTTTACCTGCTGGCGGCCGCGCTCGGCTCGCATGTGACCTCGGCCAGCATCAGCGAAATTCCCGGCTGGGCGAAACAAGCGCTCGCGCTCGAAACCGAGTTGCGCGAGCTCGTGGAGCGTTACCGCTATATGCGCGTTTGCGCCGTGGTGGCGCGCGGAATCAATTACGCCAACGCCTTTGAGTTGGCCCTAAAGCTCATGGAAACCTGTTACGTGGTGGCGGAGCGGTTTTCTTCCGCGGACTTCCGTCACGGCCCCATCGCGTTGGTCGAGCGCGATTTCCCGGTGATTCTGTTGATGCCGCCGGGGAAGGCGTTCCGTGACTTGAAGCGGCTGGCCGAGCGACTCGGGAAGTTGCGGGCGGAGACCATCGCCTTCTCGTCCCATGGGGCGCGGCTGCCGCCGACCACGCGCGCGGTCCGCATCCCCGGCGAGATTCCGGAAATCTATTCGCCCATCCCGTATATTATTCCGGGCCAGCTCTTCACCTGCCTGCTGGCGGGCGTCAAAGGCTTGGACCCGGATAACCCGCGCTCACTCCAAATCGTGACGCGAACGGTTTGAGCCCACTGGCAAACGGGAAA
>QHZO01000324.1:0-7300 GCA_003224695.1 Acidobacteriota bacterium
GGGGTGAAGTCGTAACAAGGTAGCTGTAGGAGAACCTGTGGCTGGATCACCTCCTTTCTAAGAGAGAACCGTCCCGATGTCCCGACCTCGGTCGGGAAGGCATCGGGAATAACGCTCGGCTTTTTCTGAAATTTGAGATTTCAAATTTCAAATTCCAGATGGTGTGGCTGCTCAACTCAGGGGTCAAGGAGCGGTTGAGAGTCGAAAGTTGAATGTCTGTAGCGCCGGCCTTGAGGCCGGCAGGGTTACAGGTGACAGTCGTCAGTTTTCAGTCGTCAGTTAAACACAATGGCCGCGAGCATCCGCGGCCATTGCTATTTATGCGTGGATTCCTCACGCCGAACGTCGCATCATGCCCCGGCCTTTGCAGATAGTGCATGAGAATCGACGATCTCGAATGGACCCTCGACCGTGTCGAGCATATCGCCTAACGCGCCATCACTCCTGAGGAAGTAGAAGAAGTCTTTGCTTCGGCGGCGGTCTTCAAACGCGGGAGGGGCGGGGTCTATGAAGCTTGGGACCAAACTGAGTCGGGCCGATACCTGCTCGTAATCTTTCGCTATTCGGGCATAATCGGGCTTGGCCGATCGCCGCCCGGGACATTGATAAGAATGAAAAAAGAGGTTTCCGCGGAAAATAACCACCGCCGGTCGGGGAAGAAATTGATCGAGGTGAAGTCCGTTTCGGAGGTCCCTGATTTCAAGTCGGACGGCGAAATTGCTGCTTGATACGAGACCCACAGCACCGTCCTGATCCAAGACCAGCTTGAGTCCCTGCCCGCGCGGGTGGGTGTGAAGCTTCGCTCCCGATTAGTGAGTCGTCGCCGGGAAACAGGTCGGACCCGCCAACGGCGCCATCTCTCGCGGTCCAAGTCCAAAGGGCTAAGAACCCAAATGGCCTAAGCCGGAAAGGCCGCGAGCGCTCGCGGCCTTTGTTCTTTCGCTCCCCCGCCTTTTATGTGACAAACATTCTTTTCTCGGACTTCTCTGACCTCTGCGATTTCCAATTTGCGATTCGCCTCCGGCCGTCTCTGAAATCTGCCATCTCAAGACTGCAATTCCGGTCCGGCCATCTCTGAAATCTGCCATCTTGAATTTGCCATTCGCGAAGCGCGTCTGCGACCACCGGATGAACGGCCGCGGATCTCGAGGACCGAGCTTCGCGCCATCCGCACGGTGAGAAAAGCGGTCTAGAATGGGGCGCATGCGACTCTGGTTGGCGCGCCGGCCTGAGGTCAGTTTGCGGGAGCAGCTCATTACGGAAGTCACTCTGGGGATCTTGTGCGGGGAGCTCGGTCCGGGGCAGCGGCACCCGTCGACGCGCGAGCTGGCCCGGCGCTTCCACCTCCATCCGAACACGGTCAGCGCCGGCTACAGACAGCTCGAGCGGGAAGGCTGGGTGGAATTTCGACGTGGAAGCGGCGTTTACGTCCGAGGGAAGAAACTCGCGGGACCTCCGTCACCCGCCGTGGCGCTGGACCAACTGATTGCCGACTTTTTCGGCGTCGCGCTGGCCGCGTTTCTTGAGCCTCGCGCGTGTGCTGCTGGTCGCCGCCGGGTTCCATCCCAATCAACTGGTTTTTCGCGACGCGCGAAAACAGAATTGGCACCGCGGCCTCGGGGAAACCGCAGCGGTGGTTTGCGATTGCGTGACGGGGGAGGAGCTGCCGAAAACGCCGCGCCCGGTGATCTTCCGCGTGCTGTCCGAATCCTCGATTCAAGATTTGCGTGACGCCGAAAAGTATCTGCGCGGTCCCGCTCGCACTTAGAGCGGGCGTACCCATGGCCGGATGTAGGGGCGCGGCGCGCCGTGCCCCTACGCCTCGCCGCCGGAAAATTTACTTTTCCAGGGAACCGTTTAATGCGGTAAACAACCGCAGATAGTCTTTAAGGCGGGCGTAAATCTCTTCGGCGAGTTTTTCGTTATAAGTGTGGACGGACAGATTCCTGTCCGCGATCATGCGGAGCCACAAGGGGTCGTCGGCGATCAGGCCGAGGCGGAACATCTGCGCGAAGCAATCCCGCGGCGACCGGCAAACCACGCCTTGGTCACCCACCCAGGCTTGGGCCGATTTCCAGGCCAGTTCGAAGGTCAGTTCAAAGCGCTTGATGGCCGAGTCACGGTTGGCCACCGTCTTCGACTCCCTTAAGATTTCCGAAAACCGCTCGATGGACTCCGTGAAGGAGCGGAAGATTGCCGGCTTTTTCATAGCGGCTGGCCATGACTCAAAACCTCTTGGCGGAATCGCTCGTCCGTTCTATGCAGATCAACGACGTCAATTCGCCTTAAGGTGGGAATGGCTGCGATTTCCTCTTGCAGGCGGAGCAAAAGCATGTCATCGAGGGCTTTCGGTCCCAAAACCGCGAGGTCTATGTCGGAGGCCGGCTCCGCGGTATGCTTCGCCCAGGATCCGAAAAGAAATACTTTAAATTCTGTGGCGGGCAAGTGGCGGCGGATAACGCCGCAGGCTTCTCGAATAACTTCCTCTCGTTCCATGCCGCCCTATTATAGGGGAAACCAAGACAAAATATCTGCGCGGTAAGGGCACCGCGCGCCGTGCCCCCACGTGCACCGACGGCTGCGGCGAGGCATCCAAACTGCATGAGCGATTTTTTGAGGGAATTCATCATCCCATTCCATAGGAGGATCATTCATGCAAGAAAGAATCAACGTCGTGAAGGTTGCTCCGGAGCTTACCAAGGCCTTGCTGGGCCTCGAACAATACATCCGTGGGAGCGGGCTTGAAGCCCCGCTTCTCGAACTCGTGCGCATGCGCGCTTCACAGATCAACGGCTGCGCGTATTGCCTTGATATGCATTCCAAAGACGCGCGAGCTGCCGGCGAGACCGAACAGCGGCTGTACGGGCTCGACGCCTGGCGCGAGGCGCCCTATTACACCGACCGCGAGCGTGCGGCGCTGGCCTGGACCGAGGCCGTGACGCTGGTCAGCCAGGGGCACGTGCCCGACGACGTCTATCAGCTCGCGCGAAAGGAATTTTCCGAAAAAGAGTTGGTGGATCTGACGGCCGCCGTCGCCGCCATCAACGCCTGGAATCGCCTGGCGATCAGCTTCCGCGCCCCGGCCGGAGCCTACCAGCCGGCCGCGCGCAAACAAGCGGTGGGAGCAAAAATAGACCGCTGAACGAAGCGAACGGCGCGGGTCGAGCGAAGTGGGCAGCGGGTAGGCACTTATCTGGCGACCAAGTATCCAGCGTTGTGATCTGGCTGTGTGTCGCGGCTCGCGGGAAATTGATGTGGGCAGCGGGTAGCGCGGACCTCCGTGGTTGAGGTCTGCGGTACCTGTTACCGCCCGCCGCAGCAACGTTTATATTTTTTCCCGCTGCCGCACGGGCAAGGATCATTGCGCCCAACCTTAACGCGGGCGGGTTGGACCAGGCTGCCGCCGATATGTGCTCGCTCGGGCGCCCAATATTCGTAGATCGCTCGGACGGCTTGAGGAAGCAGAGCGATCAGTTCCGCGCGCGCGGTCTCGAAAAGAGCCTTCTCGGCCAATTTCTTTAGGGACTCGGGAAGCGAAAAAGCAATGATGGGGGCTAAGAGGATTCCGGCCACGTCGTCCTCGATTAAGGGGTCCCAATCTTCGAAGCACAAACCGACGCCGTGGCTGAAGCCTTCACACCAGTCCTCAGGCCGGATGTCGAGACCCCGCGAATCCGGGCGAGGAGACTTGGCCTGGTCTTTCTCGAGCAGGATGGGAGCGAACTTCTCTGGCCGCTCGGCAAGATCCTCAGCGATTGAGCCGTAAAGTCTCAGCACCAGTCCCAAGACACGCTCGGCTTGATCTTCCGAATCGAAAGTCGGCTCTTCTTCACCCCAAATAAGGGGAAACCACTGGCTGAGAGGAATGAGGGATGGACTTACCACCAGCGCCGTCAGGAAGCCGTGCAGCGAGGAGATGTTCAGCGCGTCATCGGACACGGCGTCGGAATTGAGGAAAACTTCGAGCTCGTCAATTTCCGTTGCGGCGATGGTTCCTTCAAGGCCCATGGGCTTCATCCTTCCGGCACGCCCGACGACGCGATGGCGGAGCATCCGTCACCTTCAATACGCGATGCGGGCCGGGGCACAAGACGCCCGTCGGCTAACGGGCGCTATAGTTTAGCTCCCACGCAATTTCCGCAAGTAATCGTAGCTCGTCTTGATGGCTTCGAGCGGGGAGCCGTCCGAGCGGTCCTGCTCGACGAAGATATGCTTGGCGCCGGCCTCGTGGACGTGGGCGAAAATTTTCGCCCACTCAATTTTCCCCTGGCCGACCGCCGCGAATGGGTTTGGGCCGCTGTCGGGAGGAAATTCCGTCGTGCTTCCGACGGCGTCTTTTTTCATGTCTTTGATGTGGAGAAGCGGAAACCGGCCCGGATACCTTTTAAAGTAAGGCAGCGGGTCCGCGCCCGCGAAAGTGATCCAGAAAATATCCATTTCCATTTTCACCAGCGCCGGGTCGCAATTCGTGAGCAGGATGTCGTAGCCGCAGGTCGAGCCGACCTTCGCGAACTCGCGCAGGTGATTGTGGTAGCAAAACTGGATGCCCGCGTCGCGGCAAGTGCGCCCGCACTGATTGAAGAGATCGGCGAGGCGCTTCCAGCGGTCGGCGTCCGCGAGCTCGACGAAGGCCACTACCACGTATTTCCATCCGAAGGCTTTCGCCTGCTCCACGCTCTTCTTCCACTCGTCGCCGTTCATCGGCACTTCGAGGAAGCCGCTGGGGCTCGTGAGGCCGTCTTTTGCGATTTCCTTCTTAAATTCGGCGACGGATAAATTCATGGGAAGGAATGCGGCGGCTTCGATTTCCTTATAGCCCGCCGCGGCGACGCCCTTCAAAGTTTCAGCGGGCGCTTTCGCAAACTGGTAGCGAACGGTGTACATCTCGAGGCCGATGGGCCCCGGCCAGGCGAGGCGTCCGGCGGCTTGGCTCTGGTGGGTTCCCATGGCGGCGCTTGCGGCGGCCGCACCAACTGCCCTCTTCAGGAAATCTCTGCGATTCTTCATGTGAATCCTCCACGCCCGATGCGGTTTACTTTAGGGGCGCGGCGCCCCGTGCCCGTACGCGAATCCTCCGTGCGCGCGGCCATTAAATCCCAGGCCGTCGCCCCCGTCAACTGGAGATTCATTGAGGAGAACTTAGGGGCGGGCCTCGTGCCCGCCCTTGGGCAGCCATCCCTCAGCCGACGGACTGCCCCTACGCCGCCGAGAGCGCCGCCGCCTTGCGCTGCTTGCTACAATGTTCGCATGTTGCGCATCCGAACTGCGACCCGCAAAGACATCCCGCAAATTCTCGAGCTGATTCGCGGGCTCGCCGCTTACGAAAAGGCGCCCGAGCAGGCGGTGGCGACGGCGAAAGACCTCGCACGCGACGGCTTCTCGAAGTCGCCGAAGTTCCGCGTCCTCGTGGCCGAGTGGGACGGCGCGCCCGCCGGCTTTGCGCTCTTTTTCTACCATTATTCAACTTGGACTGGCCGTCCGACGCTGTTCCTCGAAGACCAAGGCATTGCTTCGGCGCTTGGCGAAGATGGCGGTTGCCGAAAAATGCGCGCGGTTCGAATGGCAGGTGCTTGACTGGAACACTCCGGCCATTGAATTTTACAAATCGCTGGGAGCGAAAGTTCTCGAGGGTTGGCTCACCATGCGCGTCACCGGCAAGGCGCTGCGAAGGCTCGCGCGGGAATCGTAGGGGCGGGTCTTGTACCCGCCCATGGGCAACCACAAGGGTTGCCCCTACGCGCTTTTGACGATGTGGTCCGACACCCAATAGGCGAGCGCCTGAATCGTCAGCGAGGGATTCATGCCTGCGGGATTCGGAAGAAGGCTGCCGTCGGCAACGTAGACGTTGGGCACTCCGTGGACGCGGCCGCTCCGGTCGGTGACGGAAGATTTCGGGTCATTCCCCATGCGGCAGCTCCCTTGCTGATGCGTTGAAATCCCGTACTCCGTTTCCCGGGCGATCTCGGGCTTGACGACCCGATGGGCTCCGGCTTCCAACAGGAGTTGCTCCGAGCGGTTAACCATAAACTGCATCTCGTCGGCGTCTCGCGGGTGCTGGCGGTAAGTGATGCGGCTCACGGGCACGCCGCGCGCATCGCGCACCAGCGGGTCCACGTCCACGCGGTTTTCGTAGCGCGGATAGGTGTGGCAGGTGGAATAGATCCATATCGAGCGCAAAAAGTATTTGCGGTAAAACGCTTTGAGTCCCGCCCCGAATCGTGGGACTCCTTCCGGGCTTCCAATGCGTTGGACGAATCCGAGCGGCGGCCGCGTGTGGTAACGCCGAAGTACGCGCCCGGGCCCGTCTGGTCCGTCACGATGTTTTCGAAGAGGCCATAAACGAACTGACCTCCGTCGTTTTCAATGTTTCGCCCGACCTCGTCGTGCTCGTTCCCGATGCCTTGCGGGAAAAACCGCGACTTCGAGTTGAGCAGCAGGCGCGGCGTCTCGGTGGCCGAGCACGCCAGGACGATCACGCGGGCCTTGACCTTCTGCCATACGGATGAGCCCTCGACCTGGTAAACAACGCCGTCGGGAGTGCCTCGGCTATCCACGCTGATTTCCCGAACGAAGGCGCTCGTAATCAGCCGGCAATGGCCCGTTGAGAGCGCGTCCGGGATGACGCTGACCAGCGTCGAGGATTTGGCCCCGACCTCGCATCCGAAGCCATTGCAGTACGCGCAGTGGGTGCACGCGGCTCGCCCGCGATAAGGTTGGGACAAAATCGCGAGCGGCACGTGAAACGGTTTCCAACCGAGGCGCCGGGCTGCGGGATAGAGCACTTCCGCCTCTTTATTTTCCAGAACCGGCGGGAGCGGCAAAGGCCTTCTGCGCGGCGGGCCATAGGGGTTGAGGTCGCCGCTTACGCCCAGATCGTATTCAGTTTTTTCGTAGTAGGGCTCCAGGTCATCGTAGCTCATGGGCCAGTCGGCGAGGTTCGAGCCCGCGACTTCGCCGACAAACGATTTCAGATGGAATGCTTCGGGGTGGAACCGCCAGGCGTGCGCGCCGTAATAGACCGTGCCGCCGCCAACGCAAGCGGGAAGGGTCCCGTAGAGGGCGTCGCGCGGGTGGACAACTCGCGCCGGCGTCTTCGTGTCCGGCCGCACCGTGCGGACTTCAGAGAACTTCGGGCCGAAGGGCGTGGGACTAACGGCGCTCGTAAAACTTTGTCGGAGCTCCGAATGGCCGAAGCTCCCGGTCCTGAGCCACGGGCCTCGTTCGAGCAGCAACACGTTCCAGCCCGCCGTTGCCAGCTCTTTGGCGACCACGCCGCCGCCGGCTCCCGCTCCAACGACGA
>QHZO01000324.1:7325-9261 GCA_003224695.1 Acidobacteriota bacterium
CCGTCCCGAGCCTGTCGAGGGATAGACCGGCGCTACAGGAAAACCCCAAATCCGGCGGCGCCGTTGCCGGCGTCGCATCATACCTTTCCCTTCCGCCCCGAATCAAACCGTCTGCTGACGGGTTCCGCGCGGCAGGGAGCGAGCAATGTTGTGTGTCGGCCCCGGACTGTGAATCCGTCGCCGGGTTGCCAATAATCGGGCAAAAAACAGCGCAAAAAAAACGAGGCGGGAGAGTGGCCTCTCCCGCCGCGCCCCGAATCTTACAGCTCGGGGCCCCGCCAACCTTCGCCCAACAAACCAGCTTTGCGCTATCTCAAATCTCGCTGAGCCTTCGCCCCGCCCTGTGCCGGTCGGCTGACGCGTGCGAAGCTCGGCCTCTTACCGCGCGGTACGAACTTCCGACGGCGGGGGCCGCCGCGCTCTCCTTGGAATCAGTCCTCGCGGCCCCAACCGTCGCTCAACACAGCTTGCGTTTCGTCGCTAGCCAACCCGTCGCTGCAACTCGGTGCGGCCTCAGTGCTTCAACTGGATTAGGAGCGGGGAGGGCTCGAGTCGCCCTCCCCTTTTCTCCTGTTACTTCCCAAGGTTGAAGTTGGCCGTATGAACTGAGCCATCACTGAGCGTCAAGATCAGCACGTAGCATCCCTTCTGGGAGGGCGCGCTCCAGTTGTAAACGAACTGATTGGCCGTTGAGTCGTAGCGGAGGGCCGTTCCTCCCGTCGCCGTCGTGTCGAGCGGGCTCGACAGGTCGGTCGTCAAGTTCGAGCAGCTCACGGGCGCGTACTGGATGCTCGTGACTGTGGTTAGGTTGCTGATATAGGTGCCCGTGCTGGGGTTCGTTAACCGCCATTTCACGGGATACGTCTTGCCGGCGCTGCCGGTGTTGAGCACCGGCGCGTTGTCCACCGGTTGGAGGAACCCGATGAAGTTGTAGGGCGCCGCGGTTATCGTCACGGTTTGCGTGTTCGACGCCGCCACGAAATTGGTCGTTGCCGCGCCGCTCGCCTGGACGACGCACGACCCCGTGCCACTCGGGCTGAACGTGGCTCCGCTCACCAGCGTGCACGGCCCGGTGCTCACGCTGTAAGTCAGTGCGCTGCTGTCGGTGTTCGTCGTCGAGGCGCTGACTGTAAAGTTTCCACTCGGATACGTCGCCGTCGGGGCAGTGCCAAACGTGATCGCCGGCGTTGCCTTGGCAACCGCCACGTTCACGCTTCCGGTCACTGTGTTGTAGTTATTCGTGTCGGCCGGTGTGAAGGTGACCGAAGCGCTGTAGGTCCCGGCATTCGGGGTCATGGACGGCGTGGTAAAGGCGAAGGTGCCTGTTGCCGGTGCTGTAATGCCCGTCAGCGTGGAGGCCGAAAGCGCCTGGCCGTAGGTGATCCCGCTGGCCGTGGGCCATGTGCTGACCGTGGGCGTCGCCTTGATGGCCGTGATCGTCTGGGGCGTCGCCGACGATCCCGAGTAGTTGGTGCCGTCGGCGGTCGTGGCCGTCACCGTGCAAGTCCCCGAACCAGCCGTGATCGTCACCAGCCCGCCTGAGATCGAACAGGCGCCGCTGGCGCCAATCGTCAGCGTTCCGTCTCCGGTCGTTGTCGCCGCCGCAGTATAGGAGCCGTTGTAGGCCAGCGAGCCGGGCGCTGTTGAAGTGAAGCTGGTCGTCGCTGCCGCCTTCAAGATCACCAGCGTGCCGCTGGCGCTGCCCTGGTAGTTGGTGTCATTGATGGTCGCCGTCACCGGGTAGCTGCCCGCGTCCTTGGGCGTGCCCGTGAAGCTTGGATCCACCGTCAGCCCGCTGGGGGTCGTCGTGGTAGCCACTGTCTTCACGCTGCCGTCGTAAGTTTGGCTGAGCGTCCCGGCGTTGAACGTCACCGTCGCCGTGGCTTTACCGATCACCAGCGTGCCGCTGGCGCTGCCCTGGTAGTTGGTGTCATTG
>QHZO01000065.1:0-4478 GCA_003224695.1 Acidobacteriota bacterium
TTTCGTCATCCTCATGGTCCTTCTCTTGCTCGGCAATGGAGGGCGGCTCCCACGTCTTCGAAGGGGATTCGAGGAATTGGGCAGGTTGATCCGCGAGGACCTAAGAATGTGGCAGTCACCGTTCCATCTAGGCCCGCACGCGCCAATCCGCTGCTACTTCCCGGAGCATAATCAAGGCGCCGCAATGGAAAATAAAACTGCAAGGCCGAAGCGCTGGCTCAAGTACCTGGCCGTCATTTTGATCGGCAACCTGCTTTACTTTACCCTCATGCCTTACCTGCCCGTGGGCGCCCGCCACTGCTCGTTTCATGTGGATGCCGGTACGCTCGTGGACCTCTGGTTCTGCCTCATCGTCTTCGGCGTGTTCGAGCTCGCTGAATTCCTCTGGAAACGCCGAAAAAGCCGGTAGCTTTTGGCTGTGTTCTCAAGCGATCGAATGGTGTCGAAGCTCTTCGCACGGAAGCACGAATCAAATCTGGGGTCTAGCGAATCCCATGAAGTCTGGAGGGTTCCAACATGAAAAAGCGGAAACTCGGAAATTCCGGAATCGAAGTGGCGCCGCTGGCTTTTGGCGCAAACGTGTTCGGCTGGACGGTGGACGAGACGACGGGCTTCAAATTGCTCGACGCGTTCGTGGACGCCGGCTTCAACCTGATTGACACCGCCGACGTTTATCCGAAATGGGCGCCCGGCTGCCAGGGCGGCGAATCGGAAGCGCTGATCGGAAAATGGCTCGAGCGCAGCGGCCGGCGCAAAGATGTGACCATCGCCACCAAAGTCGGCATGGAGATGGCGCCCGGCAGCAAAGGACTCTCGAAAGCCTACATCCTACGCGCCGTAGAAGATTCGCTTCGCCGGCTGAGGACCGACACCATTGACCTTTACCAATCGCACCGCGACGACGAGGCGACGCCGCTCGAAGAAACTCTCGGCGCCTACGCCGAGCTCATCCGGCAAGGCAAAATCCGCGCCATCGGCGCTTCAAATTACAGCGCGGCGCGGCTCGCCGAGGCGCTCGCGACAAGCGCGAAGAACGGCCTGCCGCGCTACGAATCGCTCCAGCCCGAGTACAGCCTCTCAGAGCGCGCCGGCTACGAAGCCGATCTCGAACCGCTGTGTGTCGAGCAAAATCTAGGCGTCATTACCTACTTTTCGCTCGCCAGCGGATTTCTGACGGGCAAGTACCGCTCTGAGGCCGACCTCGCGAAAAGCGCTCGCGGCTCGTTCCTCAAGAAATATTTCAACGAACGCGGCCTCAGGATTCTCGCGGCGCTCGATGACGTTGCGCGAGAATTGCATTCGACTCCCGCGCGCGTGGCGATTGCCTGGCTCCTCGCCCGGCCGAGCGTCACTGCGCCCATCGCCAGCGCCACAACCCTCGCGCAATTGAATGACTTGATTGAAGCGACGAAACTGAAACTGGATGCAGCCTCGATCGAGCGCTTGAACCAGGCGAGCGCGTACAAAGCAGCGGCCCAGGCCTGAGCGCCAACGCGGAGCGCGGCCTGGGGATCTCGTGGTTGTACATGGCGTGGGCGGGCTCGGGCACCTGGCGATTCAGTTCTTATCCGCGACCGCAGAAGCCTTCAGGGCTGGCCCTCTGGCGCGCCTGCGGATTCCGAAGACACGCTCCGCTTTGCCATGCTCACCCGCGTCCGGCCCATGATCGAGACCTATCCCCTCGAGCGGGCGAGTGAAGCCTACGGGCGCATGCTTAGCGGAAAAGCGCAGTTCCGCGCGGTGCTCACACTGGGAGAATAGGCGTGGTTTCTGAGCGGTTGGAAGAGCTCGCGCGCGCTACTTTGGTGAAGGAGTTTTAGACTTCAGGCCTTTGAAATCCATTTCAGTCGCTCCGGGAGCGGCGTGAAAGTGAATGTATCCTCCGGAAGGGGTGGGTCCACCGTGACGCTCTCGTATTTAACGCTCTGGCTGGTCTCCGTAGGCCCGCCTAGGGCAGGCAACGTCATCTTGGTGGTCGAATCCTCTCGATAAACCAGGTATCGGTCCTTGTCTACCCACAAGGTTCTCGCGAGGGAGAAGGTTGAAGGGTCAAAGGACATGGCGCTGCTATTCTGCTCGGACCCAGTTTGAACGGACGACAAGTCCGGGGCGCCGTACTCCACCGAGATCACCCAGCATTGCACATCGGATCCACCTATGTGAAGTGTTTCGCTCCGCAGCAGCTTGGCGTCCTTGACGTTCCCGGTTAAATGTTTGTAACTTGCAAACGAACTCGCGCCAAAACCCGCACCCATCCCGGCTGCTATCGCATCTGCGCCAGGCGCAGCGCTTGACGCCTGCCCTCCAACAGACCGCTTGAAATACTTATTGTCCTGAGGCGTGTAAAACCACACGTCGGCACCGTCGAATACTACAACCATGCCGACCATTCCTTTAGTCTCCATGCGATATCTGCCCGAAGAATCGCCTGCGATGGTTGTTGGGATTTCCATCTTCGATTGCATGTTCGTGCCATTCATCTCCACTGCCGCCGTTGATTTCGCCGAATAGGTCGTCATGGCGCGGTAGGTCTGCTCAACACTACTCAACAGATCTTGGGCATCGGGTTGACCTGCAACGGTTTGTGCCACTGCAAAACCGGCGGTCACGAAAAGCATAACCAAAGCTTTGACTGCGACTCGGGTGGCTTGCATGGTGAGCCTCCATTCCCAAACTAATGAAGCCGACTTTACCCAAAAAGGAAAACTCGCCGCAATAGGGTAAAAACCTGGAAGTGACAGAAACATACCCGACGAAAAATCGCGCCCGCCATCCAGGTTGGATGCCCAGACTGCCCAGAACTCCCGCTTTACTTCTGGCTCATCCCTATCGAGATGACCAAGGCAATTCAGCGCAAGCAAAGCCTTCGTGCGCTTGCTCAGCGGTGAAGCGCAGTTTCGCGCCGTGCCGAAACTCGGGGGGATAAGCACGGGCCCCGAGGCACCAAGGTTCGGAGCGGCGAAGTATCTCACCGCAATCAAGTCCCTGTGATAGAATTCGTGACAATATCCTGTTTGCGCTCTGAGCGGCTGCTAATGCCGACACGTCGGGACAAGCGCCGTTCGGCAGGTAAAGGGCCCCATGCCAAGAAATGTTGCGGTGGTCATAATTCTGTTGTTCCCGGTCGTCGCCCCCTCGGCTGAGCCTCCCTCGGAAGTCGTGGAAAATAAGTTTTCATTTCCCTATCCAGTGCAATGGAAAAGCGGCGGGGAGGCTCAAGTTTCGCTTATTGCCGTAGCGTGGGGTCCGGCGAGTTCGCCGGAATTGGTTTCCAAATCAGGCGAAGAGCTTCCTTCAGGGGAAACAAAGGTTTTCCCAGATCGCCCCTACACCCTTGCCGTGGAGATCCGAGCCGAACTGCCAGGTCCTCTTCAGGCAGGCTTAGCCACTTCGAGCGGCCTAGTTCGAGTGGGCAGCGTTGGTGGTGACTTCGAACAACCCTTTTTGAGGCTAACCCCGGCGGGCTTCATCCGCTATGCGAACCAACAAGGCGCCACATACGACATTATTTTCAAACATACAAACAGCATAGAGTTTTGGGACTTCTTTCCCTCCTCACCACACCAGAGTGAATTCTTGTTTCAAGCCTTTCCGTGGGGACATGGCGGTAACCCGGCGGCGTCCTTCAGGGTCCTGGTCAACGCACACGAATTGAAGGTTGTCAACGCCTCTCCCGCAGTCCGGATTCCTTGCTCGAACTTTACGATGAGCTTTGCCGGAACGATCGGGGCGGATACGCAGGTCCGCCTCGAACTCACGGCGGAAGGCACAACGCTTTCAGGAACGGAACAGTACGTTCGGGTCGGAAAGACCTTGTGGCTGTCCGGTGCCGCCGACTCTTTTGGTAATTCACTTCTCGAAGAGCGTTACCCTAAGGACCATGTGACCGGCAAGATCAAGGGAAGTTTTTCCCCAGGTTGCCGAAGCATGAGCGGCTATTTTTCGAAACCCGACGGATCTCGACTCCAACCTTTCGAGTTTCACGAGACTGCTTCCAAGCCGTAGACTGTCGCCCTAACTCAGGTGCCTCGCTTCGTTCCCCCAGAAAGTAGCTCTGAACAGACCTTGGTCAAGACGGAGCGCGCCAGGCCGGGCCGTCCGAAGTTTGCTATACTTCCGCGACAATTTGGCAAGGAGGGCGAATCATGGGGCGAGCGAAGGCAGCGATTATCTCGATACTGGGCGTGATCGCAATAGTCTGGGGCTTGGTGTGGGGATTAGCGGCGGCGGGCGCGGCCCCTCAAGGCGGGCAGGAGCTGACACCCCAGCAGCTCGAAGGGAAAAAAGCGGAAGACGTTTACAAGAACATTAAAGAGCTGAAAGGCGTTCCCGCCGACCAGATCCTTCCTTCAATGCAATTCATCGCCGCGTCGCTCGGCGTCGAGTGCGACTACTGCCACGTTCGCGGAGCGATGGATAAAGACGACAAACTCCCGAAAGAGACCGCCCGCAAAATGATGCGAATGATGTTTGCCATC
>QHZO01000065.1:4503-11186 GCA_003224695.1 Acidobacteriota bacterium
TGCTATTCCTGCCATCACGGCGCGCGCGAGCCCGCGCCAACACCCATTCTTTCCGTAGCCGAGCCCCCGCCCATGCCGCCCGAGGGCGGGCCCGGACACGCAGGTCCCGGAGGAGCGCCCACAGGAGGGCCTGGCGGGCCCGGGCCAGGCGGGCCGCCCTCTGGAGCCCCCATGCGGCCGCCGGCTTTGCCCGCCGGAGCCGCGCTGATTGATAAATATGTCCAAGCCCTTGGTGGCGCCGACGCGCTCGCCAAAATCACGAGCCGAATCGAGAAAGGTAAGATTACGGCGTTTGGCGGCCAGCAATTTCCGATCGAGGTGTACGCCAAAGCGCCGGACAAGCGCCTGTCCGTGATGCACGCGCCGCAAGGCGACAGCATCACGGCGTTCGACGGGCAAACGGGCTGGCTTGGGTTCGGCGGCCGCCCGCCGCGCCAAATGTTCGCGCCTGAAGCCGAGGGGGCAAAACTCGACGCAGACTTTCGCTTTGCCACTGACCTCAAGCAGCTCTACAACCGCTTCCGGGTTTTCCCGCCGGAAAAAGTCGGCGACGCGGACGCCTATGTGGTCTTGGCGCGCGCCGAGGGCAAACCGCCCCTGCGGCTCTATTTTGACAAGGAGAGCGGGCTGCTCGTTCGCCTGATCCGCTACCAGGATACGCCGCTCGGCACGAATCCCACCGAGATTGACTATGCGGATTATCGCGATGCCGACGGCACGAAGGTGCCGTTCCGCTGGACGCTCGCGCGGCCAGGGGGCCGCTTCACCATTCAGGTGGATGAGCTCCAACAGAACGTTCCGGTGGACGACGCGAAATTCGCGCTGCCGGCGTCCAAGGCAAGTCCCTAGCACGACCGCAAACGAAGCTGTAGCAGCGATCCGTCAGCCGACGGACTCGCCGCGATTCATTAATTCGAGCGGGCGAGACGCAGCTCGCCGCTACAGCCAGTCACTTCTCCTGCCCGAACAATATGTCGTCCATGGATAAGTCTCCCGCGCCCGTAAATACCAATGCCAGGGCCGCTCCGCCCAACGCCAAGGGAAGTTCCACGCCTTGCGGGGCAAAAAACCCTGCCGACCAATGAACCCTCCAGATCGCCACCCCCATTTCAATGGCGATCAGCAGGCCGGCATAACGCGTGGCAAGCCCCATGAGCAGAGCGACGCCTCCAATCAACTCCACGAAGGTCACGACCACGGCGGCGAGTTCCGGGAAAGGAATCCCCGCCCTCACCATCTCCGGCGTCACTGCGGAAAATCCAACGAAGAA
Organism: Acidobacteriota bacterium; assembly: GCA_003224695.1. Classification (GTDB taxonomy): domain Bacteria; phylum Acidobacteriota; class Terriglobia; order UBA7540; family UBA7540; genus Gp13-AA74. The sequence goes on from QHZO01000065.1 coordinate 5,774, forward strand.
AAACTTCTGCCCGCCGTGCATTAGGAAGGTGATACCGACAACGCTCCGAAGAATCAGCAATCCCCATCTTTCGGTCTTATAGAAGGTCACTTTCTTCTCCGTTTATAAAAATCGCGGCCGGCGCCCCTCCGACCATCATTCAACTTCCGGCAGGTCGAGAAGAATCAACTCAGAGTTTTCCGCCGCCTCGATGTCCAATTGCCGCTCGTCGGCGATGCGGCCCTGGTCGCCCGCGGCGAGCGCCTGGCCGTTCAGGTTGATTCTACCCCGAATCACAAACAAGTATGCCTTGCGATTTCGGCGACTGGTGTGCCGGACCTTTTCGCCCGGCCCAAGCGCCGAGACGTAAATTTCCGCATCCTGATTAATCACCATCGTTCCCGAAAGGTTGCCGCCCGAGACGACGGGAAGCAGCTTCGCGGCCCGCGCCTGGCGCGGAAACTCGCGCTGCTCCCAACGCGGCTTTCGGCCGTCGGTGCGAGGAAGAATCCATAGCTGAAGGAAATGGACCGGCCGCTCTTTCGAATGATTGGATTCGGAGTGCTGAATCCCCGTGCCCGCAGACATCACCTGCACTTCGCCCGGACGGATCACGCCCCGGTTGCCCGCGCTGTCCTGGTGCTCAAGCTCGCCTTCGAGAACGTAGGTGACAATCTCCATGTCGCGGTGAGGATGCCGGCCGAAACCTTTGCCGGGCTGAACCACGTCGTCGTTGAAGACCCGCAGGGCGCCCCAGTGCATGTTCGACGGGTCGTAATATTGGTCGAAGGAAAAATGCCAGCGCGTCTTGAGCCAGCCGAAATCCGCCACATGCCGTTCATCGGACTTAATGACTTTGATCATGAATCTCCCCTTTGCGGGCTATGCCCGCACGCTTGAATTTCCAAACCGCGGCGCGAATCAGGCACGAGTCGCGGCGGCGCCGCTTTCCTTCGCCGGTGTCCCGCTTTCCGCCAAGAACCGGTAAACGACCCGGTCGAGCGAGAACGCGCCCGCGCCCTTCACCATTACTGCCGCCGCCAGAACGATAGCCAGCAGGTGATACTCGAACCCTTCACCCTTCTGGTTGCCAAACCAGTTCATAAAGAAACCGTAGTGGACGTGGACCAGGGCAACCGCCACCGCCATCTCGATGGCGATCGCGAGCGCCGCCACGCGGCTGAGCACCCCGGCCACCAGGCCGATTCCGCCCAGAAATTCCGACGCAATCGCCAGCGCCGCAAAGACGGCGGGGATGCCCATCTGGTGAGTGAATGCTCCCATGGTGCCCGCGAGCCCGTACCCGCCGAACCATCCGAGAACTTTCTGCGCTCCGTGCGCGAAGAAGACCCCGCCCAGAACCACGCGCAGCGCGGTGAGCGTCAGGTCCGCTTCGGTCTTGAAGAGTCGGCTGATCAAGATTCCCTCCTTATCAAGATAATCCTTACAACGACTATTAGATGCAGAACTCAGCGTACGGTTTCGCGCGCCTCTTCCAGCAACCCGACCAAGGCTTTGAGGCGCTTGCCTCCCAGCCGCCCGAGACTCTGGCGCTCGAAGCGCGCCGCGGGCCCTTGGAGGTCGGCGAGCAGCGCCCGGCCCTTCGGCGCCAGGCGCACCGTGATCACCCGCCGGTCCCGTGCCTCGCGCGCGCGCGTCACGTGGCCCGCGCGCTCCAGCCGGTCGAGAAGCCTGGTCATGTCCGGGTCGCGGGTGAGCATGCGCTCGGAGATTTCGCTGCACGAAAGGCCCGCCTTCCCCGCCCCGGCGAGGATGCGCAGGACGTTATATTGCGTGGGCGTCAGGCCGAAGGGTTTGAGCACGCTTTCGAAGGCCTCGCCCAGCCGGTCCGCCGTCCGCAAAACGTTCAGGTAAGCTTCGGCGGCGGGGGATGCAAACGGACGCTTCTGCCGGATCTCCGCCTGGAGCTTTCCGCTCATGGCGGGACTATAGTCGTTACAACGAATAGTGTCAAGAGGATTGTTTAGACGGAAGCCTGGTTGAAGGCTAACCGTTCCCGGCCCCGATAGACGGCCCGGGGGCCGAGCTCGCGCTCGATGGCCAGCAGGCGGTTGTATTTGGCGAGCCGCTCCGAGCGGGTCAGCGCGCCGATCTTGATTTGGCCGGCCGCCGTCGCGACCGTTAAATCGGCGATGAAGGTGTCCTCGGTTTCTCCCGACCGGGCGCTCACCACGGCGCGGTAACGGTTTTCGCGCGCGAACTCGATCACTTCGAGCGTCTCAGTGAGTGTTCCGGCCTGATTCAGCTTCGCCAGGATCGCATTCGCCGCGCCTTCCTCGACGCCCTTGCCGAGGCGCTCAAGATTGGTGACAAACAGATCGTCGCCAATCAGTTGCGCGCGCGCGCCCAATCGGTCGGTCAGAAGCTTCCAGCCCGCCCAGTCGTCTTCCCCGAGCCCGTCTTCGATCGAGACCACGGGATATCGGCCGGCCCAAGCGGCAAGACGCGCGACCATCTCTTCCGCATCCAGACGCGCGTGTTCGCTTTCAAAGTGGTAGTGGCCATGCCTGACAATCTGGCTGGCTGCAACATCCACGGCGATGGCTGCATCGACGCCGGGTTTAAGGCCCGCGCGCTCGATGGCCTCGGTCATCAGTTCGAATCCCGCTTGGTTTGATTGGAGTGTCGGAGCGTATCCGCCCTCGTCGGCGACGCCCGCCCGGTACACACCTCGGCCCTTCAAGACATCCTTCATCGCCGCGTAGACCGCCGCCGCGTGTTCAAGCGCCTGAGCGAAATCGTTGGCGGCCAGCGGGACCACCATAAAATCCTGGAATTCGAAATTCCCTCCGCCGTGCAGGCCCCCGCTCAAGATATTGACGAGCGGGACCGGCAACTCCGCCGCCTGCGGACCGCCGAGATAGCGGTAGAGCGGCAACCCCGCAGAGGCTGCCGCGGCGCGCGCCACAGCCATCGAAACCCCGAGAAGGGCATTTGCGCCCAGCCGCCGCTTTTCGCGCGTCCCATCGAGCGCGATCAATCGCGCGTCCAGTCCCGCCTGGTCCGAAGCTTCCCTGCCGTAGAGCGCCGTGGCGATTTCGATTTCAACATGATCGAGCGCATTGCGCACGCCGCACCCGTGATACCGGCGGGGATTGTCGTCGCGAAGCTCGTGCGCCTCGTGCTTTCCCGTGGAGGCCCCCGAGGGCACTATCGCGCGCCCGCGGGAGCCGTCGTTCAGGAACACATCCACTTCCACGGTGGGTTCGCCGCGCGAGTCAAGCACCTCGCGCGCCTTGATTGCCGCAATGCTCGCCATCAGAATTCCCCCTCCGCTCGCTTCTTCCTTTACGGCCGGCTGATCGCGCGGAGGACCAATTCAACGACCTCGCCGAGCCGATCTGGCCTTTCAATAAGGATTTGCTCCGCGACGCGCCGCACGCGATTCTTGACGTCCTCGTCGCGGATATATTCCACCGGCGATTTTCCGTCCATGCGGGCCAGCATGAGCCCACCCAAGTGTCGCATAGTCCGCCGTTCGAATTCCCCGGGCCTCTCATCGCCAAGCCCCTTCGCCAGGGTATCGCGGAATTCCTTGAGAGCTTCGCCGTAAAGGCTCGCGAATCGAGGCCGGTAGAAGGTCTTGAGAAGCAAATGATTGATCAGAAATGCGGCGTCGAACGCCGGGTCGCCCCAATGGACGCACTCGAAATCAATTAGAAAAATCTTGCCGCCCGAGACCAGCATGTTTTTGGGGCTGTAGTCGCCGTGGACGAGCGCGGTGGTTATATTTCGCGCGTAGGCGATCAACTCGTCAAACTGCGGTCGGAGATTCGGGTGCCGCTCGGCGGTCGTGAGGTAGTAAGGATCCACTCGCAACTGCTCGAACACCGTCCGATCCAAGAACTCCGGCTGGAAAACCGGGTCGGCACGGGAGCCGTTGATCATTTGCGCGAGCAGCCGTCCGGCCTCACGCGCGATGCCGGGATCCGAGCGGCCCCCTTCCATGAGCGACTCCTTCCAAACGACGGAGCCGAGAGGCGCCGCGGTCATGATGAAGAGGAAGTTTTCGCGATCGAGGTAAACGATCTCGGGGAGGTGCGAAGGGCCGAGCACCGCTCGCAGCGCTTCGATGGCCTGCGCCTCGCGAACGATGCGCGCGCGGTCGCTTCGCCAGTCGTCCTTGACGCGGAGCTTCCCGAGCGACTGCTTGAGCACCCAGCGCCGCTCGCCCACCTCAATCCGCAGGACGATGTTCGAGACGCCGCCGCCGAGCTCCGCGACCGAGACCCGATCCGCGGGCCGCACGAGCCCGCGGCGGGCCAGGTAGTCGCGGACATGGTCGGGCCTCGCTAGAAACTCGCTCACTTGACTGACTTTTTCAAGAGCCTCGGCCCTGCCTGATTTTCCCCCGCCCTCCGGACCGGGCGGCCTTGAGCATCCAAACGGTCGAGCAAAATATACAGCGCGCCGCAAGTGGGGCAAGCAATTTCCGCCTCTGCGCCGCGGCCCGACTCGCATGGCCGGTTCGCGACGCCGAAGTGACCGTCGGGCGAGCGGTAATACTCGAACATCACTTGCCCGCAGCGCGCGCAAGATTCCCGGCGAAATTCAATTTGCGGCCTGCTGGCCATTTTAAAGCTGCGCTCGCCCCGCGCGCCGTGCACGGCAAAGGGCCCGTGGAGTCCGGCGGGCCGCACGGCAATTTCCCGCAGGGCGCAACGGGCTGCCAGACTATGAAGATCGAAGTAATCCAGTTCGCCCGCCCCGGTTTGACCGAACTTTCGCCTGGCGCTATTTCCCGTAGACCAGGACCACAAATGAATTCGGCACCATGGTCGGCCGCGGATGAGGATTGTCGGCGGTCGGCGCAGGGGGCGCGCCGAAATCTGCCGACACAAGGTACACGTTATGGGTCTTTAGGTCGAGCGCCATCGTGCGCGCGCCGCGCTGTGTCTGCACGTTGTCCACCACGGTGAACTTGTCGGGAGAGTCTTCGTGAATCACGGTCAATGTGCCGTCGCCATTTGAGCTAAAGGCCAGGCCCGTTCCCGGATCGAACTGGTTCGCGTCCACGCCGCGGCCGATGGGAGGAGTGGCGACGACCTTTCCGGTGTCAGCGTCCATGACGGCCATCATCTGGTTGTGGCAGCCGATAAAAAGCCGCCGATGCTCGGGGTCAATGGCCATGCCCGAGGGGCTCTCGCAAGGCGCAAGCGGCCAGCGGTTCAGCACTTTGAGTGACTTCGAATCTATTTGGATCACAATGCTTTTGTCTTCGAGATTGTTGTAAACGTGGCCCGCGCCATCGGCCGCGGCGAATTCCGGCCGGCCGTCGAGCGGGATCGTTCCGGCGACTTTCCCCGTTGCCGCATCAATGGCGGTGGCGCTGTTGCCGTGCCCATTGAAGGTGAAGACGCGCTGGGAGGCCGCGTCATAGATAATTCCGTCCGGACCGGCATCGGTTTTGGCT
>QHZO01000065.1:11302-27096 GCA_003224695.1 Acidobacteriota bacterium
CGAGATATAAAGCCGCCGCGCTTCGCTATCCATCTTCAAGTAGTCCCAGAACCCTTCCCCGCCGACTTGGTATTTTTTCATCAAGTGGTAGCCCGATCCCTCGGGCCGTGGCAGCGCCGCCGCAAGGGCGAGCACCGCCACCACGAACATCCCCAAAAACATTACGGCGCGATGCTTTGCCATAAGACGCCTCCCCTATGTTTGAACCGCCCGCCCGCGGACATTTATTACTACGCGGAATGGCAGCCCGGACGTGCAGATTGTCTCTCTACCGACGTATTGAGGTTAGAATTCGTTACATTCAATCCGAGTCGCGGGCAATGCTGCCGGGAAGGCCAGGAATGCGGGAGCCAAATTCGAGGAGGGACTCCTCCATTTATTGCGGCTTCATCTGCCGAGCCAAAGGCTCGCTTGCGGAGCCGAATTCAGCGTTCGCGCCCCCCAGAAGTCTCAAGTTAAGCGTTCCACCAGTAAACGCCATCTCTTCCATTGCTCCCTCAAGAGCGGCTTGCTGGAGACCCGGGCCAGCGCTCAATTCAAACTGGAATTGGGCCGCTCGGCGCATGAGCTCCTTAATAAATGCCGGGCTTGCGCCCTTTGTCCTGCGGACAATCAGCTCGAGCAGGTCCCCGCCAAGCTCGAGGCCTCGGGAATAAAGTCTGACCAATTTCGAGCGCCCCTCCTCATCCGGCAAAGGAAACTCGATCGCTTGGTCAATACGGCCAGGCCGGGAAGTCAGCGCCGGCTCGAGCTGGTCCGGGCGGTTGGTGGTGAGTATGAATATGACTTCGGCGTCTTCCCGCAACCCATCCATTTCATTCAGCAATTTATTGAGGAGAGCTTCCTCGCACGGGCTCCCCATCTGTTCCCGCGCGCGGGCGATCAGGTCCACATCTTCGACAACCACCATCGAGGGTTGCAAGAAGCGGGCAAGGCGAAAATATTCGTCGAGCAGGCCGACCTGCTCGGCGGTGATCAGAAGAGTGGTGTGATTCGGTACTTGAGTAGCCAGGTAATGAATGGTGTGCGTTTTGCCGGTCCCCGGCGGACCGTAAAACAGAAGCCCCTTTTTCGCCGAGAGGCCAAGGCCCTTGATGTGGCCTCGCGCCTGGATGAAGCCGCCCACGTTGCGGTCCAATAGCCGGAGAGTCTTTTCGGGCAGAATAACTTCTTCTCGGCGGACCGCATGGAGTCGGTGCACCTTCACCGCTCCGCCTCGCCCGGAATAGTCGTGATGCTCTTCAAGCGAGATGACTCGACCGCGATATGTTCCTCCGGCATTGACGCGCGACTCGAGATCGCGGAAGAAACTCTGCGAAAACTCAAGCCCCTGCTCGCCCTGTGGGACTGCTAATTCGATATGGATTCCCCGGGCCCCCGTCCTGAAATCAATCGCCGGGGACAACAGGACAGCGAACGGGAGCTCTCTGTTCCTTGACAACCATAGTCCGTTTTTCAGACAGCGCACCGGGGCGGCGTCACCGATGTCCACCTCGTCGTGCTGGAGTGGACCGAACTCTACCGGAAAAGGTCCCCGAGTGAGGAGGTGAGCCACGGTTGGCGTCTCGTGGCTCATGGGGGAATGAATGCCGAACAGTGTCGGGATATCTCGGCCCGCGAAGAATGCTTCAATCGCGAGCTGAACGTCCACGCGAGAGGCGGACGGGAAAGTCCGCGCAGTCGTCACAATTTGTTCCAACGGTCGGCCGCCGAAATGCTGCTTAAACCTCTTTTGCGTTTCAGACTTGGACGAGTGCTTTCGAAATGTGTAGCCAAACATACTTTGATTTTAATCAAAACGAGGGAGTACGAGCGAAATTATTCCTTCCCACTTGTTGGCGATTGTCCGGCATATGGAATTCTTAAGGTTTCAGTCGAGCAGCCGCCCTATGCAAGCGCCATCCAAGCGTTTAAATTCCTGCGAGCGATTTCTGGTAACTGATTATAGGGCACAAGACGCCCCGCAATCCGGCTCTGCGGGCGGGCTTTTGGACGGGGAATCACCCGAAGACATCTTGAATCATTGTCTCGGCCACTTGACGGCGTATTTAGGTTAGAATTCGTTACATTCGATGGAATGGGAGGGACCGATGAGCCAGCCGATGAGCCGCAGGGAATTCATGAAGACTTCCACGGCGTTCGCCGCCGGGGCGGGCCTCGCCAATCCCGCGGCGGCGATGCCAACTCAAGCGGAACAGGAAAGCGCCGGCAGCGCGGAATGGCGCAACCGCAACCCGCAGATGGGTTATCGCCGGCTGGGCCGCACCGGGTTTATGGTATCGGAAATCGTCTGTGGCGGCGACCCCATCAAGCCCGACACCATTCATCACGTCGAAGTCGCCATCGGCATGGGGCTCAACTATCTCGACACCTCGCCCGTCTACAACGACGGCCTTTCCGAAGAAGGCTATGCAAAGCTCATCCAGGGCGCCTACCGCGACCGAGTGTTCATCAACACCAAAGTGGATCCCTTCTCCGGAAATCGCTACAAAGCCTACCTCGAAGTTTTCAAAAGCCTTCAGGCCACCGAGCAGGCGGACATTCTGCACACGGCAGGGGAGGATATGGTCCGCCGACAGGCGACGATGCCGGAATATATGGGCGGCTACTTCACGGGGCAAGAGCGGCAAATCGAGGAAATGGCCATCGCCAACGCGCTCGAAAAGAAATATGGAACCAAGATTGACCGCCCGAACGTTTATGTCAGAACCATCGTCCAATCGCTTGAGGGAAGCCTTCGCCGCCTGCGGACGGACCACGTGGACATCTTGATGTGCCCGCATGGAGCCGCTTCACCCGAGGAGGTCCGCATCCCGGAAATTTTCGAGGCGTTCGAAACGCTCAAGAAGCAAGGCAAGGTGCGGTTTCTCGGCGTCTCCTCACACTCCGACCCTGCCGCCGTACTCCGCGCGGCGATGGAAACGGGCGTCTATTCGATGGCGATGGTCGCCTATAACATCATCAACCGGCGCTACGTCGAGCCGGCGATCGCGGAAGCCAAGCGGCGCGATTTCGGCGTGATCAACATGAAGTCGGCGCAGGCGGTTTTCCAGCGCGACCGCTCGCCCGTTCCCTACCCCGAGCGCGCCGCGCTGCTCTCGAAGCTCGTTCCAGGCGAGATGGGCCTGCACCAGAAGGCCTACGCGTACTCCCTTCGCAATCCGAACATCTCCGCCGTGATTTCAAACATGGTGGACGAAAAGCAGGTGCGGGAAAACCTGCCCGTGGCGATGAACTCGTAGGGGCGGTTCACGGTTCGATCCGTCAGCCGACGGACTCACCGTCCTTCCTTCGACTTCGCTCAGGGACGCTGAGCGAAGTCGAAGCGTGAGGGAAGTCGAAGGATGAACCACCTCTACTTGCCAGCGTATTTTGGCGGGTCCTGGTCGAATTTTGTTTTGCACCCGGGGTTGCAGAAATAGAAAGTCTGCCCCTTGTATTCGCTCTTCCCTGCCGCTGTCTCGGATTCAATTGTCATTTTACAAACTGGGTCGGTGACTTTCATTCGCACCTCCTCGAGATGGAATTCTAGCACTGGCAGATTTGGCGAAGAAGATGGACTTGGCTAGAGGGAAGGCAGTAAGCAGTAAGCAGTAGGCACTGGGCAACCAGCTTTCAGATGTCAGCGGGCAATTGATTCTTGCCACTTGCCACTTGCCACTAACCACTCGCCACTGCTCTTCTAAGCTGAGGGCGTCCTATTGAGGCAATACTTCAAGTGGCGGCGAAATTCCTGGCAAATTTCCGAGCGCAGGTCGGCAGGGAGCGCGGCCAACGCTTCGACCGGCGTGGGGAAACGGGCGTCGGGCGCAAAGTCTCCGCTCGCCATTGTCGAGACGGCAAGCAGAGCGAGGATTTCGTCATCGCGAGGGTCGTGCTCCGCAAAATATGGGAGGAAGCTTCCCTGGTCCACCGCGGCGCGTTCCACAACCGCATGAACCTGGTTTTCGAAGAAGGCTTTGAGCTTCTCTTCTTTCATGGCTTGGCCCTCTCAAGCGCGGCCCGCCGGCAATACGCGGCCCCTTGGAGTCCGCGTCCTCAGCAGGTCGAATTGTATACGCGCAGGGAGAGGTGGCGCGGAAACTCTTTTTCGCTTTGCTTTTTTCCGCAGGCACGCCGGACAGACCAGAATAATGCTCGCCACGCGGTCGCCAGCCACACGCTGGACGTCCCAGCCCTCGGCGATGGCGCTTTCGGCCGCCGGAAGCTTCGAATCGCAAAACCAGCAGTAGCCCTCATGGGTCGAGCAAATCGCCCTCAGTGCTTCCGGTATGTTCATAAAATCCCCCTAAATACACAAAGGGGCTGTCCCGGAAACTCAGGACAGCCCCCCTCCGGGCTGCACACTCATTATCTTCGACTATTGTTCGGGCGTCAAGGTTGTCTCGGCAATTTCCTCCTTACGAGCATCCGCTGGTCGAGCCGCAGTTCATGCAGCGGTAGCAGGCGCCGTTGCGGACCATGATGGCGCCGCAGTCCGAGCAGCTCGGCGCATCATCGGTGGGCGCGACGCCCGCAAGTTGCGGCTGCGAGACGGGCACCCCGGAAGCCGCGCGCGTGAATTGCGACATCATGCTCGCCGCTTTTTCGGCCTCCGTGCCGTTCAACGGCTGGACGCTGGCTTCCTCGCGCGGCTGGGCGTCACGCGGCAGAAACTTCAGCGCCAGCCAGCGGAAGATATAGTCCATGATGGACTTGGCATACCGGATGTCCGCATTATTCGTCCAACCGCTCGGCTCGAAGCGCGTGTGGCTGAACTTGTCGCACAGAACTTTGAGCGGCACGCCGTACTGGAGCGCCAGCGAAATTGCGGTGGCAAACGAGTCCATCAGCCCGGAGACCGTGGAGCCTTCTTTCGCCATGGTGATAAAGATTTCGCCCGGCTGGCCATCCTCATAAAGGCCCACGGTCAGGTACCCTTCGTGCCCGGCGATTGAGAACTTGTGGGTGACGGCGCGGCGCTCGTCGTCGAGCTTCCGACGCCGGGCCCCGGGCCCGCCCGAAGCAGGCGTCACCATAGGCGCGCCAGTCCCCTCGGCCGCATCCGTCATGGTCCCGCCCTGATCCTTTTTCTCGCTTCTGACTTCCGGCTTCTGACTTCTGACTTCTGATTTGTCCTTCGGTTTCGCATCGGCGGTGCTCAACGGCTGGACGCGCTTCGACCCGTCGCGGTAGATGGCAATGGCTTTGAGTCCCAGGCGCCAACCCTCCATATAAACGCGCATGATGTCTTCGACGGTGGACTCCTCGGGCATATTGACTGTCTTCGAGATGGCGCCGGAGATGAACGGCTGGACGGCCGCCATCATGCGCACGTGGCCCATGTAATGGATGGCGCGCTTGCCCGCGGCCGGCTTCAGCGAGCAATCGAAGACGGGCAAGTGCTCGGGCTTCAAGTAGGGAGCTCCCTCGATGGTCCCGTGGGCGTCAATGAAATTCACAATCTCTGCCGCCTGCTGGTCGGAATAACCAAGCTGGAGGAGCGCTTCGGGAACAACGTTATTGACGATCTTGATGAGCCCGCCGCCCACCAGCTTCTTGTATTTCACCAAAGCCAAATCCGGCTCAACGCCCGTGGTATCGCAATCCATCATGAAGCCGATGGTGCCGGTCGGAGCAAGCACGGTGACCTGTGCGTTACGGAAGCCATGCTTCATGCCGCTCCCGAGCGCCTCCTGCCAAACGCGCTTCGCCGCCTCCCAGAGCGTATCGGGAACGTTGCGCGAGTTAATGCCCGCGAGCGACTGCTGGTGCATCGCAATCACCCCCAGGAATGAATCACGGTTGACGGGAAACCCGGCGCACGGGCCGAGTTCCGCCGCGATGCGCGAAGACTCAAGGTAAGCCTCGCCGTGCATGAGCGCGGTAATGGCCGCCGCAAAGTCGCGCCCGCCGTCGGAATCGTACGGCAGGCCGTTCGCCATCAGCAGCGCGCCCAGGTTCGCGTATCCGAGCCCGAGCGGCCGGAAATCGTGCGAATTTTGGGCGATGCGTTCGGTGGGGTAACTCGCGTTATCCACCAGAATCTCCTGCGCCAGGATCAACACGTCCACTGCCTGCCGGAACGCCTCCACGTCGAAGCAGCCGTCGGGAGCCACAAACTTCATCAGGTTGAGGGAGGCGAGGTTGCAAGCCGAATCGTCCAGAAACATGTATTCACTGCAAGGGTTCGAGGCGTTGATGGGCGCGGTGGCCTTTGAGGTGTGCCACTTGTTAATGGTCGAATGGAATTGCATGCCCGGGTCGCCACACTGCCAGGCGGCCTCAGCGATTTTGTGCATCAGGTCGCGCGCGCGATAGACCTTGGCGGGCCGGCCGTCGCTGATGCGGCGCGTCGTCCAATCTTTGTCTTCGACCACCGCCTGCATGAACTCGTCGGTGACGCGCACGCTGTTGTTGGCATTCTGGAAAAAGATCGAGCTATACGCGTCGCCATCCAAGGAAGGATCATAGCCGGCATCGACCAATGTCCATGCCTTGCGCTCCTCTTTGGCTTTGCACTCAATAAACTCCTCGACGTCTGGATGGTCAATATTCAAGATCACCATCTTCGCCGCCCGGCGCGTCTTTCCGCCGGACTTGATCACGCCCGCGAAGGCGTCGTACCCCTTCATGAAAGACAGGCGACCGGAGGCCACACCGCCGCCCGACAACGACTCCAAGGAAGACCTGAGGGGGGAGAGGTTCGTGCCCGTACCCGAACCCCACTTGAAGAGCATACCTTCCGTCTTGGCAAGGTTGAGGATGCTTTCGAGGTTATCCTGGACGGAGTTGATAAAGCAGGCGGAGCATTGCGGATGACGGTAGGCCTCCGTCTCCTTCTTGATGGAGCCTGTGGCCGCCTCGTAGTACCACCCGCCGCCTTCCGACGACCGGCGGTACTTATGCCACAGACCGCAATTGAACCAAACCGGAGAATTGAACGCCGCCTTCTGACGCACCAGCAAATGCGTCAGCTCGTCGTGGAACGCTTGCGCGTCCTCCTCGGTTTGGAAAGTGCCGCCCTCGGCGCCCCAATGGGCGATGGTGTCCGCGACGCGGCTGATCAATTGCTTTACGCTCGATTCACGCTCGGCTGTGCCGAGCTTGCCGTCAAAATATTTTGAAGCCACGATGTTCGTCGCCGTCTGCGACCAGTCCTTGGGGACTTCGACGTTGCGCTGCTCGAAAATCGTCTGGCCCTTCTCGTTTTGGATGGAGGCCGTCCGGCTTTCCCACTCGAGCTCGTCAAAGGGATGAACGCCCGGGCGCGTGAAGTGCCGCGGTACGGCGACCCCGCTCGGAACTCGAGGCTCGCTTGGGGAGGTCGTATTTTTCGTCGCCATGGAAATAGTGTCCCTGTCCGTCATGATTGCCTCCGGAGATAAACCTGCGACTTTTTATTAGAACTTTCGGGAGTGGTCTCGGCCCGATTCCCCTCGGGCCGTTGGGCCTGCCTGGTGAGGGCCGCCTTTACGCCGCTCACCAGTCCCGCGCATTTCGCCCCGGCGGGAGGCCGAAGCGTTTTGAAGGAGGGAAGGTAGCACCTGAAAATGGGCTTGTCAAGAGAAAACTACAACTCTTTGTGGTTTGTTCTCAGCTTACCCCAATAGCTTGGGGGAGGGCTTGGTCTTGACCGGAAGGCTCATTTGGACACTTCAAGGCGCCCGGCCGAGAATGCGCGGGTGATTTTTATCGCCATCGGGCCAGCGTGAGAGCGAGGCGAAACTCAACTCGGCAAAGGGACACGCAGGTTCGATCTGCTGAGGGCTTTGACCAGCAGCGCTTCGGCTTCCATGCGCGCCGCTCCGCGCGCCACCGCCGTCTCATCCGCGAGCAGCGTCCAGGAGCGGTCGAGCATTTTCTTTTCTCGAAAGGATAGCGGCTTGGCTTGATTGAGGATGAGAAGGGTCTTGAAGACTTCCGCCACTTGCAGCAGTGATCCGTTGCGCATCTTTTCAGAATTCTCTTTGAAGCGGTTCTTCCAGTCGGCGGGCAATTTCGTGCGGCCTTTCTCCAGGTATTCGATCATCGCCTGAACCTCGCGGTTCTTCGCCACGCGCCGCAGGCCGACGTTCTGAACGTTGCTCGTCGGCACCATCACGCGCAAGCTGCTCGAATTCAGGCGCAAAAGGTAGAAGACTTGGGTCTGGCCCGTCAAATTTCGTGTGGAGATTTGCTCGACAATGCCCACGCCCTGGTTCGGATAAACCACCTTCTCCCCAACCTGAAAGTCCATAAGCCTCCCTCCAATTGTGATTGACTCCACGTTTGAGCCTAGCGAAATCCACAAACCGAGTCAAGGGCTTCCGCTCTATCCGGAGGTGGCCAGATGATTGAAACGAGTTGATCCGAGTCCGGCGCCCCAAACGAGCCCGCTCGGCCAGCGCTCGTACGAATTGCGTTTACAAATCTCTCCTCGCTCATCTATAATGACCCATCCGCAGACGAAGGAGGACTTCAAAGTTCTATGGAAATCAAAAGCACAGTGGGTGAAACTGCCGGTAAAATTTGGCACGTGCTTTCAAGCGACGGGCCTCTAACCGTGACGCAACTGAAGAAGAAGGTGAACGGCTCGAGCGACGCGGTGAACCTGGCGCTCGGCTGGCTTGCCCGCGAGGACAAGGTGGACCTGACGCAGGTGGACAAAACTACCGTCCGCGTCCACTTGAAGAGTTGAAACTCGTGAAAGCTGTCGGTGTGAAGACCTTTTCCGTCAGGGGCGTGGCGGCAAAGGTCGATCAAGGCCCGAGCGTCGCAATCCCGCGATACGCAGGCATAAAACTTTGCAACGGCAGCTTGAGGACGCCGTCCGGGTCCGGGTGCTCACCCCAGGGATTCCTCACGGTGACCACGCGCCCGTCGGGATCGTAACCGAGCACCGTATAGCAGTGTGCATTGACGTACCAGGCTTGGACGTCGGAGGGCAGCATTTTCCCGGAAGCCTTCAGCTTGTAGTATTGGCTGCCTGCCGTGCAGGCGACAACGGGCCGATGGTCCAGGGTCGCGACAGTTAACGCGCGGGCGGTTTCACTTTCATCTTGATTCGGGACGGTCAGGACGTTTTCTCCGCCGAACACCTGCATCACGCGCTCCACTATTCCGCCCTGGCCCACTGCCCGATAGGCGCCGAACAGTTCCCCGTTTTCCTTGACCATATTCGAAATGGCGTCAAATAAACCGCCCGATTCGAGCATCCCGACCAGCGAATCCTTAACGCTATCGGGAAGCCTCGAGCTCCTTGCGGTCAATGTTCCCGGCTTGGTCCACCTGGCTGCGGATGGCGCGGTCGTAGGCGAGGAGCAGCGGATCGTTGGTCTTAATAAAATCCTCGGCGTACTTCTTGACCATCGGAAACAGGCTCGAGTCCTCCACCGCCTTGAGAATCGTTGCCCGCAGCACGCTCTGCGCATAGGCGCGGAACAGGACTGCCACCCAGAGGCCGTCGGAGCGGTCGTAGCCGCTCGTCCGCGCGAAGATAATATCTTCAGGATAAGACTTCTCCTTCGCCCCATCGGCAAACGTCACGCTGTAGGTCCCGTCGCCGTTGGCTGAAATCATTTTTTCCAGGATGTCCGGGCGAGTGTTCGCGAAGGCCGCCACCACGGAATGGAAATAGCAACTCCCGAGAGTTCCCTGCCGAACGATCTCGGGACGAACCCCGGCGTCGCTGTAAAGCTTATCGCTCGGCGCGAGGCCCGCCCGGGCCGGCGAAAGCTCCGCCAGCGCCAACCCTCCAACTACAGCAAAGTAAAATGACTTTTTAAGTGTGAAACGAGCGATGACCACGCGCAGAAGATACCGGCCGCGGCGCGCCAAGTCAAACGGTTTTTCGGTAGTGTCTCAGTTTGATTATTTTGTAGCGGCGAGCTGTGTCTCGCCGCCATTCCCATCGTCAGCTCGGCGAGTCCGTCGGCTGACGGATCGCCGCTACAGCAAACTGAGACACTACCCAATTAGGGGTTCAAGAGCCGTCGGTGCGCTTGGCGGGTTCACTCACCTTACGTCCGCACGGGTTGGGCAGGGGCGCACCAAGGCATCGGGGCATTGCGTCGTAGGGGAGATTCATGAATCGCCCCTACAGGCAGGCACGCCTGCGCCTGCGCAGATTTGGCCTCGCCCTTTTCGATCGGCGCGTCCACCAGGTTCCCCCCACTCGGTCCAACTCCGGTCGTAGCTGCGGACCTTGTCGAAACCCAGCAGATACTTCGGCACGAACCAGGTGTGGGAGCTGTGCTCGCCGATGCGGCAGTAGGCGATGGTCTCCTTGCCGGGCTTGAAGCCCTGGCTTTCGTAGAGCTTCACCAGCTCGTCGTAGGACTTAAAAGTGCCATCCTCATTCACGGCTTTTCCCCAAGGGATGTTGGCCGTGCCCGGGAAGTGCCCGCCGCGCTGCGCCGTCTCCGTCTTACCCGGAGGGGCAATGACTTTGCCGGTGAACTCGGCCACCGACCGCACGTCCACCCAGTGTCGGCTCTTTTTATCGAGCGTGTCAAAGATCAGCTCGCAGCGCGTCCGAACGTTTTCGTCAGGACGTTATACCTCGACGAGTTTGAGTCTCACCCTCGTCATCTGGGACGTCAATATATTAATAAGACTCTTAGAATCAACGGCTTATACTTTATTCTGGTCGCGCAGAGGCGAGGGCCGTAATTTGACACCGGGGCCTAGCTTCTGATATATAAGGAGTTGGGCAGAGGTGTGAAGGCGGAGTCTCAGAAAGCACACGTCGCGAGCATAACCGATTGAAAAGTATATTGGTTATGGCTGCCGGAAGGTATGAGCATGCAACGTACGTCGAGACGAAATCGGAACAGGCGGACTGGGACGACAAAACTTTCGAAGCGCGGGCGGGCGGGCGGGACACGCCGCCGGAGCCTCGGAACTGCGGGGAACGGCCACCCCGCGCGCCGCAACGCCGCCTCAGCTCACGCTGAAATCGCCGCCGCCAAACGCCGGGCGGACCCACGCTATACCGTCGCGGTTAAATCCTTCGAAGTCGCGACGCGCTACTTCTTGAAGGAGCAGTACTCCAAAGCGAAAGAGGTGTTCGAAAAAGTCATCGCGGAAGCCCCTGTGGAAATCGCCGAGCGCGCGCGCGTTCATTTGAGGTTGTGCGAGCAGAAAATCGGCGAGGCGGCTGCCGCACCGAAAGGTTCAGCCGATAACTATAACCTGGGCATAGCGGCTCTGAACGCCCGTCAGCTCGATCGAGCCGTTGAGTACCTGCGCAAGGCGGATCGCTCCTCCCCGAACCGCGAGGAGATTCGTTACGCGCTTGCCGCGGCGTTCGCGCTTCAGGGGAATCCCGACGCCGCGCTGGAGCATTTGAAGGCTGCCGTTCAGCTTCGGCCAGGCAACCGCTACCAGGCTCGGCTCGACGAAGACTTTCAGTTGCTTGCGGAGGACCGTCGCTTCCAGGAACTCACGCAGCCCGAAAAGCCTACCGTGAATCGTTCGCCATACTAATCGCATGTAATTTGGCCGTGCAGGCGGCGCCAGATCCTCGTTGCGCAGAAGAATCCGGCATGGAGCTTTGCGGGCCAAACCATCTACCGAGTTCGCGGCGAGCGTCGCTGTCGAACGAGGTAGGCGCCGTTTCGGGGCATAAACTATGTTCCGACCCCCTGACATGACAGGCAACGACCTGAAAGCCCTGGCCGCAGCGGCCTTAGGGTTCGGCTGGGGTATCTACTGGTTTTTCAAAGGCTTCGGGATTTATCGCGAGTTCCGAGTTCTCAAAGACACCCCTGAAATCCCGATTCGCAGCATCTCCATGGGGCTGGTTCACATTCATGGGAAAGCTCAGGGCCAAGAGACGGTGAACAGTCCCATCTCCGACACGCCGTGCCTCTACTACCACGTCAGCGTCGAAAAATGGACTCATGGATCAAGAGGCGGTGGAAGCTGGACCGCTTACCGAACGGACTCGAAGGGCGTAAAGTTCTCCCTTGAAGACGCCTCCGGGAGAACGACCGTGGACCCAAACGGCTGCGAAGTCAAACTGGCCTCAACGAGCATCACGGAAACAAAGCGGACCCATGCCCCGGCCCTCGGCGCGGGTGGCGCGGGTCTCGACCCGAGGCTATCTCTGGCATTGTACCAAGTGAGTGACAACCACCTGAATGCCTATGCCGCGAGGCTCGGCGAGCACGGACATTCGATGCTGGGGGCGGTCGAAACGCTAGCCCTTCAAAGCGAGGGCGGGTACGCCGCCGGGCTTGCTGAGTCCGGCAGCCTCCCCCCCGCCTACCGGTTCACGGAATATTGCATCCGCGACGGAGATAGCCTGGACGTCACGGGGACGTGCACAGAGAACCCTCAAGCCAAAGATATCCAAGACCGCAACATGATTGTAAAAGGCCAAAACGAGCCTACCTTTCTGATTACCTCGCAAAGCGAAGAGGGTATCGAAGCCGCGCTGCGCCGTGGGGCCATGGTGCGCATTTATGGCGGCGCGGCGCTCGCGCTATTTTGCGTGGGATATATTCTGTTCAAATTCCGCCTGCTTTGAAAGCCCACCGCCGCTCCTCTGGCGCGGACAGGAACCCCCTCCCTCGCGCAGCGCCTTTCCGTTTCCAAATGTCCGCCCGTCAGCCGACGGGTTATCCCGCGGCCAGCTTACTGACTTTATTGAGCTCAAGCCTCAAGTCGCCATCCGCGTCCACGTCGAAAGCAGGCGCAAACCGCGCGTTCCAGACAATTTCGTCAAAGCGATAGGAGTAGCGCGCGTGGACGGTTTGGCTGAAGGAGTCGTCCACACCCTTGACCAGGATCAAGACTTCGGCTTGCATCTGCGCGAGGGCCGCTGCGGTCATTCCATTGAGCGGGCTTTGAGAGTCTATGGGGTGGACAATCGTCCACGTCAGCGGCATAAACAGCACCCGGTCGCGTTCGAGGGCGAGGCCGGCGTACTTGCGTTCCAGGCGCTCTCCAACCTTCTCAACCGTCATGAGCAACATCCTAGCTTCCAGTTCCATCAGGTTGCTCACGCTTCGGTTGACGATGCGGAATTGAAGGCTGGTGCCGCCATGGTAAGGCGCCACGAGCATCGTGTCGGAGAATCCGATGCGGGCACTAGGACGCGTCACGCGGCCAACCAGAAATCCGGTGGCCACGGCGAAGGACATTAGTCCCACCATCGCTTCGAACGATGCCAGCAGATTCGCCGTCGCGCTGAGCGGCACAATCGTCCCGTAACCGACGGTGGTGAAGGTTTGTGAGCTGAAAAAGAAGGCGTTCAGGAAACGCCCAATCGCGGTTGGAGCTTCGGCGCCGCGCAGGGAATCGATACCGATCGCGTAGTAGACCACCGCGAAAAGCAGGTTTGCGGTGACGAAGCCCGCGAAGATCTCCCCCAGAAATATCGGCCAGGGTTGATTCATCAGAAACACATATGGATGAATATCCCGCCACGTGCCGCCTTGCCGCCGGACGTTGAATTCTCCATCCTTTCGAATGACTCGCCGCAGCTTGTCCCCGTATTGTTGTGTTAGCCCCGGATCGAAATTTGAATTTTCCATACTCCCCCTTTGTGGCTGCGAAACCGCCCGCCCTTTGGCGCCGATCGCCGTTCACTCTACGCGCTCGAAACGCCGCCGCACATTCTACCAAGCCAACAACCACACAGCCGAGCGATGACGGCGCGTACTGGCGTCATTTGCCAGACATGGCGCTCATCGTTGATTCCCGAAGTGATTAAGCATAAACTTACTTCGATCGTCCGAAGGATTTCGTCCGAAACTTCCGCAAATCTATGGTCGGCCAAACCGTTTCTCATTACCGAATTGTAGAAATGCTCGGCGCAGGCGGGATGGGCGAAGTGTTTAAGGCCGAGGACACCAAGCTGGGCCGGTTTGTAGCGCTGAAGTTCCTAGCTGTAACGGCGATGAGGACATCGCCGCTACAGCCGACGTAGGGGCGCATGGCATGCGCCCCCCGGGGGTGAACGCCGTTCGCCCCTACCAACGGTCGGTGGGACTACAAACACCAACGTCTGGATTATTGAGAACTTTTGAGGCCTCGGAGAGGATGGAAGCTCGCATGGCGGAGGCGAAATTTTCAGTTCTGATCCTTGCCGCCGGCAAGGCGACGCGCTTCAAGAG
This sequence comes from Acidobacteriota bacterium, assembly GCA_003224695.1. GTDB lineage: Bacteria > Acidobacteriota > Terriglobia > UBA7540 > UBA7540 > Gp13-AA74. The sequence continues at coordinate 25,387 of QHZO01000065.1, forward strand.
CGACCATTCGAAGATGCTGCATCGGCTGGCGGGGCGGCCGCTCGGGGAATACGTTTTGCGGGCAGTGGCGGCGCTCAAGCCGCGCGAGACCTGGATGGTGATTGGGCACGAAGCCGCGGAAGTCCAAAAGGCTTTCGAGCGCCCTGGCCTTGCTTTTATCGAGCAGAAGGAACAAATGGGCACGGGGCACGCCGTGATGGCGGCACGCGACAGGCTTGAGCAATCCGGGAGTTCGCTGATCCTGGTCGTGGTCGGCGATGCGCCTTTGCTCGACTCCGGGACCTTGCGCGAGCTGGTCGCGGCCCACCAAAAGGCCCGGGCCGCGGCGACCGCGCTCACGACGAAAGTCGAAGACCCCACGGGCTACGGCCGCATCGTGCGCAAGGGCGGCCGGGTGACGGGCATCGTTGAAGAGAAAGTGGCGACGCCGGCCGAGCGCCGGATCCGCGAAATCAATTCCGGCATCCTCTGCTTCGACCGCAAAAAGCTTCTCGCCCACCTCAATCGGCTCTCGAACGCCAACGCCCAGAAGGAATTCCTGCTAACCGATTTGATCCAAATCTTCAACCGTCACCGGGAGAAAGTCGCAGCCACCGTGGCCGCCGATTCTCGCCAAGTGCTTGGCGTGAACGACCGCTGGGAGCTCGCCGCAATGGAAAAAATCCTACGGCTGCGGAAAGCCGAAGCGCTCGCCAAAAGCGGCGTAACCATCGTCAACCCCGAAGCCACTTACATTGACGACGCCGTTGTGGTGGGGCCGGACACCGTGGTCGAGCCGGGCGTGAGCCTGCTTGGCGAGACGCGAGTGGGGCGCGCCTCGACGCTCCGTCCTTATTCGACAATTACAGACTCCGTGTTGGGCGACCGTGTCACGGTGCGGCCTTGCTGCGTCGTCTCGGGTTGCGAGGTCGCCTCGGACGTTATCCTCGGCCCCTTCGCTCACCTGCGCGACGGCGCGGTGATTGAAGAAAACGCCCGCATCGGTAACTTCGTGGAGGTCAAGAAATCGCGCGTGGGCCGCGGCTCGAAGGCCTGGCACTTGACTTACTTGGGCGACGCCACGCTCGGCGCGAACGTCAACATCGGCGCCGGCACGATTACCTGCAATTACGACGGCGAAAAGAAGAACCCTACTACAATCGAAGAAGGGAGTTTCATCGGCAGCGGCACGATGCTGGTGGCTCCGGTGCGGGTCGGGCGCTAAGCCTATGTCGGCGCCGGCTCGACCATCACCGCCGATGTTCCGCCCGAGTCGCTCGCCATCGGCCGTGCCATGCAGGTTAACAAAGAAGGCTGGGTTGCGCATCGGAAGAAGCCGGCGGGGCACGCCGCCAGCCCGACCACCCTGCGCGTCGTGCAGCCCGCAGCCTTTCTGAAACGGCGCGACGTGGGCGAGATTACCGTCTTTGAGGTCGCCGGTCGGCTCACGGTAGGCAAGCCCGTAGACGACCTTGGGCGTCAACTCCGCGAAGTCATGGCTGAAGGGCGCCACCGCATCCTACTCGACCTCAAAGCGCTCATTTATATAGACAGTTCCGGCATGGGAGGCCTCATGGCTGCCGCCACCGCTCTGCGCACCGCCGGGGGAGAGTTGCGCATGAGCGCCGTGCCCGCCAAGATCCTTCGCCTTATGGAGGTGGCGAACCTAGACAGGGTTTTCAATATTTTCGAAAGTCAGGAAGCGGCTCTCGATGGATTCGGGGCATCATC
>QHZO01000065.1:27102-28348 GCA_003224695.1 Acidobacteriota bacterium
CTCCCTTAATTTTTGCGCAGGCCGAATGAAGATCGGGCAGCTTGCTCGGCAGTGACCAATCATTCCAATTTCCCCCTTTCAGGCCGCAAGCTTATAGCTAAAGGCAATTGAGCTATTCTTGCATTTTCAACGTAAGAATTGCTTGCACAACAAAAGGTCACGCAGCCCCCTCCTAAAATAACGCCCAATAAATGAATAACTTACGACTCCAAGGCTTGTGGAATTCTGCGTGCGGTATAGGTTTTCCAAGTCGGACTTCTGAAGGGGAGTTCGACTCCTAACTGCGCGGTTTGCGGGATACCTCTAGGGAAAGAGGCGCGGGGAAGGAAAAACCAGGAGGAATGGCCATGGCTATCGATCAAATTTCAGGTGAGACAAGGAAGGAAGGCTCGGGGGGGGCACGCGACATAGGGCTCATTGTCGCTTTCGTCGTGATGGCCCTGCTAGCCATCAGCGAAATTCATACTTTAAACAAGGTAGGCACAATCCAGGATTCGGTGAAAGCGGACAGCGCGCAGTTAAAGAGCGAGCTCACGACGACCATCAACGACCGCCTTACGGCGATGGAAAACTCGAACGCCCAAGTCATCGAAGCGATGAAGAAGGACGTCGAGGATGTGAGCAAGCGTTCTGGGAGCACGCAAGCGGTCCTCCGGCGTGAAAAAGCCAAGATCCGGCCAAGGCCGATGAAAAAGAAGTCGGGGCGCTCACTCAGGACGTTTCAGCGGCACGCACGGACATTGACAGCACCAAGCAGACGCTCGAAGCCACGCGCAACGACCTCGGCATGGCTCGCAGCGAATTCGGCACGCTCATTGCCCGCAACCATGACCAAATCGAAGAGCTTCGCAAGCTCGGCGAGAGGGATTACTTCGAGTTCACGCTCACCCACAACAAGCTCCAAAAGGTCGCGGGCCTGGGCCTCACGCTCAAGTCCACGAACGTCAAGCACCACCAGTACAGCCTGATGCTCAATGCCGACGACATGAACATCCTGAAGAAGAACCGCACCGCCAATGAGCCGATCTTCTTCTACTCGGCGGGTTCTAAAAGGCCTTTTGAACTGACCGTGAACAGCGTACAATCGGGCCAAGTCAAAGGGTACGTCAGCATCCCGAAGGGTGTGAAGAGCGAAGTCGCTTCGCGCGGGACGGGTGGCCGCTAAACGAAATCGTTGCCTAGAAGTTTCGGTCCCAATGGCCGCAGGCTCGCCAAGCGCGAGTCTGCGGCTTTTGCGCTATAAGCT
>QHZO01000325.1 GCA_003224695.1 Acidobacteriota bacterium
CATGAGCTTTCCCTCCGGTCGGGGCGTTTTAACGCCCCAGCCAATAAATCAGGCCAAGCAGGAGGAGAATCGAGAACCCTCCGGCCACGTAAGGAAAGCCGGAGCGCAGGAACGGAATCCTATAGAGAAGCGATGTTTGTTGCCAACGTCCATCGGGGGCGTCAAAAACCGGTCGCGCGACTTCCCAGGCGGCGTCGCTCAGGACGCGGGCCGCAACTTGTCCGAACTCAACCGTTGCAGGCGCGGGCGAGCCGATGTAACCCAAACGGTTTCCAAGCCGGAGCGGGTAGTTCTTGCGCAAGGCGTCGAGAATCGGAAAGCGCATGGCCGGCAGGCGCGCGAAGTCGGCCGAAACCAGCTCCGGCCGAATCAAGAGAATCAGGGAAGTTTCCCAAAGTCCCGCGTGAGCGTCGCCGCGCAGGGCATCCCGTTCCTCGGGCGTCAGCGGCCTCGCGAAGCGCGCCTCCACACCCTCCGCGAACCCTCCGCGCAAAATTTTCCACACGATGGGGCCGCTCAAAGAGAGCATGCGCACGCCGTAGCGGCGCGAGACCGCGGCCGCCGCCTCCTCCAATGCCACGATGTGGCGAGGCCCGCCGTGGCCGTTGCTGACCAGAATGGTTCGAAACCCGTGCCGGGCGAGCGCCGCGCCGTAATCCACAACCAGATTGCGAATCGTCCGCGCGCCTGCCAGGAGCGTCCCCGCTTCATCGAACGCCGAGGCTCCGAGCGGAACGGGCGGACCGAGCAACACGGTCCAGCCGGGCTTTTCCGCGACAATCCGCTCCGCCAATCGTTGGCTGAAAAACTCGGCGCTGAACAGGTCCGTCCCCACCGGCAAGTGCGGCCCGTGCTCTTCGAGCGGGCTGACGGAGAAAATGACGGCGGTGCGCTCGCGGTCGAGCTCGCGGAGACGCGTGTAACTTAGCTCGGCAAGGCGAAACACCCCTCCGGGAGTCGATGCCGGTCTTTCCTGCAACGGGATTTCGGGGTCGGAATCCGGCATGGGTGAGATGAATGTTTCCCGCGAGGTCCGAACTTCCAAATTAGTGAGCGACACCCAGGCGCTCAGTGTAAGCATCACGCACCAAATCGAGTTCACGCAGCCATTTCCGGCGTTTCTGCTCCAGCCGGGCTCGGACGCGCGGGTTGAACGACCTCCAGCCGAGCAACCGCGATCTGTGCATGAGCAGCCACGCGTAACGCCACAGGTAAAGCGCTGACACCGGCAAGCTTACGGCGTATACGCCGGCCCACGACCGGCCCCACCGCCAATCACAAACCACGACTTGGAGGACAAGAATGGGCAAGACAATGCCGACGCGCGCGAGCCAGCGACGGGAATTCTCCCCGGGCTTTTTAATTCGCCCGAGACCCGAAACTTTGAGAACCGCTAAGGCGACGACGCTATTCACAAGACCAATTACGGCCACAGGCAGCCCGGCCACCGTCTCAGCCCAGGCGGCCGAGCGCCTCCACGCCGAGCGAATCCACGGCCCGGAGGTCTCCGCTTCGATATCCAGCAAGGAAGCAGCTCTCTGACGTTCGCGCCAGGCATCCAGTTCGCTGCGTAACGCCACGAGGCACGCCGGGTTCATTTGGTTTTCCTGCTCCGCCCATTCCACCAGAAACTCGCTCAGGACGAAACCATCGAGCTTGGTTCGGCGCTCGGGCGGTCTCGTGGGCTTTGATTCAAGGTCCTGACGCAAGGCGTCTTCAATGTCGGCAAGGAAATCTCGCATGTCCGCGGGCCGCAGTCGAAATACATTTCGGCGGAAAGCTGGCTCGAGAGCGGCCAGGAGTTCCATCGCCTCAGAGCCGACGGCCGGGGTGGGCTTCACTCCCTCGCCCACGGGGCGAACCGGCGGCTCGAGCTGGATCAAAACCTCAGAGGAATCGAGCGGCGGCTGAGGCAGGAAGATATGGACCGGGATTACGGCCAGCTGCGAAGCGCCTCCGAGCCGCTTGTCGAGCTCCACTGCCAGGTGAACCGCACGCCCGCCAAGCGGCCGAACGCCCTCGAGGCTTGATTTCTCAAGCTCCGCAAACGCCAGTAGCGCCTCGCCGCGCTCCCCGACGCGGCACGCGGCTTCGAGGCTCGCCGCGTCTCCGTGGTCAGCAATCACACCGAGCGCGCGCCCGACCAGCCCCGCCCAGGCTCGCGCAATGTATTGCCGGCCGAGAAAGCAACGAAGGGGGCGATCGAAGGCGGCAATGAAAATCAAGCAGGCGAGAATGCTGGGGGGATGGCCGGACATCAAAATGACCGGGCCGGAGGCCGGAAGTCCGTCCTCCGCCCCGAGCACCCGAATCGGGCGACGAAACACCTTCAGCCAAAGTCGGATCAGACTTCGCAGGAATCTGTAGACGGCCGTCGGTTCGATTTCAGGTCCGACCAGGAAGGGGCTATCCGGCTCCGCCGACCGGAGCGGGTGGGCCGTTTCGCGGTCTGTGCTTTTTTCAGCAGAAGGCACGCGGTTCACCCTTGTCCCACGAGGCGAGCACGAAGCGGGACGAATCTCACCGGATTATCCTGGCGCGAGGCGCGCCGCTTCATGCGTCTCACCGTCGGTGCTTTCTGCGGAGCGGCTGGAATGGTATCGCTTTCCCACCCATCCACGGAACCGAGAACGCGAATCACGGTGCCGTACAACCCGTAAACCTTCTGGAATTTCCTGCCGCTTTCCCCCACCAACCTCAGGCGAAAAGCCGGCAAGCCATTGACGTTCCCGGTGAGAATCGGGAAGTAGCCGCTCAATTTGCCTTCGACATGGGCGATGACATAATGATGGCGCGCCGCCCACCAAGTCAGGACGCGAATACGGTCGAAATCAATGTCCTGATCCTCGCCCCGATCGGCGATCACGAACTCAGGAATGCTCGTTCCGTTGTCCTCGACGCGGTTGAGGACGACCCAAGCCACCAGATTGACGTCTTGGGCGTAGGCGCCAATTTCTTGCGGGATGCTGAGGGAAACGTAGCGGCCGATCAACCATCCGGCTTGCCCTTTCCGGCGCACCAGATACCAGACATCGCGGCCGGGCTCTCGCGGAGGCGCGGAATCCCCGGCCTGCTCCGCGGTCTTGGCCGAGAGCTCGGCAGGGCGCGCCACCGAGCGCCGGCCGACGATTTCGACCGGTTCCCCCGTGGCCACGCTGCTCAGGATCGCGGCGTCCCGTGAGGGATCGAGGCGAAGCGACGTGTCCGTGGCGAGACTTCCGCGGGCCTGAGGCGGCACCTGTGAGACTTGCGCGAACAGCCGCTGGCCCGCCGTGAAGGTCTCGGCGTCGAGCAGATTCTTCGACTCAACCCAACCCTGCTGGCCATCGGCCGCCCGCACATGAGCCCAGTTCCGCGTGCTGGAAATGATTTCCAGGCGCTCACCGGCGTGAGCTTCACCGATTTGGGCGCGGATTTCGGCGGGCGAGTCCATCAGGGGCAAAGTGGCAGTCAAGACGTAGCGGGCTTCCAAGGCCGTGTGCCTGGGACGGTAAACAAAAAAATAATATGCCGCCCCGGCAATGGCCAAGATCAAGAGAAGCACAAAGGCTTTCACGGAGTTCAAGTCCCTGGCGTCCCAAACGCCCTGCGGGCCAGCCGGGTGCGGCCCGGTTGAATTAGTCCGCTCCGAACGAGACGCCGATGGCGCGCGCGGACTGGATGATGTGCGAATCGGGCGGAACGGTTTTGATGCGGCCGACCGCTTCGTCCAACGTGCAACTGGTGATCACATTTCCTTTCAAGCAGACCATGCGGCCGTATTCTTGACGCGCCGCGAGCTCCACCGCGGCCACTCCGAAACAAGTGCTCAGAATCCGGTCGGAAGGCGTCGGCGAGCCGCCGCGTTGCAGGTGCCCGAGCACCGTGACGCGCACTTCTTCCTTGCGCTCGCGCCCGATGAGCGCGCCAATCTTGTTTCCGGCGCTCAAGGGGACGGAAAATTGCCCTTCGTGGGCGTGCGCCAGCCACACGGGATCGTCGGCCTCGACGCGGCACCCTTCCGCCACCACGATCAGGCTGAACTTTTTCCCCGCCGCCTTGCGTTCCTGAATTTTTTCGAAAACCTTTTCCAGCCGAAAGGAAATTTCGGGAATCAGGATGACGTCCGCTCCGCCGGCCAGGCCCGCTTCCAGCGCGATCCACCCCGCGTCACGCCCCATGACCTCGATCACCATGATGCGGCCGTGGCTCGCCGCGGTGGTATGAATCTTATCAATGGCGTCGGTGGCGGTGTTCACGGCGGTTCGGAATCCGAAGGTGGTATCGGTGGCCGAGAGGTCGTTGTCAATGGTTTTGGGCACTCCGATGACGGGGACGCCGAGCCGGAAAAGGTCGCGGGCGATCGTCAACGTCCCGTCGCCCCCCACCACGACCAGCGCTTGGAGATTCGCGGCCTGGAAGTTCTCGATGACCCGCCGGGAATAATCGTGGACAACCACTTTCCCGTCTTGTTCCTCGTGGTAATTGAAGGGATTGCCGCGGCTCGTGGTTCCGAGGATGGTCCCCCCTTCGTGAAGAATCCCCCTCACCTGATGCGGCGTGAATTCTTTCATCTTCTCGGGCCAGATCAACCCGTCGAAGCTGTCGAAGATGCCCATGACTTGGCCGCCGTACCGGTAAGTGGCGGCGCGCACCACGGCGCGCGTGACGGCGTTTAGCCCCGGGCAGTCGCCTCCCCCGTTCAAGATCCCGATCTTCCCGAAATTAACCATCCGAATGCTTTTCCCCTGGGGCTGCGGCTTTTCGGTCCACGCATCGGCGCTTTCCGCAAGCCTTGACCGCCATTCTACACTAAATGCGCGGGTCATTGGGCTGTAGCGGCGAGCTGCGCCTCGCCGCGCCGAAGAAATCGATTGCGGCGATCCATCAGCCCGCAGCTTCTTCGCATCCGCCGTTGACTTGCGGCGAGGCGCAGCTTGCCGCCACGGCGGCAGAGAGCTTTTACGCGCATCGAACGGTTTTCTATACCCGGGCCCGCAGGGGCGCTTGAGGCGCTGCTCGAGTTCGACTCGAACGTTTCGCCTCGAGCGGCGGCCGTAGTCTGCCATCCGCACCCGCTCTACGGCGGGACCATGCACAACAAAGTGGTTTTCCGAGTCGCCAAAGCGGCGCTCGGCTTGGGCCTGCCCACTCTGCGATTCAATTTTCGCGGCGTGGGCACGAGCGCCGGTCACTTTGACAACGGGCCGGGGGAGCGCGACGACGTGAGGGCGGCACTCCGCTTCCTGCGCACTCGATTCCCGCGTCTGCCGCTGGGGGTCGCCGGTTTTTCCTTCGGATCGTGGGTGGCGCTGGACGTGGGCGCTCGGGAGCCGGACGTCCACGCGCTGGTCGGTGTGGGTCTCCCTGTCGGCTCGTCCCCCTTCGCGTACTTGGCCGGAGTCAAGAAACCCA
>QHZO01000069.1:0-3830 GCA_003224695.1 Acidobacteriota bacterium
GGTGTTGGTGGGCGGCGGAGCGAAACTGGGGGGTCTGGCGGCCATTGCGGAGACTACGCTCGGCATGCCCGTGCGCGTCGCTTCGCCCCGCGGCCTCGGGAAAATGGGTGACAAACTTCCCGACACGTCTTACACCACTCTGGTCGGCTTGATCGCGTACGGAAACCGGCTGGAGTTGTTGCGGGGCCAGGATGACACCAGTACGAGTTGGACGGGGCGGCTGTGGCGGGCTTTGGGAGGCGGGGGCGACTGAAAGCAAGTGGAAAGCGACAAGTGGCAAGTGGCTAGAGACGAGTGACAAGTGACGAGTGGCGAGTGACAAGCGGCAAGTTGTAAGTGGCATGTGGCGAGAGGAAGGAGAATCTTTTTCTTGCCACTTTCCGCTTGCCAGTGGCCTCTGTTCTTGGCTTGCCACTTGCCACTAACCACTTGCCACTTGCCTTTCGCCACTGCTCTTGGCCAGGGAGGGAAGACGATGGTACCGGAAGCTGAAAGGAACCAACTGCGCGTAGATTTCTCCGATGACTTGCGCGTGGGCGCCAAATTAAAGGTGATTGGCGTCGGCGGCGGAGGCGGGAATGCCGTCAACCGCATGATTGCCGCCAAGCTCGAAGGCGTGGATTTCCTGGTGGCGAACACCGACCTCCAGGCGCTGGAGGTTTCGCAGGCTCCCGTCAAGATCCAGCTCGGCACCAAGCTGACGAAGGGACTGGGCGCGGGAGCGAATCCCGAAATCGGGCGCCGCGCCGCCCTGGAAGATACGGACAAGATCATTGACGCCTTGGAAGGCGCCGACATGGTATTTGTCACCGCCGGCCTGGGCGGCGGCACGGGCACGGGCGGCGCACCGATCGTCGCGAGCCTGGCGCGCGAGCTCGGCGCACTCACCGTCGGCGTGGTCACCAAACCCTTCGCGTTCGAAGGCAAACGCCGCATGACCCAGGCCGAGCAGGGTCTTGGGGATCTCTCGGACGCCGTGGACACGGTCATCTGCATTCCCAACGAACGCCTGATGCAGTTCGTGGACAAAGGCACGAGCTTCTTCGAGGCGTTTCGTATCGCCGATGACATCCTGCGCCAAGGCGTCCAGGGTATTTCAGACATCATTACTATAACGGGTATTATCAATCGTGATTTTGCAGATATCAAGACAATTATGAAAGGTATGGGATACGCTGTAATGGGGACGGCCGTTGCCACCGGCCCGAACCGCGCGGTGGAGGCCGCCAACCGGGCCATCTCGAGCCCGTTGCTTGAGGACGCTTCGATTAACGGCGCGCAAGGGATCCTGCTGAACATTACCGGTTCTTCCAAACTGACGCTCCACGAGGTGCACGAGGCTTCCACGATCGTCCAAAGAGCTGCCGCGGATAACGCCAACATCATCTTCGGGGCTGTTCATGATGAAGCCATGAGAGATTCCGTTAAAGTCACGGTCATCGCCACCGGCATCAAGGCGGAAAAGATGGGGGTTAAATATTCCAGCACGGTTTCTCCTGGCTTACGGACCGCGCAACTGAGCGTCAAAAGCGCCATTGCGAGGAAAGAGAAACCGCCCCTCCCCAATGCCTCTCCAAGCCCCGTCGCGCCGCCGCCCCCCGGCGACGACCTGGAGGTCCCGACCTACCTCCGCAAGGCGCAGAAGCAGGATACGAAGTAGCGCCGAAGTTCCGGCCGGGCTTGAGAGAACTCGCGCCTCGCCGGAATAAGGACTCGGGCAAGGAGCTCGCCGGTCGGGGCGGACTCCCGCCCGAAAGCGGGGCTAGCCGGCCGCGCTGCGGTCGGGCCGTGCCGCAAAAAAATCTTTTGAGGGGGGAACCTGTTCGACGCGTCATTCGTCTGAACAAATGTATGGCAAGCCTGAAAATAAAACCTTTCGGTATCTTGTTATTCCTGACCGCCATCGGCCTGGCGTCAGCCAGATTCGAGGGTCAGCAGCCCGGTGGCGCGGCGGCACAGCCGGTGCGGCCCGTGGGAGTGGTCGCCCAGATTCAACCCGGACGGCTCACGCTCAAGACCGACGCGGGCCCGAGCCTCGAGGTCCAAATCCCTGACGACGTCGCGGTCATGAGGGTTCCGCCCGGGGCGAAGGACTTGAAGACCGCCACCAAGATCAGCGTCGGCGATATCAGCGTGGGCGATCGAGTCTTCATCAAGGGCCGCATCTCGGATGACCAAAAAAACCTCGTCGCGGCTTCCATCATGGTGATGAGCAAGATGGAGCTCTCGGCGGCGCATGAGGAAGAACGCGCGGAGTGGCAAAAGCGCGGGATCACCGGCGTGGTCAAGGAGCTGAATCCCGCGGCGAAGGAGCTGACGCTCGCGGTGCGCAATGCGACGCCCACGCCGGGAAATCTTACCCATCCCGTCGTCCTCACCGTGACGGCTAGCACCGGCTTCCTTCGCTATTCCCCGGATTCCATCAAGTTCAGCGACTCCAAGCCCAGCACGTTTGAAGAAATCAAAATCGGTGATCAGGTGCGGGCGATCGGGACCAAGAGCGAAGACGAAACGCATTTTGTTGCCGAGAAGCTGGTTTCCGGAAGTTTCCGCAATATCGCCGCAACGGTTATCTCGGCCGATGTGGACGGCGGCACCGTGACTGTGAAGGACCTCGCGACCGGCAAGCCGGTTCTGGTCCGTACCAACGCGGACTCGAAGCTCCATTCACTCTCTCCTTTCGTTGCCATGATGATTGCTCGTTTCAACTCTGGGCAGGCGGGCGCAGGCGGTCCGAGTGGAGCCCGAAGTGGCGCGGGGCAAGGCAGTACATCCGGAGGCCAGTTCGGGCGGCCCGCAGGGGGCTTTGGCGGACAGGGAGGCGCGGGCGGCGCGCCGCGCGACTTCAATCAGATGCTCGACCGCATGCCACCGCTTTCGCTCGGCGATTTGAAGCCGGGCCAGGCGCTGATTGTCGTCAGCACGGAAGGCGCGAAGCCGTCGGAAGTGATGGCCATCGCCGTGCTAGGGGGCGTCGAGCCAATACTCGAGGCGCGGCCCAAGGGGTCGAACGAAGTCGTTCTTGGCCCTTGGAACATGGGCATGGGCGGCGGCGGGGAAGAAGGCCCGTAAGAGGCCCTGTTCGGTGCGCGGATTTCCGCACGAGCGCGACTTTCCAAAACGAGACGCCTGCAAGAAACATATCGAATTAAAATTCATTGAGGAATTTGGAGGAGCAGGGGATGACCAAGCGGCATAATAATTTGCGGCGAATACTATGGGCCGTGGCGGCGGTTGTGTATTGTTCGTGTAGCCTCTGGGGACAGACAAAAGACACCATCGTCGGTGGCCAGGTGACGGACGCAACGGGCGCCGTGGTGCCGGCCGTCACGGTTATCATCTGCCGGCAGGGACATACACCGTCGAGATTAGCGTTAAGGGGTTCCAGCCGTTTCGCAAGGCGGAGGTCGCCGTCGCGAGCGGCCAAGCCGCGGTGGTGGACGCCAAGCTCGTTGTGGCCATGGAGAAACAGAAGCTCACCGTCCAGGCTCAAGCCAACCGCTTAAGCGTTTCGTCTGAGAACAACGTTAGTGCGCTGGTGTTGAAAGGCGAGGACTTGAATTCTCTCTCCGACGACCCCGACGAGCTCCAAAACGAGCTTCAGGCGCTGGCCGGACCTTCCGCGGGGCCGAACGGCGGACAAATTTACATTGACGGTTTTACGGGCGGCCAGCTTCCGCCGAAGTCCGCGATTCTCGAAATCCGCGTCAACCAAAACCCGTTCTCTGCCCAATACGACCGGCTCGGCTACGGCCGGATTGAAATCACCACCAAGCCCGGCTACGCCCAATGGCATGGCCAGGACTTTGTGATGTTCAACGACAACGCCT
>QHZO01000069.1:3856-18388 GCA_003224695.1 Acidobacteriota bacterium
CACACCATCCTCTTTGACGGAAACGTCGGCGGGCCGCTCGGCAAGAAGGCATCGTTCTTCTTGGACGGCGGGCGGAGGAACATTCAGGACAGCTCCATCGTCAACGCGATTACGGGCCTCGACGCCAATTCGAACCCGATTTATACCGACACGTCTTTGTTTACTCCCCGCACGCGGACTGAGATTAGTCCGCGATTCGATTTTCAGTTGGGGACCAACAACGTCCTAATGGTGCGGTATCAACTGGAAAAAAATGACGAAACCAACAACGGCGTCGGGCAATTCAATCTGCCATCGCTCGCTTACGATTCCGGCGACACCGAAAATTCGATTCAGATGAGCGATACGCAAGTGGTGAGCGCGCGGACCGTGAACCAGATTCGCTTCCGTTACCGCCGCGAAACGAACGACCAGACTCCGTTCAGCACCGACCCAACAATTCGCGTTCTGGGGGCGTTCACAGACGGCGGCAATAGCTCCGGCCTGGTCCTCGACACCGTCAATAACTATGAGTTTCAGAACATGACGTCATTCGCTTTCGGTAAGCACGCGTTGTCCGTGGGAGGGCGGCTGCGAGACACCGAGGTCTCGAACACGTCGCGCGCGGGATTCAACGGCACGTTCACGTTTCCTTCCATCTCCGTTTATCAAACGGCCGAGAAGACGCTCCAAGCCTGCGCGGGCCAGACCCCGTGCGAGACGAATGGGCCGAGCCAGGTCACGCTGACCACCGGGGTCCCGCTCTCTGAAGTGAGCCTTTTTGACATGGGCCTGTTCGCGCAGGACGACTGGCGCATCCGGCCGAAGATCTCGCTCAGTCTCGGCTTGCGTTTTGAGTCCCAGACCGATATCCACGACCACGCGGATTTTGCTCCACGGATTGGTCTTGCCTGGGGCCTCGGCCGCGGCGCCGCGCCGAAAAGCGTGCTCAGGGCGGGTTTTGGGATTTTCTACGACCGATTCGGAGAAGGGCAGGTGCTCGAGGCCGAGCGCTTAAATGGCATCACCCAGCAAAGGTACATTGTGCCGAACCCGAATTTTTTCATGAACAACATCACGCGCGACGAGATCCTGGCCGCCGTCCTGGCGTCGGGTGTCGGCTCTTCACTCTCAACTCGATATCAAATCGCTTCGAATTTGCGCGCTCCTTACACGATTCAATCCGCCGTCGGACTGGAACACCAGGTAAGCAAGACCGCCACGGTCTCGGTTACTTACCTCAATGCGCACGGCGTGCATCAGCTCCTCACCCGCAACATTAACGCGCCCCTTCCGGGGACATTTAACGGTTGCTATCCGCCCAGCCCTTCTGCCTGCGTTCCGTCCCCCGGCACAATGCCTTTCGGCAACGTTGGGAATATCTATCAATTCGAATCCGACGGGCTCTTCAACCAGAATCAGTTGATCGCCAATTACAATATTCGCGCCGGGACGAAGTTGTCGCTCTTTGGCTTCTATTCGCTCAGTTTCAGCAACAGCGACACGGGCGGCGTCAACAGTTTTCCGATGAGCTCCTACGACATTCGGGCCGACTACGGCCGGGCGCCCTTCGACGTCCGGCATCGCGTATTTTTAGGGGGAACTTTCAGTCTGGTGCGAGGATTTCGCTTGAGCCCCTTCATGATGGCGAGCTCCGGCGGCCCTTATAACATCACTGTGGGCCAGGACCTGAACGGCGACTCAATCTTCAACGACCGGCCCGGCTTGGTCACGTCTGCAGTTACTCCTCTCAGTGCAAAAGTTACGTCTCTTGGCACGTTCGATTTGAATCCCGTAGCCGGAGAGCCCATCCTCGGCCCCAACTTCGGCAACGGCCCCGGCCAATTCAGCTTGAACATGCGCCTCGCGAAGACGTTTGGCTTCGGCGAGAAAAAAGGCGAAGGCAGTTCCCGTGGCGGAATGTTTGGCGGCGGGCCCCGAGGCGGCGGCGATCATGGCGGCGGGCTTGGAGGGCGTGGCCTGAGCGGGGGTGGCGGAGGCGGGTTCTGGGGCGGCCAGCCCACCAACCGGCGTTACAACCTGGAGTTCAGCCTCATGGCGCACAACGTTTTCAATCGGGTGAACATGGGCCAGCCGATTGGCACCCTTACTTCACCGCTTTTCGGCCAATCGAATTCGATTGCCGGCGGTTTCTTTTCAAGCCAGGCCGCCAACCGTCGTCTCGACCTGTCCATGCGGTTCACTTTCTAATTCGGATTGTTTCGAAGGCACCACGGAGCGACGGGAGGGCACGGTTGAAACCGTGCCCTTCCGCACGGGGCAAATCGTAATTATCTTGATGATTTCAACTTGGCGCGTCCGGGCCTTCGGAACTTATATTGTTGACGGCGCGGGAGGGGCGGGGCTTTGGAAGCTTTGGGCGGCGGCTTCGGCGCTCGGGAAAGATTTCACCACGGAGTCCATGTGGGTAATTCTGAAAGTGTCAAAAACCTTTTTCTGAGGCGCCGCCAGCACCAAGTTCCCTCCGGCCTTTTTGGCCTTGCTGTAGCAGGCCACCACGGTTCCAAGGCCGGCGCTGTCCATGAATTCCAAGCCTGTCATCTCGAGCACAATGCGGGGCTTGTTTGCGCGCAGCAGCTCCTCAACCTTCTGGAGCAGTAGTTGGCAGGCATCGCCCAGGGTCAGCCTTCCTCCGAGCTCGACGAGCGCCACATCGGGCTGGACTCCTCGGACTTGAATCGTCATCGCAAATGCTCCTACGGTCTGTTCGACCTCGACGGCCGGGGCTTCTTTGCTGCACTCCTAGTGTGGTGTCCCATCCGATCGCATAAAACAAGACTTTACACCAACCCTTTGCCTCCTTCTCCAAGAAGGGCGGAATGTCCCCGTTGGCTTCCCCCCTTTGCAAACAGGTGTTGGGAGGTGGTTGTTACCAAGAATAATTCGTAACACCACACTATGGCGCGGGCGCGGGGTCGGCGACCGACGCTTCCCTCAAATACTTCGCGGACTCCTCAGGCGGCGTCGGATTGATATAAAAGCCTGACCCCCACTCGAACCCCGCCACTTTTGTAAGCTTGGGGATGATTTCCATGTGCCAGTGGAAGTAATCGTTCGAAGCCTCCGGCAACGGTGACGTGTGGATGATGGCGTTGTAGGCCGGGTGGTCGAGAATCCGGTCCAGCCGCATCAACATTTCCTTCCAGATGACCGCGAGCTGAGGAAATTCATGCTTCTGCGATTCCTCGAAGGCCGACTGATGGACCTTGGGCAGCATCCACACTTCGAAAGGAAAACGCGGAGCGAACGGGGCAATGACGACGAATCCTTCGTTCTCTGCGATAACGCGCGTGGCGCTCTCCATTTCTTGCCGGATGATGTCGCAGAATATGCAGCGTTCCTTGAAATTGTAATACCCCCTTGAGCCTTCCAGTTCTTCCAGCACGCGCTTGGGAACAACGGGCAGGGCGATCAGTTGCGAGTGGGTATGCTCGAGCGAAGCGCCGGCAGCTTCGCCGTGGTTCTTGAAGATCAGCACGTACTTGAACCGGCGGTCCTTTTTAAGGTCGAGCACCCGGTCGCGATAGGCCCACAGGACCTGCTCGATGCGGTCCAGAGGCATCGTGGCGAGGGTCATCATGTGGTCCGCGGTTTCGATGATGACTTCGTGCGCGCCGATGCCGTTCATTTTGTCGTAAAGCCCCTCGCCTTCCCGGTTGAGGTTCCCCTCGATGCCGAGCGCCGGAAACTTGTTGGGCACAACTCGGATACTCCACCCCGGAGAGTTGCGCTCGCCATTCGAGCGATAAGCCAGAATCTCCGGGGGCGTCTTCGACTCGTTGCCCGAGCAGAACGGGCAAAAGCCGGTGCCACGAATTTGCACCGTTTCGCGCACGAAGTCGGTGGGCCGCTTGGCGCGATCGGTGGCGATGATGACCCATCGTCCCGTGACGGGGTCTTTCCTGAGTTCAGGCAACGGTTGGTTCCTCCTCGTATCCGGGGGGAGCTTTCAGGGCTTAAAGGCGGCCTTGGTCAGGCGAACCTGAAATCCCCCCTTATCGTCCCAGAATACGCTTACTATATCAAAACGGTAGGCTTCCGGTTTATTCGAAAGCCGCGCCAGATACTCTCGAGCGGCGCGGCCGATGCGGCGCTGTTTTTCCGCCGTCACAGCGTCTTCAGGCCGCGCGGCCTCGCCGGACGCCCGCGCCTTGACTTCGATAAAGGCGAGCACCGGCCCGTCCCAGCCGATTAGGTCCAGCTCGCCGCGGCGCGACCTGCGGTTTCGCGCCACAATCGTATACCCAGCTTGGCGGAGAAACCAATAGGCCATAGTCTCGCCCCGCTCGCCGGTTTCGAACTGCGCCGGCCCCGCCGCTGGGGCCCGCGGCTGGTTCCGGCGTGCGCGCTGACGTTCCTTCCAGACAAGTGCCTTATACATCAGGCGCGCGAAAAGAGACATGGGCCTTACTTTTCCAATTCAGCGATCGCGCGGTCGAGCACCTCGAGCGCAAAGTCGGCATGCTCCGGCTCGACCACGAGCGGAGGCATCAGGCGAAGCGTGCTCTCGCCGCAGCCGAGAACCAGCAAGCCGAGCTCGAACGCGCGCTCCACCACCCGTCGCCGTGACTCGGGGTTGGGTTCTCGGCTCTTCTGGTTCTTGACCAGCTCGATGCCGATCATCAATCCTTTCCCGCGCACATCGCCGACGGTTGGGTGTTTCGCAGGCCAGCGCGCGAGCTTATCGAGGATGTAGTCGCCCATCCGCGCCGCGTTTCGAACGTATTTTTCCTCGAGAAGGCGAATCGTCTCGAGAGCTGCCGCGCAGGCAATGGGATTGGCCCCGAACGTCGAAGCATGCGCGCCGGGTTTCCAATCCATCAAGTCGGCGCGAGCTATCATAACGCCAAGCGGCAACCCGGATGCCAGGCCTTTGGCGGTGATGAGGATGTCGGGCGCGGCGCCGAAGTGCTCTGAGGCCCACATCCGCCCCGTCCGCCCCATCCCGCATTGGACTTCGTCAAAAACCAGCAGGATGCCGTGGCGGTCCGCCAGTTCCCTCAGGCGGCCGAGGAAACCCGCGGGCGGGACGACATAGCCGCCCTCGCCCTGAATCGGCTCGACGACGATCGCCGCAACCTCTTCGGGCGGCACCAGGGTGCGAAACAATTGGTGCTCGATGAACTCTACGACCAGGCGGTCGCACTGGCACTCGCCCGGCGGGTGAGGATAAGGGCACCGATAGGGGTTGGGGAAGGGAACGTGCGTCACGCCGGAGAGGAGTGGACCGAATCCTTTCCGCTGCACGGCTTTCGAAGCAGTGAGCGAAAGCGAGCCGAAGGTCCTTCCGTGGAAACAGTTCATAAAGGCGATGAAGCGGTGCCGGCCGGTATGGTAGCGCGCCAGCTTCATCGCCGCTTCCATCGCCTCGGTCCCGGAATTCCCGAAGTAGACTCGCTTGGGGAAATCCCCGGGCGCAATCGCCGCGAGCTTTTCAGCCAACTGCGCCATCACCGGGTAATAGAAATCTGTGCCCGACATGTGAATGAGGGTTTCGGCCTGCCGCTGAATGGCCCGCACCACGTCGGGATGGCAGTGGCCCGTGGAGGCGACGGCGATGCCGGCAGTGAAATCGAGGAAGCTGTTCCCGTCCACGTCCTCGACGAACATGCCCTCGCCCCGGCCGACCACCAGCGGATAGTCGCGGGTGTACGACGGGGAAATAAACTGGCGGTCGAGCGCAAGGACTTTTTGCGCTTCGGGTCCGGGCAATGGAGTCTTGATCGAGGGCAGTCGCTTCTGCATTTTCAATCTCCTGAATTGATGCGTCAGTTCTGTCGAGGGCGCACGACGAGGGAGAGACGCTGGGCGGATTAATCTCCACCGAAAAGATTCGGGCGGGCCGAGCGCGGGAGCATCGGTCGAAGCCGCATCATGCTATTTCCTCTTCCAGCGGGTTCCAGCCTTGGTGTCTTCTAGTATAACACCGTCTGCTTCAAGTTCGCGGCGGATTTCATCGGCGCGGCCAAAATCCCTGCGGCCGCGAGCCTCCTCGCGCAACGCCAGGCGCCTTTCGATTTCCGCGTTGGCAAGCACGGTTCGAATGACGCCGCCGTCGCCAGAGCCGGGCTGCGGGGCGGGAAATTCCTTCGCGCCGGAAATCGTCGAGCCGTCGATCGGCTTCTCGAGCTCTTTGATCAGGCCGTATTCTTCGAGCTTCGCATAGTCGTTGTCTTCAAGGCCCGCGAAGATGCGGTCCCACCGCTCGAGCGCGTCGAGAAACGCCTCCCGGTTGCCGGCTCGGAATCGTCCCTGGTCCATCGCGGTGTTCCCCTCGAGCACCAGGTTAAAAATGGCGGCCAGCGCTTCGGCGGTGTTGAGATTGTCGTCAAGCGCCTCTTCCATGGCTTGCGTCGAGGCGGAAGCCTTGCCGGCCAAGTCAGCGTCGAATCCGTCCTCGAATTCTTCCATGGTCAGACGATAGCGGAAATTCCGAAGCCGCTCGAGCGACTTCTGCGCTTGCACTAGGCCGTCCATGGTGAAATTTAGCGGCATGCGGAATCGCACGGAAGCGAGCAGATAGCGGATCGCGCTCGGGCGATAGCCCTTCTGGATGAGATCGCGCAGGGTGAAGAAATTTCCGGCTGACTTGGACATCTTCTCGCCATTGACCATCAAGTGTTCGGCATGCAGCCAGAAACGCACGAAGGGTTTGCCGGTGGCGGCTTCGCTTTGCGCGATTTCGTTTTCGTGGTGGGGAAAAATAAGATCGCTGCCTCCGGAGTGGATGTCCAGAGTCTCTCCGAGGCATTGCATCGCCATGACGGAGCACTCAATGTGCCAACCGGGCCGGCCGCGGCCGAACGGCGCCTCCCAGAACGGCTCGCCCTCTTTCCAACCTTTCCAAAGCACAAAATCCCGCGCGTTGTCCTTGTCGTATTTGTCGCTGTCCACGCGCGCCCCGTCGCGAAGGCCCGAGAAATCGAGCTTGGAAAGTTTGCCGTATTCCGGAAAGCTCCGCACGCGATAGTAAACGGACCCATCGCTCGAATAAGCGTGGCCCTTCGCAAGCAGTGTCTGGATGAGTTTCACCATATCGTCAATATGGTCCGTGGCGCGCGGCAGGAATTCCGGCTTTTCAAGGCTCAGGAGCTGGCGGTCGGTTTCAAAACCTTGGATGTAGGGTTCCGTGTACTCGCGCAGTTCTTTTTCCGCCGCCTGGGAGTTGGCGATCGTGCGGTCGTCCACGTCGGTCAGGTTCATCGCCTGCATCACTTCGTAGCCGCGATATTTCAGGTACCGCCGCAGGATGTCCTGAAAGACGAATGTGCGGTAGTTGCCGATGTGCGGAAAATCGTAAACCGTCGGCCCGCAGGTGTACATCCGCACCTTCTTGTCTTCGAGCGGCTGGAAGTCTTCCACCCGGCCTGAAAGCGTGTTGTAAAAACGCAGCGCCATAAAGACTTCTCCACCGCCGCACGTCATTCCCGCACTTAGGTCATCCCCGCCCTCAGGTCATTCCCGCGAAGGCGTGAATCCCGACGGCAGGCTCCAGCGGGAATCCAATCGAGTTCGAAGCGAATTTATTCTAGGGGCGGGTCTAAAACATGTCAACAAACCGCAGTTGCGGCCCAGGGCCGTCTTCCATAGAATGGGCCGCCCGCGGCGCAGCTGTAGGGGCGGGCCTTGTGCCCGCCCCCGGGGCGACCACGAGGGTCGCCCCTACATTTCCCATCTCACAGGCCGCGGAGGTCACCGATTGAATTTTTTCAAGAGACTTGCGGCCAAACTGGGAGCCGTCCTGGCCGTTTACGGCGGATGGGGGCTGGTGGCCATTTCGGCGCTGGACTCATCCGTGGTGCCTATGCCCGCCGTCAACGATCTCCTGTTGATCCACCTTTCAGCCGGCACGCCTTTTCGGATGCCGCTTTATGTTCTCACCGCAACCATCGGATCTGTACTCGGGGCTTTCGTGATGTTCTCAATCGGATTCGGGGGCCGGCACGCCATCCGGCGAGGCCGGGCGGCGGAGGGTTCCGAGCGCGTTCGCCGCTGGCTCGAAAAGAACGATTTCTTGTCGCTGCTGGTGGCCTCGCTCTTGCCCCCGCCTGCGCCTTTCAAGATATTTCTTGTCGCAGCCGGCGCGATGCGTGTGCGTCCGTGGCGTTTCGGCCTGGCTCTGCTGGTGGGGAGAGGGTTGCGATTTGGAATCGAAGGCTTTCTAGCAGTGCGTTACGGTGAGGAGGCGGAAAACTACCTCAAGAGCCACTTCGCC
This sequence comes from Acidobacteriota bacterium, assembly GCA_003224695.1. Taxonomy (GTDB): domain Bacteria; phylum Acidobacteriota; class Terriglobia; order UBA7540; family UBA7540; genus Gp13-AA74. The sequence goes on from QHZO01000069.1 coordinate 12,072, forward strand.
GGCGCTTCCCTCGCGCTGGTTGGGACTGCCATCTTGTTCTATTGGTTGTTTCGAAAACTCCAAGTATCGCCGACGGCGGGCTCGGATAACGGCCTTTCGGATCGGCTCTAGGCAGCGGACTGTCAAGCTGGCCCTCAATCGCCTTTCCCGATGAAACTGAATGAATCCGAGAGTATCTGTAGGTTCTTGTCCAAGCGGATTTCGACGGTGAAAGGCTGCCCGCCGCGGGCGCCGGAATAAAAACGCAAGTCGAGGATTCTGACGTCGTAGCCATCGTCGGCATCTTCGACTTCCGCCCAAGGAAAGCGGGCAAAGTCGAAAAAAGCCTGGGCGGTCGGAGTTTTAGTGGCAATGGTGAGGGCGGGAGAGGAGTCGGGCTTGTGAAAGACCCGGTCCCGTTCCATGTCAACGTCGGAATCGAGCGCGTTGACCGGCAGCACGTGGATGGCGGATTCCGTCTCTGCCACGCCCGTCCACTGGAATGGATTCAGGGGAGTAGGGAAAGCGGCCAGCCGTTCGGGGTCCTCCTGATAATAGCTGTGCGAATCGAGCAAACTGATGACCCGCGCGTGCGCGAAGCCGCGCACAATCGCCCCTTTTTGGAAGCCCGGTTTGCGCGCCCCCACTTCCTCCGAGATGACGCGAAACAGCAACGGCGCCCCGAGCGCTACGGCCAGAATCAAAAGCAGAAGTGGATCCACGATGTACATGATGTCCCAGGCAAACCACCGCCCGCTGAAGGGATCGAGCAGACGCACGCCGTAGGAGTTCGTCAAGTCCAACGCCAGGTGGCTCGCCGCGCCAACCCACGCGGCCAGGGCGAGCCATCGAAGGTCGAGCGGCGCGGCGTCTTTCTTTTTGGGCGGCGCGGCCCGGCCGCCCCACAGGTAGATCACGGCGGTCACGATTCCGGCCAAGACCGTCGCGCCGAGAATGGAATGGGTCAGCCCGCGGTGGTATTTCAGGTAAGTGGCGCTCGAGGCGAAGGAGGTGACAATGTCGACGTCGGGAATATTTGCCGCCAAGATCAGGGCGAGGGTGGCGAATCGCGTCTTGCGATTGAATCCGGCCTGGCTGAGCGCCACGGCGGTAAGCGTGTGGGCGACGTTATCCATCCGAGCCGAGATTCTACCCGAAGTTCCGGCTCCCTTCACGGGACTCGTCGCAATCCGATTGGGATGAGCAGCGTCAGCGCGTCTGGAACCAACTCGATCGTGGCGGGCAAGCGGCCGGTGAGTTCTCCGTCGAGTTCAAAAAAGATGGGTGCGCGGTTGTCTTCTGCGGCCAGTTTGACGCGTGTTGCCTCGATCTCCTTTACGTCGTCGAGGCGCGTGTGGCGGCCGGTGAGCACGGCAGCGGCGTAGGCGAGATACCGAGACCGGCGCGAGCTCTGGAATAGGCAAAGGGTCAAGCCGGGCGCGAAAAAATCCCGGCGGGGGGCCATGCGAATCCATCCCGCGTATCGGCTGGTACGCTGAGCTGTGGCGAACGTCGCGCGGACTTCGCGCCCATGCATCTCGGCCACAAATCGGGGAAAAGAGTACCGGAATAGTTGGCGGATTGTCTCCCAACCGTACGCGGCGACGCCAAACCGCATGGCCCGCGAGCGTGCCAGCTTGTGCAGGACATAGGCATCGAAGCCGATCCCCGCCACGCAGACGAAATAGCGCTGTTCGGTCCGGCCCTCTGCCTCTGCGTTTGAGCAGGGCCAGATGGCTTTTCCCAAGGCGATGCGGCGAGCTTGCCAAGTTTTCAATTGCCGCGCCGCCTCCACCGGATCGTGCGGCAGGCCGAGTTCCTTGGCCAGGATATTGGCGGTGCCGCCCGGTAGAACTGCAAGCGCGGTCTCGGTGGCTGCCAAGCCGTTCGCGACTTCGTTCACCGTCCCGTCGCCTCCGCAGGCGAGCACGAGGGAGCAACCCGCTTGCGCGGCCTGGTGGGCGAGTGCCGTGGCCGAGCTTGGCCCGGAAGTCGCAGCCCATTCGACAGCCAGGCCCGAGGTGCGGAGTTCCCGAACCGCTGACTGAATCTGCTGCTCCCGCTTCCCCGAGCCTCGACCTGCCGCCGGGTTATAGATCAACAGGGATTTCTTCAAAGGTTGGCTGGAGGCCGCCGAGGGGCGGCTTGGAATTTCTCGCCTATCGTCAGTGCGCTGGAGCCTGGAGGATTCCGCTCAGGATTTTCTTGGCGGTCATATCCCCCGTCTTCTTGTCAGTCTTCGCTGCCACGTACACTGGGTCGCCAATTTGAATCTCGGACAGCCTGCTCGATTTTCCGTCGCGGACAAACTTGGTCTTCTTGTCCAGCTTGATTTCCTTGTCCACTCCGAACTTGGTCTTGTCGAGCGTTATCGAGTCTGCGCTTTTCCCTTTGACCACGCCGTATAGGTAGCCCTGTAGGTTTGGCGCGACGGTCGTGCGGTCGCCAAAGCGCCCGTGGGTTTGGTCCGGGTCTTTCGTCAGTTGGCTCGCGGCTCGCACCGTTGGGATCGCGGAGGGCGGTGATAAGGCGGCCAAAATTAAAATGACGATTGAAACGAAAGCGACGTCGTTGATTTGTCCCCTTCCGAATATTGTCACTCGAAGATTCCCCCAGATTCGAAGCTAACAGCGGGCGGAAGTCGAAGTCAAGACGGCAGCGGAAACTTCGTTGATCCACGTTATAATTCCGGCTTTCAAATTTCGACGCTTTCCCGCCGAGGCGCTCCGTGCCGAAGAGTGTTGAAAAAGAGATGGAAAAACTGCGCCAGGAGATTCGATACCACGAGCACCGTTACTATGTGCTTGACGACCCGGAGATTTCCGACGCCGAATTCGACCGCCTGATGCGGCGGCTCCAAGACCGGGAGCGCGAGCACCCGGAGCTGGTGACGCCCGACTCACCCACTCAGCGAGTGGGCGGCAAACCCGCCGGGGCGTTCCCGAAATTTCACCATTCCACGCCCATGATGAGCCTCGACAATACCTATTCAGTGGAGGAGCTCACCGACTTCGACCGGCGCGTGCGGGAGCTCGGGGGCCGCGACAAAGTGGACTACGTTGCGGAGCTCAAGCTCGACGGGCTATCCATGGCACTAACCTACCGGAATGGCGCGCTCGAGCGCGGCGTCACGCGCGGCGATGGCAGCAAGGGCGAGGATGTGACCCCGAACGTCAAAACCATCCGGTCCGTTCCGCTGCGAATTGATCCTAAGAAACTGGCTTTGCTCGGCGACCAGGCGGACCAGTTTGAGGTGCGCGGCGAGGTCATCATGACCCGAAAGGCATTCGAGCGCGCCAACGCGCAGCGCGAAGCCGCCGGAGAGCCGCGCTTCGCCAACCCCCGCAACTCCGCCGCCGGCTCCATCCGCCAGCTCGACTCCCGCATTGTCGCCGACCGCGGGCTCGACATGTACCTCTACTACCTGCAGGCGCCCGGGGGCGCGGAACTTTTCCCCGAACATTCGAAGGTGCTTGAAGCGCTCTCGAAACTCGGCTTCAAGGTCAATCCGCATTGGCGGTATTGCCGCTCTTTCGACGAAGTTCTCGAGTACATCCGGGCCTGGGAGGAGAAGCGCGAGAAACTCGAATACGAAATTGACGGCATCGTCATCAAGGTCAATAACACCCGCTTGTGGGAGGAACTCGGCACCACCGCCAAATCCCCGCGCTGGGCGGTGGCGTTCAAATATCCGGCGCGCCAAGCCACCACCGTCGTGCGCGACATTCGCGCGCAGGTCGGCCGCACGGGCACGCTCACTCCCGTGGCGGATTTGGAGCCGGTGGACGTCGGCGGCGTCACCGTCAGCCACGCCACTCTGCACAACATGGACGAAATCGCAAGGCTGGAGATCAAAATTGGAGACACGATTCTCATCCAGCGCGCGGGGGAAGTTATCCCGCAAGTGGTGAAGGTCACCAAGCACGCCTCCGGCGGCCGCGCGTTTGTGATGCCCAAGAAATGCCCGGTGTGCGCGGGCGACGTCCACCGCGCGGAGGGTGAAGTCGCCTATCGCTGCGTCAACGTCTCCTGTCCGGCCAAGCTCAAGGAATCGCTGCTGCACTTTGCCGGCCGCCGCGCTATGAACATTGACGGCCTGGGCGAGGCGCTGGTGGAACAGCTCGTGGACAAAGGCTTGGTCAAAGACCTCGCAGATCTTTACAGCCTGACGCAAGAACAACTCGAAAACCTCGAGCGCATGGGCGAAAAGTCCGCGCAAAACCTCCTGGGCGAAATTGCAGCCAGCAAGAAAAACGATCTCGCGCGGTTGCTCTTCGCGCTCGGCATCCGCTTTGTCGGCGAGCGCACGGCGGAATTCCTGGCGGGACATTTCGGGTCAATGGAAAAACTCGAGTCTGCGAGCGAGGAGGAGCTTCTGGAAGTCGAAGAAATTGGGCCGAGAATCGCCGAGAGCATCGCGGAGTTTTTCCGCGAAAAGCGCAACCGCCTGCTGCTCGAAAAACTGAAAAAGGCCGGCTTGCAATTTGAAGGGACAAAGTCGCGGAAGTCCGAAGGGAAGCTCGCGGGCAAGCAGTTCGTCCTCACCGGCACGCTGGCTCATTATTCGCGCGACGAAGTGAAGCGGTTGATCGAGGATGCCGGCGGGCGAGTGATCGGCTCGGTGAGCAAGAAGACGGATTACGTGGTCGTCGGGGCCGAGCCGGGCTCCAAACTTGACAAAGCCAAGGCGCTGGGCGTGAAGACGGTAGATGAAGCAGGCCTTCTAAAGTTGGTGAGCTAGAGCCGGCTGGTCAACAAAAGACGTTATAGCGTCTTGACGTCAATGTGCCCTTGTGTCAGTATACGTTTTATGAGTGCACGCTCCAAGAGGGCCACCGTTTACTTCGCTCCGGAGCTCCATCGCGCCTTGCGGGTGAAGGCAGCCGAGGTCGAGAGGCCGCTGTCGGACCTCGTGAATGACGCCGTCCGCCAAAGTCTCACGGAAGATGCAGAAGACTTGGCGGCATTCAAAGAACGGGCGCATGAGCCCAACCTCTCCTTCGAGGCGGTCCTCAAGGACTTGAGGAAGCGTGGCAAGCTATAATGTTCTGGTCAAACCTTCGGCAGCAAAAGAGCTTGAAAACCTTCCGCGAAAAGACCGAGAGCGCGTGGCCCGGAAAATCCAGTCGCTCGCCGACCAGCCAAGACCTCACGGCTGCGAAAAGCTGTCGGCGGAGGACAAGCATCGCATTCGTCAAGGGCCATATCGTGTGGTTTATTCCATCTCTGACGCCGAGCGCGTGGTTCTGATCGTTAAGGTAGGCGCAGATTCTCGGGAAATTAGTCCGGTAGTGACTTCAGCCAGGCGAGCATCGCTTCGATTTGTTCCTTCGGCAGGCCTTCCGCCCAAAGGCACTGGTCGCCGCGACGCATCAGCACGACCCCACCATTTGCCGCGGTGCCGACGAACAGGTCCTCGCCGGATTGCTTATCGGGAGCGAGCTCTGGATATTTACGCGTAAGGATTGTGTGGTAATCGCGGAAGATCTGGAGCGCGGCCTCAGGGCTTGACCAGCGCGAGCGGGCGACGATGGCATAGGCCGCGGGTCGAGACCGCTCGTAGAGGATGTAACGGTCGGCAAGCCACCGGCTTCCAGCAGACTTAGCCTCGTCGTCGGAGATGAACTGTCCGAGGAGCGCCCGGTACCCGAGTTCCCCCAGAGTATTTTCCGAAAGCCGTTTGTAGCCCGGAGCGGATTCGAGCGCCGGGGGCCGCGGCAAAGAGATTTTCGCGAGCGTTTGCAAATCGAAATAAATCGCCGGTTCGAAAAACTCTTTGGTTGTTTCCGGCGGATGCAAGAACACCGCGTTCAGCCTTTTCCAGCCTCCGAGCGCGAGGCCTTTCTGCATGAAGCCCATGCCTTCCGAATACGGGAACAGCGCCTGGAAACGGAAAAAGTAAGGAGCTGACGTGAAGACCGGGTACTGCTGCATCTGTTGCGACGCCAGGCCGGACATCATCGGCTCGAGCGCGGGCAGCGTCGCGAGGTCCGCGGGCTCGACCATTTTCTGGAGCATCGCGGCCATGGCGTGTCCCTCGGCGACCGCCTGCCTCGCCGCCGTAGCGTCGTCGTTTTGCTTTTCGGCATCCATGAATTTCTCCAGATCGAAATTCTGGTCCTGAAGCGCGTGAGTCAGCTCGTGCGCCAAAACCAGGGCCTGCATTTCGGGAGAAGGCCAGTCGGCGATATACATGATCTTGTGGGCAGGGTCGTAAAATCCCGCCGCCTGCTCGGTATAAAAATCCACCAGAAATTTCTCCAGGTTAAAGTCCGAAGAGACGAACCCAAAAGCCTTGAGCATCGCCTCCTGATCATGGATTTCCTCGGGCGTATAGT
>QHZO01000069.1:18417-29568 GCA_003224695.1 Acidobacteriota bacterium
CACGAGTTCTTTTTTCAGCGGGGCGCGAATGGGGAGACCCGTGATGCGGCTCATCTCCTGGAAGGCCTGATCGGCCGTCGAGAGGAGCGGCTGCGCTTGCTGGAACGCGGCAACGGGGGCAATGGTCAGAGCAAGAAAAGCGATGAGGGAGACACCCAGAGCAAGGCTCAGAACTTTGACTTCCACCCGAAGCTTTTTAAGGTTCGTCAGCCTCGATTGACGGAATTCGAGACTTCGCAGTACTCCTTGCCCCTGACTTCCGGCTTCTGGCTTCTGGCTTCTGAGTTCCGACTTCTTCATGCTCATTTGACCGAACGCTCCTGCCCAGCTTATCATGGGAATTGCGCGAGTAAGCCGGGTGATCGCTGCCCCGCCGGAGCGTCCCGATTTATCGGGGCTGGCATTGGCGGGGGAGAGGAAAGTCCGAACTCCATAGGACAGTGCGCTCGCTAACGGCGAGGGTTGGAGGGGGATTCCCACGATACGTCGGGGGACGTACGCCTCCGACACGGAAAGTGCCACAGAAAATATACCGTCCGTCAACTGACGGATAAGGGTGAAAAGGTGCGGTAAGAGCGCACCGTCCCGGTGGTGACATCGGGCGCACGGCAAACCCCGCACGGAGCAAGACCAAATAGGAGAGGAGGGACGGTCCGTCCCGTAATGTGTCTGTAGCGCCGCTCTGAAGGCAGGGACTAGGTTCTAGGGACTAGGTGCTAGGGACTAGGTGCTAGGGACTAGGTGCTAGGGACTAGGTGCTAGGGACTAGGTGCTAGGGAAAAATCAAACCGTTGTGGGTTCCTTTTCCTAATCCCCAATCCCTAGTCCCTAGCCCCTAGCCCCTAGCACCTGCCTTCAGACCGGCGCTACAGGCGGCAGGCAACTCTCGGGTAGGTCGCTCGATCCCGCGAGCAATCGCGGGGCTAGAGGAATGATCGCCGCCCCGTCCTTCGCCGCAAGGCACGGGATGGGGAGACAGAATTCGGCTTACAGGCTTGCTCGCGCATTTCAAGCACTCAGCCGTCAGTGGTCAGATTTCAGCCTAAAGCCCATGAAGGTCGGCGATTCATGGGGCTGTGCCCGTCGTTTTCTGAATCCAGAATCCTGATCGCTGAATCCTGACTCCTGAATCCTAAATCCTGACTCCTGAATTTCCCATGGCGCTCTTCACTTCTTCCAAGATTCAAACCGTCTCTCCGGCGAAGAGAGTCCAAGGGGAGATTCAACTTCCTGGAGACAAGTCCATCTCACACCGCCTTGCAGTGCTCGGCGCCATTGCCGAGGGGCCGACAGAAATCCATTTCTTTTCGCCGAGCGCCGACTGTGCCTCGACGCTCGAGTGCCTCAAGGCGTTGGGCGTCAGGGTCGAACGCCACAGCGATGTCGTGACGCTCCAGGGCGCGGGACTCGAAGGGCTCAAGCAGCCGCCGACCGCGCTCGATGCGGGAAATTCAGGCTCGACGATGAGGATGCTCTCGGGAATCCTGGCGGGCCAGCCTTTTCAATCTACGCTCGCGGGCGATGCGTCGCTTTCGGGCCGACCGATGCAGCGCGTCATCGAGCCGCTGGCGCAAATGGGCGCGCGCATCGGATCCAAGGACGGCGGCTTGCCCCCGCTCGACATCCAAGGCGGGACGCTTCATGCCATCCGTTACGAATTGCCTGTGCCGAGCGCGCAAGTGAAATCGGCGGTTCTTTTCGCCGGTCTTTTCGTCGAAGGGACGACGGAAGTGGTCGAGCCGTCGGCGACGCGCGACCATACCGAAATTGCGCTCGAACAAATGGGCGCGAAAATTGGCCGCCACGGCCGCACTATTGCCGTGCGAGGCCGGGCGAAACTCCAAGGCCGAAAACTTTATGTGCCGGGCGATGTCTCCTCCGCGGCATTCTTTATCGCCGCCGCGCTTTTGGTCGAAAACGCGGACCTGGTCATCCATCACGTGGGCCTTAATCCCACGCGCACTGCGCTCCTCGACCTGCTCGTTCCGATGGGCGCGCGCATCAAGGTGACGAACGCGGAATCGTTGCATGGCGAATTGCTTGGCGACCTGCGAGTGGAATCGAGCAAGATGCGGGGCGGGGAAATCCCCGAGGCGGCCGTCCCCAGCCTGATTGACGAGCTACCCATGCTGGCGGTTCTGGGGACTCAGACTGAGCACGGGATTTCGTTCCGCGGCGCCCGCGAGTTGCGTGTGAAGGAAAGTGACCGGATCGCGGCAGTGGCCGAAAATTTGCGCCGCACGGGCGCCGAGGTCGAGGAATTTCCCGACGGCCTGCGCGTCGCGGGCCGGCAAAAGCTTCGTGGCGCGGAGCTTGACCCGCACGGCGACCACCGCATCGCCATGGCGTTTGCTGTTGCGGGCCTCGTCGCCGAAGGCGAGACCGTTATTCGCGACAGCGCGTGCGTCGGCATTTCCTATCCCGACTTCTTCAAAGTCCTCGCGTCAATTTCTTCCTGATCAAGACAGACTCGCTTCATTCGAATCGTAGCGCTTCGGAAGGCTGGACGCGCCTCGCGACCAGGGACCAATTGCCTTTCACGGTCCTACCCGTGGTGAACTTCGGCTAGAATCCACTCTTGGCCAGCCAGACCATGGCGTGGCCGTTCGACGGTGTCGGCAGAAAATTGGTGGCCGCGGAAACGAAGACGATGTAATGCCCGTCGGCGCTGATCTCGGAGTAGTTGCTGATATTGTTCCTGGAGACGCCCGGGCCTGCGTAATTGGCCAGCGAGGCGCGGACCGTGCTCTGGACGCAGCCGCTTGCCGCGCCGAAGCCAAAGGCGACGTACCGCCCGCCGGCGCTCATCGTCAATCCGCCGACGTTGCCGGGGCTCGAACAGTTGCCCGTGGAACCATCATTCGCGAGCGAAGCCAGGCTGGTGCTCGGCGCGCAGCCGGAGGGCGCGCCGGTGCAGGTGTCACGAACGAAGACGGCGGAGCAGCCGACACCTTGGAACATTGGGCAGTTGGCGTTGATGTTGGTCGAGACCAGGTTTGTGGCCGCCGAGCCAAACGCCACCAAACGGCCGTCGGCGGTGATGGGAACGTTCAGGTCCATAAGCGCCCCCAGCCCGCTATTCGGTTGTGACCCGTCGTTGGCAACGTCAGCGCGGAGCGTCGTAGGGGTGCAGGCCGAACCGGCGCCCCAGCACGTGTCACGCCAGAATATGCCTGGCACGAACCCCTCATTCGGGACCATGTTCGTTGCATCCGACAGGAACCCCACGAAACGCCCGTTCGAGCTTATATCCCCTTGACGGCTGATATCGTTTCCCTGGCCGCCGTCACCCGCAAATGATAACTGTGTCGTGGTTGGCGTGCAATCCGTTGGCCCCCCATCACAGGTGTCGCGAAGGAACACATCCGAGGTCGTCGCGCTGCCAATCCCTAGCTTGGAAGCAATTGACGCGAAGCTTACGAACCGGCCATCCGGGCTTATGCGCGGGCCTGCGCCGGGCGCGATTGCGCCTTGCGCATTGACAGAGACTGGGAAAGTCGNNCGGTCGCGCCGCCGCCGCACGTGACGCTGCCCGGCAGTATGTTGGTCGCGCGCGAGGCGAAGGCGACGTAGCGCCCATCGGCACTGATCGCCGATTCCAGCGTGTGGGCGTTGACGGACGACCCGTCGTAGGTGACTGTGACGCGGACGGTGGTGGGCGCGCAGCCGGAGGGCGCGCCCACGCACGTGTCGCGCTCGTAGATCTCCTCGTAGCCGCTGGCGGGGCCCGGTGCCAGGTTCGTGGCGTTTGATTCAAACGTCACGTACCGCCCTGTGGCGCTGGTGGTGGGAAGCTCGATACTGTCCCCGTTCGCCGGTGAGCCGTCCGGCGCGGCGCTAACCAGTTGGACGACGCCCGCTGTCGCCGTGGCAGGGGAGGCAATGGAAAAGGCAACCGAGTTCGAAGCTACGCTGTGGTCGGTAACCGAGATCGAGGCTTTGCCCGGGGATGTAATCTTCGAGCTCGAGACGGTCGCGAAAATATCCGTGGAGCTACTGAAGGCGGTAACGATGCCAGAGAGGGGCGTTCCATTCCACTCGACTATGGAAGAATTGGTGAACCCGGACCCTGTGACCTGGATCGTGAACCCCCCCTGTCCTGCGATTGCGTACGGCCAGCAGAGCCCTGTGCCGCTCGCGGGGAACACACAGGCGGAATTAACGGTAATGCTCGGAGGTGGAGGCGGCGGCCCGTCTGCTGCGCCGGGGCCACCCCCGCAGCCGCTGAGGACGCACGCGCCGAGGACGCACACCACAAGGCGGCAAACAGTTGAATCCAAGGCTTGGTTTCCCTTGTTCATAGAGTATCGGTTGTAGGGGAACGCCATGGCGTGCCCCAAGAGCGAAACCCCACCCGTTGCCACTCCTTTCAGTCCGTCCCTCCCGTCAGCGTCGGCCCGGACGTGGAGGCCGTCATGGCCGGGCTCGAGTAGTAAGTCGAGTTATACGTATACGACACCGAAAGCGGGTAGTTGGTTGCCGCGCCGCTGATCGTGGAGGTGATGGTGACCTTCGAGCCCGAAACCGTCGCTTCAATCGGCGCGAGCGTGGTTGAGTTGATATTGTTTGCCAGCCTGGTCGCGAGGCTCGACGCGGGATCCGAACAGCAGCTGTAGCCGACGCCAAAGGACTCACTCCCAACCGTCACCGTAATGCTGCCGCCATTCGGAATGGTCGCCCAGCACGGATTGGGCGCGCCCGGGCACATATTAATGGTCTCTTGCTGTTCAGAACCCGAAATGCTTACCCAGCCGGTGCTGGGCGTACCCTGGGGAGTCCCGATGATCACAGTGAGCGTCTGGTTCATGACCGTAATCGTTCCCGTCAGGTCGGAGGCGCTGGAATTAGGGGTGGCGGTGAAGGAGAACGATCCAGAGCCGGTGCCGCTGGCCCCCGCGCTGATCGTGATCCAAGACGTGTTCGACACCGCAGACCACACGCAACCGCTAGTCGCGGTGACGGAGACAGCGTACGTGCCGCCGGAGGGCTGTATGGCGATCACGGGACCATCCGAGAGGGTGTAGTAACATGCCCCACCCTCCTGCACGGTGAAAGTGGCACTAGACGTGCCGTTGCCGGCAACAATAAAACCGGTGCGCGGGATGGTCTGCGGGTTAGCTGCGACGGTGAAGCCGATACTGCCGCTCGAAAGCCCCTCGCCATTGGAGGGGGAAGTTATTGTGACCCATGGGGCTTGGCTCGCAACCGCGTTCCACCGGCAGCCCGACCCGTGCAACTCCCGCTGCTGGCCGGCGTCGAAGCCTAAATTTGGACAGCACCGTGCCAACCCTCACGGCAACCTGCCCCCGAAATCGCGCCGCCCAGCCACCTAAGCCTATCCGCTGCAACATCACAACCACCGGCCCTCCGCTAATTTGGACAGCCGTGGTCTATGACCGGCGACCTTTTGTCTTCCAGAACTTCGCCGCTCACAGAGCGGCGCTACAGGAAACGCGGGTGAGTCAATCAAACCGCTGCACCCTGGCCGGCCCACGGGTGGGCCGGCCAGGCTCGATTTGAAATTTATCGGGACGGAGCAAGATTGGCGCGGAGTTCGGCGATGGTTCGGCCGCGGTCGCCAAAGCGTTCAACAAGGTTCTGAGCCAGGAGCGTTCCCTCGCGCGCGCCGGAGGCAGCGCGTCGCAGGTGGTCGTCGAATGACTTCTGGCGTGGCCAGACGGTGATCAGGGCCGCGGCCAATTCCATCTCCGGATCGTTCCCGCGCATCGCGATGGCTTTCTCGACCCAGGCCAGGCCGTCCATCCCCGAGGCGACGTTAGGCTGGACGACGGGCTCGTACGCGCCCCCCTCGACTTTGCGGAACGTCACATTTGCCTGCTTCGTGCATTCAACGAAATAGCCGAGGTCGAATAGAGCCAAAGCGTCGGGGCTCGCCTGGGCGCCCCCTTCGAGCGCTCGAGCGCGCAGCTTCAGGAGTAGTTCTTTGGCCACCTGTGGATCCTTCTGCGCGTAAACCGTCGCTCGCCGCAACGTCTCCATGCGGACGATCACCGGCATGGTCGGCGTCAAGAGCGCAAGGGTATCGTTCGCGAGATGCGTGATGTCGTAATTTTCCTTTCCGTTCAAGAACGCGGTGCTGCTTGTCCACGGCAGTGACTTCGCGTCTCCAATGGCAATGGCCTGACAAATGAGCGGCGTGCCCGCAAACGCAACGAGGCTCGATCCAGCCACGATTGCGGCGATGAGAATGGGACTTTTCCAGCTTGTTGCGGATCTTTTCATGTTCGTCCTCCTTTTTGGACTTACAGCCGGAAAGACGTTGGCGGGCCGAGGAGTGTTAACGGGTTATTTGAGATGGTTCGAAATGGGGCCGGAAGGGCATCCGTCCGCTGACGGTGTGAAACCGTGCCCTTCAGTCCCTCCGAGGCGGCCCGCCTGCCGCTATAACTCATGATGGAGAAATATGTGGAGTCTCGTCCGCTTATTGGGTGGGCTCAGTCCACTGGCGCTCCCAGCGACGCCACAAAGACATTTCGCCGTACCCGAGCTTGTCCCACCACAAGTCGAGCACGCCCTGGTCGCCGCTTAGGATACTATCCTCCGTGAGGTCGGCTGGCGGCGGCACGAAGCCGGCGAGGCGGCGGTAAACAGCGACGCGCTCGGGGCCCTGGACTCGCGCCAGAAGGTGCCAGAGCGTTAAGGCGTCACGCGGGCGCGCTTGGACAAGCACTATCTTAAGGTCGGCGTCGTGCGCGGCAGAAGATTCGTCGCGGAAATCGAGCCGCTCGAGCGCCTCGGACAAGCGCTTCGAGCTATCTTCAAAATGAGGAGTCCCAACGTCACGCGAATGATCCCCGCCCCATGATCGTCCACGCTGAGCGTGTAGGCGCAGCCGAGGTCCACCGCGAGAGCCGACGGCGTGCTCACCTGGAACTCGCCGGGAGGAGCCCAGATCATGGCGTGGATCACACCCTTATCAAGAGCCAGGCGGTGGGCGAAAGGGTTGGCTCCGGCCCGACGCAATCGCGAGTTGGGTTCGACCTCCAACTGGCCAACGCCCGAAATGTCCACGATGGCACGGGAACCGACATCGGTTTCGAGCTGATCGCCTACTTGCAGGCGCGCCGTCTTGCTAATCGTGTGCCCCGCCACCGTAGGTGAACCGATCATCTTCGTGACGCTCCAAACCGGCGGCGAAGGGCGCGCCCGCCACATCTGGGGTCGGCGAGCGATCCAAACTCCGACACCCACAAGAGCCAACGCCGCTGCGGCGAGAGCCGGAGCCAGCCACCAGCGCGCCAGCCACACCCGTCCCTTTGGCCGCTCGGGCAGTTCCAGCCGACGAGGCTGGTGCCCATAACGGGCGAGCCGGCTCTCCAGGCGTTCGATCTCAGGGTCGGGATCGCCCGATCCATCCCACAAGTAATCGTCACTCACGAGCTTTCGTCCCTCCCAATTTTTCCCGAAGCAATTTCATGCCACGATGAAGGTTGACGCGCACCGAAGCGGGCGTCAAATTCGTTCGCGCGGCGATCTCCGGCCCGCTCATTCCTTCGACCATGCGCAAAATCAGCGTTTCGCGGTAAGCTTCCGGCAGGGCGCGAATCGCCGCGAGCGCGGCGGCGGCTTCCGCCCGAGGGGCGTCCTCGGCCGATATTTCTTCGGGCAACTCCTCGGTCGTGACTCCGCGGCGATAGTGGTCCGCCGCGCGCCGCCGCGCCACGGTCAAAATCCAGGCCACGAAAGCGGCAGGGTCACGCAGCGAATCCAGCCGCCGCCAAGCTTGCAGAAATACTTCCTGCACCAAGTCGTCCGCGTCCGCGGCATCTACGCGCGCGAGCAGCACGCCATGGACTATCCGCGCATGTCTCTGATAGAGCGAATCAAAGGCCGAGCGGTCTCCCGCCCGAGCCGCCTCGACCAAAGCGGCGTCATCCGCGTGCGCCTCTTCGGGCCTTCCACTCACGAAGGCCTGCTGCCAGAGACTGAGTTTAAGCGCAGCTCCCACACTCGCCTGCTCCCGCCCCCTCCGCGCCGAGATTTCAAATCCTCTCATAGGGCAAGACGGATGCCGCTGCCCTTACGTTAACACGGCGGCTTCGAATTGTGGTTGATAGGGGCACCCCTTGCCCTTCGACTTCGCTCAGGGCCCTGAGAGAGAGCCGAAAGGTGGGTACCCCATCCAGCGGGCGGGCACAAGGCCGGCCCCTACGTGCGGCACGATATTTGCAGAGCTCTTCAAAGACTGAATTAAGTCCGAGCCGATCGAAGAGTGCGCGTTGAGCAGGTTATTGAATATCGAAAAGACGACTGTGGGCGTAACCGGAGGGCAAGCACCAATTCCCGTTGTCCCGGTCTCTTGGCGGGACCGCGGCGACGACCGACCTGGAAATGCTTTTTGAAACCGCGGCGGCGACCGAACCAGAAATGACTCTCGCAAGGAAACGCCTGAAATGTCCGGCGTCGCCTAAGGGGCACACCGCCGGCGGGCTCACAAACGCAACGGCCGGAAAGGGGTGATGAAGAAGTCGAGCAGTCTCTGCCGCGCTTCCAGGTGGAGTTTTGGGCGCAGAAGGAGGATGGCCCGGCTCGGAGGGGCTGCCGCCTTCCGAGCGCAACAGCCGGATAGTGCCGTAGGCGGTGGACAGGTGAATCAGCGGTCCGCCTTTGCCAACCGTGCCCGCAATCGAGGGGTTGTCTCCTTCGGTTGTGATCTTCAGGTTCGGGCCGGAGAAATCCGGGAGCTCAATGCCGCCCCTTTCGAGCTCGACCCTGATATTGTGCGTCAGGGGGGAATTGGAGGTCAGGCGAACGTCCCCGTTGGTATTCCTGATATCCACGTCGTGCTGGAAGCCGTCGAGGTTGACGTCCTTGTGCTTCGTGGTCAGGATGAAAGGCCCCTTGACGCCGTGGGCGTCGAGCGAGTCCATTTCCATGTCCAGACGGCCCGTGAGGTTTTGGATATTCAAATTGGTGCGTGTGGAATTGAAGCGCAGGGTTCCGGCCAAGTTCTCAAACGCCACCGACCCGCCGAAATCTCCGATGATCGTGACGGGGCCGGAGACGTCGCCGACTTCAATATCATCGCCGCGACCCTCGATTTCGACGCTCCCCTTGACCTGTCGAATTTGCGTGGACCCGCCGCTCGCATGGACCCTCACCAGGCCTTCGGCGCTGTTGACGTGAACGTCGCCGTGGGAGGAGGAAAGCGTTTCGTCGCCGCGCAGGCCGTCGAGAACGATGTCGCCGTGCTCGGTGGTCACTTCCGCGACCGTGGCCTTGGGCACGCGAAACGTCAGGTCGAGCCGGACCGGTCTTCCCCCATGCGGCAGGGAATCAAGGTTCGTGTCGAAAACGTACTCGCCGTTTTTTTCCACCACATCGGCTTTTAATTGGTCGAGGATTTTCTTGGCGCCTTCTTCGTTATCGGCGCGGATGGTTTTCTTGACGACCAGGTCCAGGGTGGGTTGGTCGCTTGATTGAATCTCCACGTCGCCGCGGCGGTCCACCACCGCCAGGTGTGGCTGGCCGGTGACAGGTTTTGAGAGCGTTTGTGTAAACGTATAGGGGTTCAGGAACATGTCCGCGAAATCTCCATTGTCCACGTTGACGCCGAGCGCGGAAGGCCACTCCTGCCAGGGATGGAGAACCAGCTTCGAGACCAGAGTTCCGAGGGCCAGGATTAACAGCAAGAGAACGACTTCGCTTCCCGAAAAAAGCGCATGTGGAGCGACTTCGGGATGGGCTTGAGCCTGAAGGTAGTCCACGAGTTTCGACAGGCCCCAAAAGATGATCAGGATGGGCCAAAACTTGGCAATGATCTGCCAGGGATGAACTTCGCGATTGAAGTTCTGGTAAAGGAAGATGCTCCCAACCGTGATGAGCGTTAACGCCCAGAAAATAGTTCCCCGCCGAAAGCCGTATCCGCTCATAGGCGATTTCCGATCTTCGGTCCGCGATTGCCGTTAGCCGTCATAAGTGCCTGTCGCTTAGGTTCTCAAACATAATTGCCGATGACTATCACCCCTGCGGACTGCCACTTGCCTGCCTACCACTGCCTACTGCTTTCTGCCTGCTGCCTACTGCCTGCTGCCCACTGCCTACTGCCTTCTGCTCTCTACACCCTCGGTCCTTCAGGCGGACGTGGCGGCAGGGTCGCATCAATGAGTTTTGCGACGCCAACGGCCACGAGCAGCACCGGCCAAGTCTTGCGGAAACCCCAGTCGGGATAAAACTCGGGCAGCAAAAAGACGACGCCCAGAACGATTAGCAAGACCGGCCCAGCCAGGCCGCCGCGGCGGTGATGTCGAACGGGTGTCGAAGTCGGCGTCGTGCTCATAGGTCCTTACCACCGCCCGGGCGAGGGCAACACCTACTGACCCTGTCGAAACTTTTCAAGTTCCAACTCCAGCTCTTTCATCCGTCTCTCGTGCTCCATCTGGGCTGCGTGGAGCTTATAGCGCACTTCGTTTTCGTGGTCGTTCATTTTCGAAACGCTGACGATCGCCACGATCAGGATCACCATCGCCATGCCCGCCAACGGAGTCAGGAAACCCGGAAACATGAGCTCCTCTCGTCAGGAACCGGCCTTTCCTGCCGGCTCGGGAACCTGCGCGGGGCGCAGTTCCTTGTGGAGGTCAAGTTCTCTAACCCGGCCCTTGTACCAGAAGACTATTCCCACAATGAATATCGGCATGAGAATTCCGAGGATAGGAACCAGAAGCGCCAAGTACGGCCAGAGGTTGTCCCTCATGAATTCGTGGTCCATAGCTGTCCTCCGCTGCGACCTTTTCCTGGGCCCTCACAGGCTCTTCGTGAGTTTCGCCTTTTCGAGCTCCATTTTGGCTTTTTCGATTTCCAATTCCTTCATCTTCCGCTCGTGTTCCATTTCCTTCGTCCGCAGCTCCAAGTACGCGTCGAGTTCGCGCGATCGCGTCTTGCGCATCGAAGCGATGGTCACAATGATGATGACCATGACGAGTCCGCCCAAGGGGACGATATATGGTTCTATGTACCAATGCATGACAGTCTGCCTTCTCCGATGTGGTTGCGCTTCGGCGCGCGCTCCGTTCCAATGCCGCGTTAGCCGGCTGGTTTACGGGCCCGGCTTGGCCCTTTAACCACGAGCCAGACCACCAGGAAAAAGAGCAGGAAAGGGCTCAATGGCACGATCAAACCAAAGACCAAGCC
>QHZO01000070.1:0-1799 GCA_003224695.1 Acidobacteriota bacterium
AGATTCTAAGGGTAATAAGATCCCCGTGTGGGTTGCAGATCCGCAGTCTCTCTCTGCCTCCCTGTGCGGCAAGGAAACAGTAGACGGCGACCCCACAACAGTTAGTTCCGCGGGATGCTTTCCAGGCAACATCACCCCTAGCGTGGAGCCGGTCGGAGGCGGGTCAATTACCAGTCCGAACGGCCTCGGCATCCTGAGCGCCTACCCGATGCCGAATCTCACGACGCCCATCGGCGGCAACAAGAACTGGTTTTTCAACGCGACTCACCCTCAGCGCCAGCGTAAGGATACGCTCGCCGTGGATGTGAACTTGACTGACAACCAACGGCTGCGATACCGTCGCGAGTATTACGCTTTCTTTGAGTACCAGCCGCTCGACGGCGGCACCAACGAAACGCCGAAGTTTTTCAATCGCCCCAACTTTACGAACTCCTTCGACTACACCTGGGTGATCAGCCCCACCAAGGTCAACGAGGTGCTGTTGACCTTGAGCCACGACCGGGTCTTGATTCCTGTGGACGCCGCGCACTTCCTCGACCGCACCACGGTTGGCCTCAATTACCCCTACATCTTTCCGGGAACAGAAAAGGAGATCCCGACCCGCATCCCCACCGTCAACATGACGAACTTCTCCACCCTGAGCGGCGGGCCGTATCCCTCGCACTCCGCCGGACCCATCGCCGACGTTTCCGACAGCTTCACCTGGACCCGGGGAAATCACACCCTGAAATTCGGCGGTCTGTACGAGTGGCAGGGCGAGAACGACAACGACGAGATCAACGTGCAGGCTTGCCCGACTTGCACCAACAATCAAAATGGCCAGTTTTCCTTCACTGACTCCGAGTCAGGTGGGACCGGAGCCGCAGTGGCGAACGCCGCCATCGGACTATTCAACACCTACTCGGAAATCGGCCACCGCGCATACACAATTTTCCGCGGCAACATGTGGGAAGGCTTCGCGCAGGATTCCTGGTCAGCCACGCGCAAACTGCATCTTGATTACGGCGTGCGTTATACGGTCATCGTTCCCTACCATGCGGATTGGGGAAACATGATCACTTTCGACCCGGCGTTCTACGATCCGAACAACGCCGTTACCGTTGACCCGGCTACCGGCTTAATTACCGGGAGACCGACAATTGATCAGCTTTACAACGGCATGGTCATTCCCGGCAACAGCTTTCCGTCGTCCGCCAACGGTCGAGTTCCGGCAGACATTTTGAGCATCTACAACTTCCTTCACAAAGGCCTTCCCAACCATTATTCGGACATCCAGTGGGGGGATATTCAGCCACGCCTCGGCATTGCTTACAGCTTCAACGACAAGACCGTGCTGCGCGCCGGCGCAGGCCGCTTTATCACCCGCCTGGGCGTGAGCGATTCCATCTTCCTCGGCGTCGGCGGCAATCCGCCCTTCCAGCCGAATCCCAGCGTCTCGTTGGGCTGCGTGGATAATCCGAAAGGATCGAGCGCGACCTGCACTCGGCCTGACGGTGGTACCTCGAGTGTCCCTCTCGTCGTGACCACTCAGAGTCTGGCTTTTAAGAACCCGGAAGCCTGGGGCTGGAATGTTACGCTGGAGCGGCAGATGCCTTGGCAGTCCTTTTTGAGCGTCGGTTACGTCGGCCGGCGCGGCCTGCATTTGCAACGCGAGGCGGACATCAACCAGCCAACGCTGGCTGTGGTGTCGGCAAATCCCGGCGTCAATATCAACGCCTTGCGGCCGTACAAGGGATTCGGCTCAATCCGGGAAACCGATAACGTGGCGAGTTCCAGGTACAATTCGTTGCAGGTAGCCT
>QHZO01000070.1:1857-20124 GCA_003224695.1 Acidobacteriota bacterium
CGGATACCTACGACGCGCACTTTTTGAGGGGACCGTCCGAGTTCGACGCCCGCCACATCCTGACCGCATACTACCTCTACCAGCTTCCCTTCTTTCAAAACCGGACGGGCGCAGTCCGCGAGGCGCTGGGCGGGTGGCAGATCAGCGGCCTGCTCCAGTTTCAGAGCGGCACACCGTGCAGCGTTGCGGGCGGCAGTGACTATGCCGGCGTGGGGCTGGACTCGAACTTCGGTTGCGGCGTCAATGGTCAGTATTGGGCCGTCAACGGCACTCCCAAAATCATCGGCAAGTTTGCGGCGAACGGGTCGAAGGACCCGAACCAGTGGTTCGCCATTACCAAGAATGATGGCTCGCCCATCTTTACTAAGCCCCCGGCCGGGACCTTCAACACGCAGCGCGTTCGCGATCTCATCTACCAGCCGGGGTTTAATAACTGGAATTTTGGGCTTTTCAAATCTTTTCCGATCAGCGAAGGCAAAGGGCTGCAGTTCCGCGCCGAGGCGTTCAACTTCCTTAACCACCCGAACTTAGG
This sequence comes from Acidobacteriota bacterium, assembly GCA_003224695.1. Classification (GTDB taxonomy): domain Bacteria; phylum Acidobacteriota; class Terriglobia; order UBA7540; family UBA7540; genus Gp13-AA74. The sequence continues at coordinate 2,390 of QHZO01000070.1, forward strand.
CGGAGCGAGTGGCGGCGGTGTGGATTTCAACCCCACCAGCTCGACTTTTGGCAAGGTCACGACCAAGGGCGGAGAGCGCAACGTCCAGCTTTCGCTGCGCTTCTATTTCTAGCTGATACTAAACCGCTGGATGGAAGGACGCTTACGGCAACAGAATTCAGACAACTTCGCCCCGGCGTCCGGTGTCTAAGGCAATATGGAACGAAAAACGATTCACCCGACGAATGCATGGGCGCTTCTCTTGCTTCCCGCGTTAGCGATGGCGCAGGGGCAGAAAGCTCAGAAATGGACTGACTCCGCGGCTTTCGGCCTCCGCGGCAAGGTCCACACCGAGCGTGTAACGACTCGACAATTTCCGAACGTTCCAAAAGCCAATTCATCCATGATCGGCTCGCTGGTCATATCGCCTCCGGCCTGGCTGGTCTTCGACAAGAATGGGTACGTGGTCGAGCAGGCCAATCAATTTGCCGCCGATGGGACGCCCAACAACGTCACTCACAACGAGCGAGATGCCGGCGAGCGATTGATCCAATCCTTCAGTGAATCGGCAAATGCCAAGGCAGCTTCACGGACCGCATATTACTACGGCCCGCATGGAGTGACGCTCGTTGAGAACTACCAAGGTGGCAAACTTCAGATGCGGACTGTCAACGATTACGACGAGCGCGGAAATTTGGTTCGTTCCTGGACTTACGGCGGCTCGGGCGCCCTGCTTTCTCGAACGGAATCCGTGTTCGATGGGGACAACCGCCCTGTCGAGTGGACTCTGTTCGGCCCCGACGGCGCAGTGGTCGCCCGTTCGAAAGAGCAATTCGACAAAAGCGGGAACCTCGTCGAGCGCGACGAGCTCGACGGCGAGAATCGCATCGTGCGAAGTATGGTATTCCAGAACGATGCGCTTTTTACCTGGACCCAGGACCCGGCGTTTCATGGCTCGGAAGGACTCGCCGTGGTTGATTCTGAAAAGGTTGTCCCTTACTCCTACGAGTTCAGGGAAGACGGAACCCTCCTGACGTTTGTCCACCATAACTCCATGGGGATCGGCGGCGCGTGGAATGACGATGCCGCCGAGGCTTTGGACGCACGAGGAAACCGCATCGAAAAAGTATCGTATCAATACGAGCGAGACTCGCGGGGAAATTGGACACGCCGGACCGCCTCAGCCTGGGATTCCAGCACCGGCGACATGGTTCCGATACAGGAAGATATTCGCGAAATTACTTATTATTAGTGCCGTTCCAATCTTGTGCGCTTGGCTCCAGAGCGCGGATGGCCGTGGAGCGATGCGAGCGCATCGTTATAAGGCGCCTGGTAATTTAAGTTTGGGATGGCATTAGCCGGCCGCCGACGCGGCCTGTGGTTCTACACACGCGGCGAAGCTCTCAATAATCCGAAGCACGCATCCCCGTTTGCGACTTGACGCAAGAAAACCCTGGTGCCTTTCCAGGTCTTCTCCTGAGCGCCTCTCTTTATCGCTGCGATAAAAATTATAACTTTTACATGGACAGCCGCGGGGTCTAGGCTGGAATCTGGGATGGGTTCCCTTAAGTGCGGCATGTGATGGATGGTATGTCGCGCGTGGGGGAGAGGCGGTAGGCAGTAGATGCTTTACCGCATACGGGAAAGAAAGCAGATCATAGAGGTTTGAACGCTGATAGCTGAAAACTGAAAGCTTCATTAAAGTCATGTCCAGTCATTCGGTTCTAATTCGGATTCCCGCCACGGTCGGCAATTTCGGCGGCGCGCGGGAGTGCGCGGCGCTGGCGCTCGACGCTTCCTTGAACGTCAAGGTGACGCCGCGCGTGGACGGCACAGTGGGCATCCGTTATTTCGGCGAAAACGGCGAGCGTGTGCCGCGCGACCGCTCGAACCTGATTGTGAGGGCGCTCGAAGCGGCGCTGCATTTGAAAGGATTCGAGTTTACGGGCGCGGACTTTGAAATCTATAGCTCCGTCCCGGTCGCGGTCGGCCTCGGCTCGAGCACGGCCGCGGTGCTCGCGGGCATCCTTGCCGCCGATCAGCTCTACCACCTCGGCCTGGAAGAGGCGACGGTGTTCGAGCTGGCGTCGGTTTACGAATCTCGCCTCGAAAACCTGCGAGCCGCCTGGTTCGGAGGCTTCGTCGGCGGCATTGAAGGAGAAGCGGCACTCACCTACCGCCGAACTCTTGTTCCCGAAAATCTGGCGCTCGAAGTCGTCGTGCCGGAGACGGTGCTCGCGGACAAGCCCCGCGCGCTGCCGCGGTGCAGCCAGAAAGCCGAATCATTCCAGCGCGCCCAGGAGCTGGCGGAGCTGTTTGCCCGCGCCGGCTTAGGCGGCATGAATCTCGAAGCGCCGCTCCCCCCAACTTCGGAGAAGGATGTTCCGGGGCTCGCCGAAGCGCTTGAGGTCCGCGCGCCGGGACTGGTTTCCATCTTCGTTTGCGGCTCGGGCCCGGCTGTCGGCGTTTTCGGCCAAGGGGAAAGCACCGGGGCGGTCGAAGCGGTCCGCCAAGCCTTTGCCTCAAACGGCGTTCGCGCCGCGTCCTTCCAGTTCCGGCCCACCAATGCCGGCGCGGTGGATTGGAATTCCGTGCGCCCAGACGTGTCCGTGCCCCGGCTCCCGGGGCTCGCCGTTGCGCTTCCCAAACAAACTCTGCCGGTCTAGAGCCGGGCACAAAGCCTCGGCGCATCAAGCCGCACGATCCGAGTGTAATTTTGAGGTTGACCGTTTTAGGCGGCTTGGGGTAAGATACCTACCGACTGGTCGGTAGTTAGACTGGGGATTAGGGACTAGGGGCTGGGGATTAAGGCTGGGAACAGACAGATGAGTCACGGGTTCACAGGGTCGGAGATACTGCTCGAAAGCCTAAAGCGGGAAAAGGTCGAAGTGGTTTTCGGCCTTCCCGGCGGGGCGGTGCTGCCGCTTTACGACGCCATGTACAGCGCCGGCATCCGGCACCTGCTGGTGCGCCACGAGCAGGCGGCCGCGTTCGCCGCCGACGGCTACGCGCGCGTCACGGGCAAACCCGGCGTCTGCCTTGCGACCTCGGGCCCCGGCGCCACCAACCTGGTCACCGGTCTGACCTCGGCGTTGATGGATTCGATTCCTGTGGTTGCCCTGACGGGCCAGGTTCCGCTGCCGATGATTGGCAAGGACGCGTTCCAGGAAGCCGACACCGTGGGGATTACCCTTCCGGCCACCAAGCAATCCTTCATGGCGCGGACGGCCGCGGAAATTCCCTCCGTCGTTGATCGCGCCTTTCGCGCGGCAATTTCCGGCCGGCCCGGACCCGTGCTGGTGGATTTGCCGAAGAGCGTGCTGATGGAGCGCGCCGAGGCCGTCTTTCCCGGTGAAAACTGCGAGAGGGTTCCCGCGCGAGTGAGTGAGTGGCGCGAAGAGGACGTCGCGCGCGCCGCCGAAATGATTCTCGCGAGCCGTCAAGCGGTGCTCTACGTCGGCGGGGGGGCCGTCGCTTCCGACGCTTCGGCGGAAGTTCGCGAGCTGGCGGAGTTCGCCCAGATTCCCGTCACCACCACGGTCATGGCCTTGGGAGCGTTCCCTTCCCGCGATCCGCTCTCGCTCGGGATGCTCGGCATGCACGGCTCCTATGCCACGAACACCGCCATTTGCCACGCCGACCTGCTGATCGCGGTGGGGGCACGGTTCGATGACCGCGTCACCGGCCGCGCCAAAGACTTCGCCTCGCGGGCAAAGAAGATCCAAATTGATATTGACCCCTCCGAGATTAACAAAAACGTGCGCGTGGACCTGGCGCTGGTCGGCGATGCCGGGCTGGCCCTCGGCGCCTTGTTAAAGGAGTTGAAGCGGCAAAGCCGCGCCGGGGAACTCGCCCGGCACGCAGGGCGCAAGGCGTGGCTCGAGCGGATCGAATCCTGGCGCGGAGAGCATCCGCTCGATTATGACCGCTACTCGCGCGCCGTCAAGCCCCAGTACGTCATCGAAACCATTTCCGAGCTTGCCGACGAGCGGGCCATGGTGGCCGTGGACGTCGGCCAGCACCAAATGTGGGCGGCGCAATTTTACAAATTCTCCCATCCGCGCGCCTGGCTTTCTTCAAGCGGCCTGGGCGCGATGGGCTACGGCTTTCCGGCCGCCATGGGCGCGCAAATGGCCTTCCCGGAGCGCCAGGCCATCGCCATCGTCGGTGACGGCGGGTTTCAGATGACCTTCAACGACCTCGCCACGGTCATTCAGTACCGCGTGCCGGTGAAAATCGCCATCATCAACAATCGCTCGCTCGGCATGGTGCGCCAGTGGCAGGAGATATTCTTTGAAAAGCGCTATTGCGACATTGATCTGAACTTCGCTCCCGACTTCGCCAAACTGGCCGAATCCTACGGCATCCGCGCGGCGCGCGTCGAACACCGCACCGACGTGGCGGATGCCGTGCGCGACATGCTGAGCGACCGCGAACCCAGGCTGATTGATTTCTGGGTGGACCCCTCCGAAAACGTCTATCCCATCGTGCCGCCTGGCGGGTCGCTCGCGGAGATGCTCGTCGAGCCGCCCAGGGTGCTGAGCGAGCTGATGAAAAACTATTGGAGGATTTCAGCTTAGGAGACTGGAATGCAGTGGTTGTTGGCCCTCGAAACCGAAGATGATCCGATCCCCGCCTGCCGCCTGCTGAATATCTTCCGGCGCAAAAGCGTGAAGATTGGGGTGCTGACGTTGGCTTCCCGGCCGGGCGGATATTCCATGCTCGCGCTGGTTGAAACCGCGGAGGCGGAGGTCGAGCACATCTTCAATTTCCTGCGCCGTACCGAAGGCGTGCGACACGTGACCTGCTACCGCCACCAGCCCTCGGCCAACGCGTCGTTTGTTTTCATGGACACTGGTGCGGATGCATCGCGCGCGGCGCGGCTGCTGGCTGCGTTTCCAGGTTCGGAGCTGGTCTTTCCGAGTCAGGGAAAGGTGCTGCTCGAGGTCCCTGCTTCGGCTCCTGCGGAAGAGTTGGAATTAGCCGAGCCGGGCTGCATTCCCTTCGCGCGCGTCTTCGGCACATGCGAAGCTTCACGGCAGGAATTGGTCCAAACGGGCGCCTCGTGAATGGGAGCCCGAACCGCCCGCGACAAGCAGCACGCCGCCGGACGTAATTCGCCATTCACAATTCACCATTCAGGAGAGCTTATGGCCAAGGTTTATTACGAGAAAGACGGAGATTTGAAGAACCTCGCGGCGAAGACCGTCGCCATTATCGGCTACGGAAGCCAGGGGCACGCGCACGCGTTGAACTTGCGCGATAGCGGCGTGAAGGTCATCGTCGGCCTGCCCGCATCGAGCGCGTCGCGAGTGAAAGTCCAGGCCGAGAAGCTGGAAGTTGTGGAGCCCGCGGAAGCGGCGCGGCGCGGCGACCTGATCGCCATTCTAATTCCCGACCCCGTACAAAAGCAGGTCTACGAAAAAGACATCGCGCCACAGTTGGGCCCCGGCAAGACTTTGCTCTTTGCCCATGGCTTCAATATCCATTTCTACAAAGAAGGCGTGGGCGTGCCGGCGTTGCTGGCGGTCGAGCAGGACGCTTCCGGCCAGGCCGAGCAAACGGCGCTGGCTTACGCGCGCGGCGTGGGCTCGCTCAAAGCCGGCGTCATCCGCACGAGCTTCAAAGAAGAAACGGAAACCGATTTGTTTGGCGAGCAGACGGTGCTCTGCGGCGGCGTGTCGGCGCTCATCACCACGGCCTTTGAGACGCTCGTCTCCGCCGGCTACCAGCCCGAGATCGCTTACTTCGAATGTTTGCACGAGCTGAAGCTTATCGTGGATCTGATTTATCAAGGCGGCATCAAGTACATGCGCTACTCGGTTTCCGACACCGCCGAATACGGCGACTACACGCGCGGGCCGGCGGTGATTGACGGGCACGTGCGCGAGACGATGAAGAAAATCCTCGCCGACGTCCAGAGCGGCGCCTTCGCCAAAGAATGGATGGAGGAAAACGCCAAGGGACGGAAACGCTTCCTTGAAATGCGCGCCCGCGCCGCCGAGCACGCCATCGAAAAAGTCGGCACCGAACTGCGCAAGATGATGCCGTGGATTCAGACGTCCAAAGAAGAAGCCACCGCGGCGCAGGCGCAGGCGCGCCGGTGAGAAGAGAAGTGGCAAGTGGCAAGTGACAAGTGAAGAGCCGAGGATGAAAACGCAGGCAGGAAAGCGGAACGAGCGGGATGGGCGCGGGACGATCGCGGCGCTTGGAGCAAGACCGATTGCACTCGTGGGCGCGGGGAAGCTTGGCGAAGCGATACTTTCCGGGATGCTCGGCGCAAAGCTCGTCAGGCCAAGGCAAGTCCGCGCCACGGTGGCGCACGCTCCGCGCGCGGACTATCTCCGCAAAAAGTACCGTGTGGACGCGCAGACGAACAACCGCCGCGCGGTCAAGGGCGCGGGGCTGGTGCTAATTGTCTTGAAACCGCAGCAGGTGCGCGGATTCCTCCGCGAAGTCCGCGATGAGCTTTCAAAAGACGCGGTGTTGATTTCCGCCGCCGCTTCCGTCACCACCTCGCTCATCGAGCAGGAAGTGGGCCGCGCCGTGCGTGTGGTGCGCGCCATGCCTAACACGCCTTGCCTGATCCGCCAGGGAATGACGGCGCTCGCGCGCGGCACGCACGCCACCGAAGCCGACGTGAAGGTCGCCGAGCGCATTTTCGGCTCTATGGGCCGCGTGGTGGTGGTGGACGAAAAGCACATGGACGCGATCACGGGGCTTTCGGCTTCCGGCCCCGCCTACGTTTACACCATCATCGAATCGCTCGCCGAGGGCGGCGTGAAGATGGGCCTCCCCAGAGATCTTTCGACTGAACTGACCGCGCAGACGCTCGTCGGCGCTTCCGCCCTGGTCCTCCACACCGGCGAGCACCCGGCGAAGTTGAAGGACGTGGTCACCACACCCGCCGGCTGCACGATTGACGGATTGCTCGAGCTCGAAGAAGGCGGCCTGCGCGTGACACTTATCAAGGCCGTCGTCCGCGCCGCGGAGCGCGCCCGCGAGCTCGTCCGAAGCCAGAATACGTAGCTTTGGAGGGTGGGCCGTGCCCTCAGCGGTAAGCCTCGCGCCGATGGGCGACTCGCGCCACGGTCAAGGATGTTTCACGGTCGTTGATCAAGTAAAGCACACGATACCTGCCAACCCTTAGGCGCCATTCATTCTCGAACCCGGCGAGTTTCTTGGCCCCACGCGGTCGTGGGTTCTCACCGAGATTAGCAATCGCTTGTTCAATTCGGTTCTTCGTGTCGCCTTCGAGTCTTTCGAGATCACGAACTGCCGCGGGCCGTAGGAGTACCCGATACCTCATGAGCGGCCGCTGCCGCCGCACTGCCAGGCAACACTTACGCCCGGCTCGGCCAGGGCCCGCTGAATCAGGAGATGGTCGTAGAGGTCATCGAGAAGCTTTTGGTCTTTCAGGATCCGCAGAGCCACGTCGCGCCGGCTTCGGGAATTAAGCCTGCGGAAGGCGGCGTAAACTCTCCTGGTCGGCGGTTCGGCCGGTTTGGAGGAGGCTCGCATGTGTTGATAATAGCACGACGACTCGATGCGGGCACAAACTGGGCGCTGCTCAGAGGAGCTCCGCGCGCAGGACCGTCATGGCCTGGCCGCCGAGCGCGCCTTTTGGCTTGCGTGAGACATCGAGGCGGAGTTAACCTTGAATAGTTCGCTTAGCTGAGCCGGGGATTGGGTTCCCGCTTTCGCGGGAATGACAGCGTAAATATTTTCGCCGTCTCTTTGAGCTCATTTGAGCCGGAGGAATGTTATGGCAGTCACGGAAGCAGTGCGCGGAGCGAGCGTCGCCTGGGCCGCGCCTCGAAACACCGAGCGTGTCCAGGAAATCCTGAGCCGTTATGAGAGCGACAACCCGGGGACGAAAACCAACCTGGCGCGCCTGTTAAATCACGGGCGGCTGGCGGGAACCGGCAAGCTCGTTATCCTGCCGGTGGACCAGGGCTTCGAGCACGGGCCGCGCCGCTTGGCTTTATCGAGGCCGCGGCGGCCCGCCACGCGGGGGAAATCCCGCTCATCCTGAAGCTCAACAACCACGACGTTCTCTTCGACGAGAAGGACCCGCTGTCGGCCGTGACGGGCAGCGTTCGAGACGCGCTGCGCCTGGGCTGCGCGGCCATCGGGTTCACAATTTATCCCGGCTCGGCGCACGCCCGCGAGATGTACGAACAGATTCGCGCGCTCGGCGAAGAGGCCAAGCGAGCCGGCCTGGCGGTGGTCATCTGGTCCTACCCGCGAGGCTCCTCAATGTCGAAGGAAGGCGAAACGGCGATTGACGTGGTTGCCTACGCCGCGCACATCGCCGCCGAGCTCGGCGCGCATATTATTAAGGTCAAGCTGCCGTCCGCCTACATCGAGCAGGAGGAAGCCCGCAAGGCCTACATCAAGGCTGCGGTGCCGATTGACACGCTCACCAGCCGTGTCCGCCACGTTGTCCAGAGCGCCTTCAATGGGTCGAGGATTGTCATCTTCTCCGGCGGGGCCAAGAAGGACAACGACGAGGTGGTTTTCGACGAGGCCCGCGCCATCCGCGACGGCGGCGGCTTCGGCTCCATCATCGGCCGCAACTCCTTCCAGCGGCCGAAAGAGCATGCCTTGCGGTTCCTCGAAACGATTATGAAGATTTACGCCGGGGAGATGAAGTAACGCGCGTTTAACAACATGAAAGAAAGCCGTTACGGTGTCATCCTGAGGCCGCCGGGGCGACCAAGGAGGTCAGCTTATCCGTGGGCCACTTCTGGGGCAGGCTCAGCTTTAAGCTTGACGTTCACGCCGAGTATCTCTGTAACGGTCAGCAAATTATCGCTGTCGCTTGATGATTCGTCGGTACTCGTCGTGAGGGCCGATCCAGACCCAGATAAAGTCCGCGCCATCCTCAACGGCGAGCGCGCGGTATTTGATCCCAACCCTCGCGGACCACAGGCCTCCAACCTTTTTGAATCGCAGCGAAGGATGCATGGGGTCCACCTTAAGCAGATCGAAGTTCTGTCGGGCCACCTTCTGGACAGGTTCTGGCAAGCGTGATAAAAGGGTCCAGAATCGGGGGGTTGCGCGATGCATTCAAAGGCTCTTGAGCGTGCCCTTGGCCTTCTCCCCGCGGGCCTCTCGTGCAAGGAAATCGAGCTTTCCCGCCCGAGAGTCAGCCTCAATTTCCTTGTCCCATTCTTCCCAGTCCATTTCGGACAACCAACGGAAAAGCTTGGCGAGCTCCTTCTTCGGGAGCTCCTCGATTTCCGCCTTGAGTTCATCTATCTTCGACACGGCATTATCCTTCCGTTGCTGTCTTCGCAAGCTGAATCGCCGCGGCCTGCGGCCTAAGCATGGGCACGCCCGATTGTGGCCTCAATTCATTATAAGTCCAGAGCGTGGAATTTGGCTCTTGAAACTCCACGATGCGGCGCTTGACTCCGAGACTCATTCCGGCGTGACGTTCCACCCATCCACGTGGATGGACGGAGCGGCGTTCCCCGCGTCCTTCAGGTAATACCGCGCCGAAACTTGCCGCTTCTCTTTTGGAAACAAGGGAAAATAGTTGTCTTCCCAAAGCGCCGGCAGAACTTCTTCGCCATCGGGCTTGGCGACCCGGAGGTGGACGAAGAAAGCGAGACTCTGGCTCGGGTTTTCGACCGTCACCGCGGCAAGCCCCTCATCTCCTCTTGGCTCGAAACGGCCGGAAAGAGTGACCTTCACTTGTGGGAGCGTCGCCAGACTCTTCATGTCGGAAAAAGACTTCGTCGGCGTGTAATACCACTTCGAGTTTCCCCAATCGAGCACGTCCGGCTGGGTCGAGAGCCAATAAAAATTCCGGCTCGCAACGTTCCCTAAAGAATCTTTCAAATCGAGCCGGACGAAGTATGTCGGGGAGAGATCGGGCAGGTCAGGAATCGTCAGCACCTTCGTAGTCGAGTCGGAGCCGGCGTCCACACTCGCTTCCTTTGAATATTTTTCCGCGAGGTCGAGGTTGTAAACCCGGGCTTCTGCTTTCAACCCCTCAAAGCTCCTGTAAAAGCTGTTGACCACGTAGACGGAACGGTCGTCGTAGGCGTACTGAATGTGCAGGGGCTCGCAGGCTTTTTTGGCGCCAAAGTACGACCCGCCCGGCCGCCAGTAGTAATCGTAAAGGTGCCAGATGAGCGAGGGCCAAGCGTTGTCGAGCATCCACTGAACGACGCCGGTTGAAACGTACTTGTTCCGCCCGTAGGCTTCGAACATGGCGCGCTCGCCCTCGTAGGCCATGACCTGTGATTTTTCGGCGAAATCTTCGACACCGCTGGAAGGGCCATAGCGCGCCTCCAGCGCTTGACGAAACACCTGGATGGTTTTGAATTCCCCGCCGCCTGCATGGTAGTCCCAAACGTCGTCAATCGGCCAAAGGTGGTCCGGCGGAATAAACAACTTGAGGCTATTGAACCCGTAGGCGCCGCCGTGTTCCTTGTCGGCGAGCCAGTAGGCTGGAGCGACGTACTCGTACGGCCCGGTCATCTTCACGCCGGATTCGCCCGTGACAGTCGTCGGTTTCGCCGTCGCGGACGATTGATAGGGATTCGGCCAATCGGTGTCCTTAAGAATTTTCACATACATCTCTTCCACTTTTGGCGGCGGGGGATTGTCGCTTCCGTTGAGCCAGTCCAACATGCATGCGTGGCTGCGCAGGCGGCGAATCTGGTCTTCCAACGATGACCTGGCGATAACGAAGTCTTCGTCTTGCCAGGTCTTCCATCTCTCCAAATGGTCGCAGCAGCACCAACCGGCGAGCACCAGGATGCCGTAGCGGTCGCAGAGGTCGAAGAAATGGTCGTCCTCGAGCTTCCCTTCCAGGCGAACCGTGTTGAGGTTCAAGTCGCGCAAGTATCGGACGTGGTTTTCCTGCTCTTCGGGTGAGGACCGGAGCAGCATGTCAAAGGTGTAGCCGCCGCCGCGGATCAGGATGTTCTTCCCGTTGATGTGAAACAAGCGGTATCCCTGCGGAGTCAGCTCGGAGGTGATTTGCCGCACCCCCAATCGAATGCTCGCGCGGTCGGACACCTGAGTGGCCCGACCTGCGGCGGCCACCAGAGGCGGGGATGAGAGAGGTTTAGCTGAGGGAATTTCTCTGGAGTGAACCTTACAGTTCGAGTCTCGCTTCCTTCCAATTGAACAGCCTGCGAAAACTGGATTGAACCAATGCGGCCTCTCAGGGTTCCAGTCACGGGCTGGCTCGAGGCGTTGTGAAGCTCCGCCACCACCGTCAAATGCGCCGTGTCGAGCGAAGGCAAATCAAACTGCGTCACGGCTTCCGGATATCGCAAGGCTACGGGGCCGCTCAAGGTGAGGTACACCGGCCGCCACAGGCCCATGTCTTTGTCGGGCGGCAGCGGATTCCAGTCCACGAAAGTAATGGCAAGGTCCTCGGGCGTTGGCGCCTCGACTTCCACGGCCAGCGCGTTTTCTTCCCCGGGCCGAATGGCCCGCGTGACATCGAGCTCGTGGATTCGCCATGACCCGGCAAGGCTTTTCGAATCGGCGATCTCGCGGCCGTTCACCCACACGTTCGCGCGGAAATTGATGCCGTCAAAATGCAACCAAACGGTCTTGCCCCGGTAGGCCGCGGGGACTCGGAAGCGGGTGACATACCACCAGGGCATGCGAAATGGGCTCGAGACGGGCATGGCGATATTGGAAAAATTCGAGCCGATGGGGTATTCGGTCCCAGGGATGCTTCTCAGGTTCGTCCCGTAATCGGGGTCGGGATAAACTTTGTCGTTGACCAGAGCCGCAAGCACCGTAGAAGGGACCGAAGCGGGATACCATCCGGCGGGGTTGAAGCTGCCGCTCGTGAGCGCCTTTCCGTCTTCGCTCACCTTGTCGAAGGATTGAATGAACCAACCATCTTTGAGTGTTAGGGGCTCGGAGCCGCGCGGCTCGGCCGCGGGCGCCGGGATGCTGCTCGCGGCGCCGAAAATAATGCCGAGTAGAACGAGCAAGGATTTTGTTCGCATGCGCAGAGGTTTCCTTTTCAGCAATTAAGTCTTGAGGCCCGTGGATCTCTACCAGGCGAAAGTAATTCATTCGCCTTTTCCCTCGGGATCATCTTGCCTGCCTCAAGCTGCATGATTTGGTCGTCTATTTCTCCCGAAACGGCTGTCCCCCACGAGGCGAATATTTGGCCAGGGCGCCGTCGAGCGCACGCGCGGCGCCGGGAGTGCCTGTGTTTCCAAAAAGTATTTCCTTGGCGGTGATTTTCTTGCCGTAAAGAATCCGGTTCCCGCCGCCATCGTCCTTGATGACTTGCCCTGCGAGCGAGATGCCGGCAAAGAGGCCTCGCGCGCGCGAATAGGTGAGGATTTCCGTTTGCAACAAAACCCCGGTAGCGCCTTCGGCGGTGCGGCCGACCGGCCCGCCCGCCACCGAAGCGTCAGCGCCCAACTTGGTTTTGCCTTGCACAAACTTCTGGGCGCCCGCCGGGTTCATGACCACCAGCACAAAATCGGTCGCTTGCCCGCCAATCTGAAAACCCAGGCTCGGCCCCGTGATCAGGAACATCCAGGGAGCGCCCCACGCGCCTGTCCCGCCGCGCCGGCAAACCAGACACCCTCGGCCGTAGCTTCCCCCAATTCCCAGAGCCAGCTTTTTCTCCGAAGGGATCACGCCCACGCAAACCGCTTTGTGCAGCAAGTCTTTGGGAATTCCTTTCTCCGGGGTCTGCATGACTTCCTCGATGATTTCCGCCGACTTTCTTAGACGCTCGGCTTCTTTCCCTTCCTCCGCAGCGCGTAGGCCTCCTGCGAGCGAAAGGAACACCAAAATTGCTGAAAATATTATCACCACATCCTCCATCAATGGGTTTAAGGCGTTGGCCCAGAAGCCAAAGCTATCATGCTTTGCCCCACGAGCCGTGGACGGCCATTCTCCCACAGTTTTCGGCGACAAAAACGAAAACATAATTGTGGGTAGTGTCTCAGTTTGCTGTAGCGGCGAGCTGCGCCTCGCCGAGTTGACGATGGAATTGGCGGCGAGACACAGCTCGCCGCTACAATGCAATCAAGCTGAGACACTGCATAATTGCGGCCATGGGCCTTGCGACGAGCGCTCCGGCTCGGCTAGACTCCAGTTCTCTGAAGCGCCCGATTCTTCGCGGAGGTTTCGCCGTCTCGAAACTTCAGGTTTTTCGATGAGTCAATTCTATGCATTTCTCCTCGTGGTGCCTTTCGCTCCCTCCGCAGTGGTTGCCCAAGAAAAAGTGGAGTTAAAGCGCGATGGAAAACAAATTCAAATCTCGATCGGGGAGAAAGCTTTTGGCACGTATTACTTCGGTCCAGAATCCCCCAAGCCCTACCTTTCTCCGCTCCGCAGCGCGGATGGAATCGTGCTGACGCGGGGATGGCCGATGATCAAGAATATTCCGGGGGAGAGCCACGACCATCCACACCATCGCGCCTTATTCTTCACTCACGGCGACATCAACGGTTTCGACTTCTGGGGAGAAGCCGTTGAAAGCAAGAAGCAGCAGACCACCCACGGAAAAGTTTATTCGAGCGAGGAGCTTCCCAAAGGCCGGACGGTCTTCGTGAAGCTTCTCGCATCCAAAGGCGGACCCGACTCGGGAACGCTCTCCGCCGACCTCAATTTAGTGGACCCCGACGGCAAGCCCATCGGAAGCGAAACGCAGACCTACGTTTTCAGGGGCGACGCGACCTCGCGCACGATCGATTGCACTTTCACAACCAACGCCGACAAAGGCGTGCCGCTCAAGTTCGGCGACACGAAGGAAGGCACGTTTGCCATTAGGCTGGTGAAGGCGCTCGAAGAGCCGAACGGCCACATGCTCAACTCTAACGGCGCGACCGGAGAGAAAGCCATCTGGGGCAAGCGGGCTGACTGGGTGGACTATTCGGGCATTGTGGAGGGCGAGGAGCTCGGGATCGCCATCTTCGACCATCCCTCGAACCTTCACCATCCGAGCACCTGGCACGCGCGCGGGTACGGCCTGTTCGCCGTCAACCCTTTCGGCCTGCACGATTTTATGAACGACCCAAAGCAGGATGGAAGCTATACGGTGCCCGTGGGCGACTCGCTCACGCTCCGCTATCGCGTTTTCATTCACAAGGGCGATGCAGCCGACTCCAAGGTGGGCGAAGCGTATCGGGCCTATGCGGCGGGTAAGAATTGAGTTGCAGGGGCGAACGGCCGTTCGCCCCTACGCACCGGACGCGGCATCGTCGCCGGGCGGACTCGGCGTCTTCGACCTCCGCCTTGGCCCGGATCTGTGGTGGACGGCTGGGCCGGCTCGTCTGCCGCGCGGCTTGCGTGCCTTCGTTTCCGGGGCAGCTTCGGCCAGAACCAGGTCGGGGGCTGCAGCCTCCGGCGGTGCCGGGAGTGGAACCGCCGCTTCCTCAATCGTCTCCGCTACCGCCAAGACTTCCGCCGCTGGAACTTCGCTTGCGGCCACGGACGGTTCGGCTGCCGCGGGCTTCTCCGCGACTGTTCCGGTTGGGAAGATCTTGAGCACCCCACGGCGGTCGCGTTCGAGCCGGACCACGCCTTCCCGCTCCGCAGAGTGCAGCAAGTCGAGAAGGCTGCGAAAGCCGTAACTTTGCTCCTTAAAATCCTTTTCCTCGCCGCGCAGCGCCTTGAGGACGTGGCGCATGTAAAGCGGGCGCGACGGCCCTTTGACGGATCGGGCGAGAGCGGAGCGTAACTTTTCGAGCCCGGCGCTGCGGTCGAGCGCGGATGTTTCGGTGGGCGCCTCCGTGGCAAGAGCTGCTTCCGGCGCCTCCATTACTGTCTCCGCTTCGGAGGCTTCTGCCGCCGGGGCCCCCGTCTCCCCTCCGGCCCGAGCTGGCGATTCGCCCTCCATCGTTCCGTGCTCCACGAGGAATCCGCGGTCGGTCCGCGCCAGGCGCACCATGCCCGCCCTCTGCATCTTTTGGAGAAACTCCAGGAACGACCCGGCGCCGTAATCGCGCTCGCTGAATGTGGGGTCGAGCTGGAGCAAAGTGCTTTTGAGCAGACCGATCTGCGGCGCGACTTCGCGTTCGGCGAGAATTTTCAGGGCCCGCTCGAGATTGGGTTGGGCGGCGGCCAGCGCCCGCGTCTCGGCTGCGGCTCGGCCGGGGCTTCGAGGGGCGCGCGACGCGCCCTGGCGGCTGTCGCCCTTAAGTAGATTTTCATAGGAAATGAATTCGTGGCAATTGCGCTGGAGAATGCCGCTGGTGAAGGCGCGTCCGCCCACAATCAGGACGCGCTTGTCGTATTGCTTGAGCTTTTCGACCAGCGCGATGAAGTCGCTGTCTCCGCCGACGATCGCGAAGGTCGAAATGTGATGCCGCGTGAAGGCCATCTCCAGCGCGTCGAGCGCCAGGTTGATGTCGGCGCCGTTCTTGTCGCCGCGCGGCGTGACGTTCCGCTGCACCATCTGCACGGCGTGCTGCGTCATCTGACGGCTCTGGTCGCCGGCGCGGTGCCAGTCGCCGTAAGCGACTTTGGTCACCACCTCGCCGCGCTCCTTGAGCGCCTCAAGCACTACGGAGATGTCAAGCTCCTTCCCCAGCGTTTCTTTGACACCAATCTGGATGTTGTCAAAATCAATGAATACGGCGAGTTTCTGACGTTCTTCGTTCAACTAGCGCCTCTTTAACCAATCTGGGCTTGTTTCGATAAGAACTTCGACGCGCCCTTTATCGGTTGTCTCCCCCTTGGCCAATCCACAGCCACGGCGGCTTTCCGCGCCTCAAATCTATCCCAGAATTCTGATGAAATCCTCCGGCTCGACCTTTGCAAGCCTCAATATCCCTCTTAATGTCCCGATCGCGAGCTCCGAATGAAGAGGCACTGAGCACCCGACGGCACCTTGTGGTGTTTGCCTTTTCATAACAACGTGACTCCCACGCTGTCTTACGCGAGTGAATCCCATTCGTTCAAGCGCTCGGATTGCTTCCGCCCCAGAGATTCGCGGAAGCTTAGGCATAGGTTGCCTCAAAAGTCGTCAGAATCGGCCGGCCAACATCGGAAAGCGAGAACTCCTCGAGGTACAATTCAGTGGCTTCTTTCAAATTGGCCACCGCTTCCTCAAACGTCGTCCCTTGACTTACAGTACCGACTTCGGGGCACTCGGCCACGTAAAGATTCTCTTCCTTGTGAACCACTGCCGTGAATGTTCTGACATTCATGTGCGGAACCTCCGCAAATTTCTAGGCTATCACATGCTGTCTTGGCCACCGACCCTGCATTTCCCGACCGACGCAAGACCGTTACCCGGCCAGATTCTTCAAGCTCTCCTCGATCAGGCGGCGCGTGCCCGCGTACGGCTCGCCCTTCCCTTCCCATTCCATTGAAAAGTAGCCCTTGTAACCTGCCGCTTTGGCGATTTCAAAACACCGGGCCACGTCCACAGTGTAAACCTTTCCTCCGTCGCCTGTCTCGGAATCCTTCATGTGGGAAATATTATAGGCGAGCGGGAACATCGCCTTCAGGGCGTCGTAGCAGAATTGGGGATTGCCGCTCAGCATGGAGTTGCAGAAATCCGGCAACGCATGAAGATAAGGGTGGTTCACCTTTCGGACGACGCGCACGATAAAAAAAGCGTCTTCGTTGAACAGGTCGTCGTTCTCAAGATTGATCAGCACGTTTTTCTCGCCGCCCGACTCCGCAAGCTGTTTGAGGCTTTCCGCCGTCAAGTCAAAGTCGGGCTTGGTGTGGCGATATCCCTCGAGGTTCATGCGCAGGCTCGGCGAGCCCACGGCCACGGCAACGTCCACCCACTTCTTGGCGCGCTCCACGACCGCCTGGCGCTTGGCTTTATCGGGGTCGTAGAAACTGCCCGGGCCTCCGGTCGGTATATCTACGACGTGCGAGCCGGCCTTTTCAACCGCTTGGCGCAACTCCGCGAGATACGCCGGCTCAGTCGAGCGGAAATGCTGCCCGAGCGGCTCAATATTGGGCAGATTGAATTCTTTCTTCACCATGGCCGCGAAATCTTTTAAGTCCATCCCCGGGAGCTTCGGGTCGCGCGCCCAGCGGTTCGTGGGGCTTTCGATGTATGCACGGAATGGCCAGGAGGCCACCGCCAGCCGCTCGCGCGGCGAGGTCGGAAATTGCAAGTTTGGACCCGAAGCGTTGGCGCTTTGAAGTCCCGCCCCGACCAATAAGCCAGCCGCCACACTCGAAGTCCGTTCGAGAAACGACCGACGAGAAAGTTTCTGCACGCCATTCACCTCTGGTTAAGCCGTCAATGGGAAGGGGGCAAAGAGCTTCCTCCGTTCCGCTGAACGATAGCATCCTACCGCAGCCGGGCGGCGTCAAGAGGCCAGTGGGGGGCGGGGCCGGGTCTGCTGCTTTTTTCACGGCCGCGCTTAGCCTGGCTCCTCGGCGGATTCAGTGACAGGCAGCCAGATTTTTGCGGGCAAGCGTTCGTTGTGGCGTTCGAGGCTGATGATGGAGCCGCGCACGCCGCGCGCAAACACTTCGAGCAGGCCGCAAGAGCGCGGCAGCGAAAAGCGTCTCTGGCCGGCGCTGCCGGGATTGAAGAAGAGCATATGGCCGATGGTGACGAGGCAGGGCTGGTGGCTGTGGCCGAAGATCACGACGCGCGTGCCTGGTTCGAAAGACTTGAGCAACACGTCGCGGCGCGTAGGATGCATCTTGCCCAGAAGCTCCGTATCGGACCACTTTTCGAGCTCCGACTGAGGGACGGACAATACGTGCCGGATTTCCACCTGGATGTTCCCAAAGGTCAACGAGCGGCTGAGGGGCAGCCCGAGCGATTC
>QHZO01000326.1 GCA_003224695.1 Acidobacteriota bacterium
GAGGCGCCCCAATTAGGACCCGCAAGAATCATAAATTTGCCGGACCAGAAGTGGAGCCTCGCGAAATCGCGTTGAGGACATGCCATCGTGCCGGATTACATCCAGTCCGCTGCTTACCTCGAGACTGGCATCTTGTAATCGCGAAGGTGAGTGGAAGCGTTCGGGTCCAGGGGGAGTGGGTGCATGAGAAATCTCATCAATTTCCAAGGTGATGCAATGGAGTGCCTGCGCATGGCGGAGCGAGCCAAAGGCCAGGAAGAAAGGTCTGTACTTGTGGATTTGGCACGAGCTTGGGTCCTGCTGGGAGAGCAGTTGAAGCATTTGCACGACGAGAATGTCCCCGATCTATCCAAACCAAGCCCTTTGAACTAGCTCTGGTCCGGGACTGCGGCAGCTCGAATCGAATTCAGCTCCGCTTTGGGGGTCGCCATGTTTCTTTCGTGGGAGGGTCATCATAGGTCTTTGGTCAAAGCCATCAGCTGGCGCTTGGCTGGAAGCGTAGATACTTTGATACTGTCGTACTTGGTGACGAAGAATCTCGTATTCGCCGGTTCGATCGCCAGCGCCGAGGCTATCACCAAAACCGTGCTCTATTACATCCATGAGAGAGCATGGACGATAATTCCGTGGGGGAAGCGCTCACGAAGGCGTCGCATGGGCCTTCACTGGCGGATCTGGATCGCCCAGGGGCTAACGGCAGCAGGGGATTTGACCTTCCATCTGCGACGTCTCTTCAATCCCGCCGGACTGGGAATGATCGGTTCCTTTGTATTTTGCTTCGCAATCGCACTGAGCCCGCCACTGGTTCGGCTTAAACCTTCTGTCATGACCGGATCGCCTGTGGCGACGGGGTACCCCGAGTCGGGTTTGACCGCCACGGCGCTGCTCGAGCGCGCCACAACACAAAGTGTCGTTCTCGATCCTTCGCACGAGGGCTCCTACCGCGCTCCAGAACCGACAGAATTGCCGCGGGTGACGGAAACGCCCCCGCAAGCATTGAAAACAGCGGCCCAAGTCGAAATTCCGAAACGCAACCTGCTCGACCATGATCACGCCACGGAGGTTCAGCAGATGCTGATCCAACTCGGCTATTTGTCGAGATCCGCCACCGGCATATCGGGCCCGCTATCGCGCAAGGCGCTCAAAGCATTCAAGTCGGATCACAACCTGCCTCGGCGGCAGTACGGGAGAGGCGGAACCTTTCGTGGGAATCTGGGGAGTAGACGCAAGTGCCTGTTCGCCCAGGCTCAATCGGAAGGGCTTTTTGCCGGCCGTGATCGATGGTCGAGGGGCCTGGGCTGGCGAAACATCTTGCGCCCTCGAGAGCAAAAAGCATACCGCGAGCGGATGGGAGGTCGTCGCGGTTTGCTCGAATGGACGTGACCGTTGGACTGCAAACATCCGTTTGATCATCAGCGGCGATCAGCTGACTTGGACGAGTGAACGAGGCTCGCAGAGCTATCTGCGTTGCCAGCCTGGACTCGGTGTGGCCCGGGTTTTGTAGAGCACCGCGCGGCAGCGGCGAACCGTCGGTCTGGAGGCCATGCTGGCTCGATTCAGCGTACCAGCACGATGAAATCCGTGTCGCTGTCGGTCTCCTCACTGAGCGCCTGATCGGAGACGATCAGCGAAGATTTGGGCGACAGCAATTCGGCAATCCGATCGCTCGCCTCTTGCGGGATCTCGATGCGCTCGAGCGCCGCTCTCGCCCGCTCCACCGTAGGCGGCGACAATTTGGCGTGTTTTGCCGCTTCGCGTCCGCTGTGCCGGCCTTTTGGCTCGATCCGAACGCGCTCGATCTTGCTCGAGGCTGCATCCGGGAACGACACCACGGTCCAGCGCATCGCGTCGGAATTTTCCTTGCGCTCGATCGCCGTGAACACGTGAGTGCCGAGCGGCCGGTCGGCATTGCGGATCGTTACCGCCGACTCGAACAGCGGCGCGTAGCCTTGGCGAACGAACAGTTTTTGCTGTTTGCGGCTGATGAAGATCGAGACCGGCTCCACTCTGGGTGCAGAGGGCTTCGGCTGGGCGCCGGCGGGCTGTTCCGTCATGGCAGGCTCGGGCGAATCGACGGTCATGCCGACCGCCTTCACGGGCTTTATGAAGCCGTCGGCTGCCGGACCTGTGGTCGCCTGCGCGTTCTTGAGCGGTTCGGCCGGCGTGCCGAGCGAGGTATCGGGCTTCGGTTTTTGCCGGAAAAGCTGGGGATGGGAAATCTCGAGCGGCGCCACGTCATTGCCGGCGATGATCACCCGGTTGCCGAGCTTGGTGAGCTGCCACAGGCGAACAGCGAAATCCTCGGTCAGCCGGATGCACCCGTGGGAAGCC
>QHZO01000068.1:0-2727 GCA_003224695.1 Acidobacteriota bacterium
GCGATGGCTCGCTCTTCGTTGGATGACCTCCAGGAAGCCCTCGGCTACCGGTTCCGGAACCCGGAGTTGCTTCTCGAAGCCTTAACCCACACGTCCTTCGTGCGCGAATCCATCGGCGCGGTTCGCGATAACGAACAATTTGAATTCCTGGGAGATTCGGTCCTGAACTTTCTGGTCAGCGTCCGGCTGGCGGATGCCTACCCGGATGGGCCGGAAGGCAAGCTCTCGCGAGCGAGGGCAGGCTTGGTATCCGCCGCGCATTTTGCCGAAGTGGCCAAGCAGCTGGACTTGGGCAGCTACCTTCGACTGGGGCGCGGAGAAGAGAAAACGGACGGGCGCTCGAAGCCCGCGCTGCTCGCCAACTCATTGGAAGCTCTGGTGGCCGCACTTTTTCGCGACGGGGGGCTCGAAGCCGCCCGGGCTTTTGTGGAACGCTTCGTGCTCCCTCCCAATCTCGGCGAAGATGCCGGGGAACTGTTTCCGATGGATTTCAAATCCGCCTTGCAGGAGCGCCTCCAGGCGGGACACATGGCGCCGGCCGAGTATCGTGTGACGACGGAGACTGGCCCCGAACATGAAAAGCTATTCACCGTTGAAGTAAACGCCGGGCAGGTTGGGACGGCCCAGGGGACGGGGAGAAGCAAGAAGGCCGCCGAGCAGCGCGCCGCTGAGCTGCTGCTTGAGCAGCTAAACGGCAAGGCGAGAGATAGTGGTTAATCAGGAGTTCAAACGCAAAGCTAGGCTCTGCGCCAGCCGCGGCGGTTCGTGTGCCGAAAACTGAGTTTTCCCCTTGACAGCAACTTCGCAACTTGCGAATATGTTTGATGCGGATTGTCAGCCGGAAGACCATTCGAGAAGCGACCGAAAAACACAACGAATGGGGAGCGTTTCTCAAAGCCTGGTGCAAAGTAACCAAGCACGCGGATTGGGAGAACTTTACTGACGTTCGGAACAGTTGGGAGAGCTCGGACACGGTTGGTCGCTTTGTGGTGTTCAATATAAGCCACAACCGGCGCAGATTGATTGCAACGATCAAATACAAATGGCGAATGGTCTATATCCGACGCATTCTGAGCCACGCTGAATACGACCAGAAGGAGTGGCAAAAAGGATGATAGCTGTGCCCGAGAAATACGCGCTCGCAGTTGGCTCGCCAACTCCGATCACATCGGAGCTCCAACATGAGGAATACTTGGCGGTCCTGGACGAGCTCGCAAGCAAAGACCACCCAACGCGTGACGAAGAAAAGTACGCCGAAGTTTTGATGGCTTTGATTGAAGCCTATGAAGAGGAGCATCACTCCGTTCCCGACGCGTCCCCGGTCGACGTCCTGCGCGCCTTGATGGAAGCCCATGATCTTCGCCAAAAAGACCTGGCCGCAATCTTCGGTTCGGAGAGTATCGTATCCGAAGTTCTGCACAGGAAACGTGATCTCAACAAAGCCCACATCGAAAAATTGAGCAAGCGATTCCACCTTTCTCCGGCGGTATTTTTCTAAGCTGGCTTATCGTCTAGTGGTCCTGTGCTCCCGCGTACTGCCCAGAAAGTGATAGACTGCAATCGACGGGTAAAAAGCGGCGGGGGAGGCGCGCAGTCGGCCCCGATGGATCGGGGCCCTTCCGCCGCCGCTTCGAACCTTCGTGAATAATCCGGTTTAGTTCTTGGAGGATTGCCGGAAAACCCTGGATCATGACTGAAGGTTACAAGAAATCGGCGACGCGCGACACCGTTGAATCGCTGGTCGTGACCGTGATCCT
Source organism: Acidobacteriota bacterium (assembly GCA_003224695.1). Lineage (GTDB taxonomy): Bacteria > Acidobacteriota > Terriglobia > UBA7540 > UBA7540 > Gp13-AA74. Next base: position 1,758 of record QHZO01000068.1, read on the forward strand.
GGCGGTCTTTGGCACGACGTTTGTCATTCAAGCCTTCAAGATTCCCACCGGCTCGATGGAGGATACCCTCCTCATCGGCGACCACCTGTTAGTGAACAAATTTGCCTTTGCCAGCCAGCCGGGATGGATTCGGCATCTATTTCCATATCGCCGGATAAACCGCGACGACGTTGTGGTGTTCAAGTATCCTTACCGCGACGACCAGACGCAGGAGCCGGGCGAGCACTTCGTGAAGCGGGTCATCGGCGTGCCGGGCGACAGAATCCGCGTGGCTAACCGGCAAGTCTACGTAAACGGGCAGCCGGTCTCGGAGCCATTCGTTCGGCACGCCTACCCCGCATTCGACCGTCATCCCGGCGACGACTTTCCGCCGGCCGACATCGCCGACCTCGGCGGAGCGACTCCGCGCTGGGAGGACGAATTGCCGAGCGTGATAAAAAACGGCGAGCTCATTGTGCCGCCCGACGTGTATTTTGTGATGGGCGACAACCGCGAGCAGAGCTGGGACAGCCGCTTCTGGGGGTTTGCCCCGCGGGACCTCATCGCCGGCAGACCGCTCCTCATCTACTGGTCATTCGAAACGCCTCGCGACGAATACTTGCATACCGGAATCACCGACCGCCTTGCCGAGATCTGGGACTTGGTCGCCCACTTCCTCACCAAGACTCGCTGGCGTCGAACCTTCAGGATTGTGCGCTGATGCGAAGATTCCTTCGCCCGTACGGCCGCTGGATCATCACTGGGACGGCGCTCTTGGCGCTCGCCGGATGGCTGGCGCCGCCGCTCATTCACGTGGAGCGCTACCGGCGGAAATTGAAGTCGGAACTTGAACTTGAATTAGGCCGGCCGGTGGATTTTGGCGCGGTGTCGGTGCGCCTGCTTCCCCGGCCCGGTTTCTCCATTGAGAACGCGGTCATCGGAGAAAAGCCCGGTTTCGGCAGTGAGCCGTTTGCGCGCATTGACCGCGTCA
>QHZO01000068.1:2771-4234 GCA_003224695.1 Acidobacteriota bacterium
TGGTCCGCAATTCAGAGGGCGTTTGGAACGTTCGCAGCCTGCTTGTTCGGCCGTCTCAGCCGGGCGCGGGGGGGGAATTGGGACTCGCTCCTCCGAGCGGGCACCTGATCCTCGAGGCGGAGAACGGGCGAGTGGATTTTAAAGTCGGCGCCGATAAGAAACCGTTTGCAGTAACCAACGTCGCGGGACGCCTCGATCTCGACCTGGCGAGGGGCCGAGTGAGTTTTCGCCTGGCGGGGGAGCCGATTCGCACGGATATGTCGCTGCCAACTCCCGGTCAAGTGCAGCTTGAGGGCGACTGGACTCCGGGTGAGAATCTTTCCGGGCCCCTTACGGCCAGGGTTCAAACCCGCGGCGCGCTTCTCTACGATTGGGTCCCTTTTCTTACGGGCCGTAATCCCGGCTTATACGGCCTCGTAGACGCCCGGGCCGACTTGCGCGGTTCCATTTATTCTTTCCAGTTCGAAGGGAGTAGCGTCGTTCGCCAGCTTCGGCGTTGGGAGTTGCCCCCTCCTGCGGATTCCATGCCTGCGTCGTTCACCGTGCGCGGACAGTTCAATCGCGCCGAACGGGGCCGCGTCGTGCTCGAAAGCGCGCAAGTTTCTTTCCGTGGTTCGACCCTTCACGCCAGTGGAAACATTGAGCAGGCTTTCGAATCCCCCCGCTTGGACCTCGCCGTGGCGGTTGAACGTTCCCGGCTGGAGGATTTTTTCCAGCTCGAGCGCCGATTCACGGGCGGCGGCTCGACGGGCCTTACCGGGCGTGTGGACGGGCTGGTCACGGTTCGCGGCCCCTGGCGCGAGCCCAGCCTGAATGGATTCTTCAAAGGTCATGGAGCTCATCTTGCCGCAGGTGGATCGGCATTCCCGGTGTCCGATATTGACTTGCGCGTGGATGAAAGCGGCGCGCGGCTGGCGCCCCTCCACTTGACGCTTGCGCCGAGAGTCGAGCTGGTCGCGGAAGGCGCCATTCGATCCGTCAGCCGACGGACGCCGCCTACGGAACGCTCGATGCCGCGTTCCTCCATCCACCGATCGCTCCCAGTCACAACCCCTTCACACGGCTTGGCCGGCCTTCAATACTCGTTGGCCCTTTCGACAAAAGGCTTGCCCCTGCACGACTTGGTGCGCTTTGGCCGTTCGCTCGGAATGCACGTAGCTCGAGAGCTGGATGCGAACGGAACGGCGATCGCCTTGTTTGAGTTGACGGGCAATGTCTGGCCGCTGGGGCCCCCGGCTTGGCGCGGTCAAGCAGAGTTGCGCGGCGCCAGATTCTTTTTGCCCGGCCTGACGGAGCCGCTCGATCTGCCTCACGCCCGGGTCGAAATCAATGAAAACAAAATCGTCGCCGACCCGGTGACGGCAGTGATAGGGGCCAGCGTATTTACGGGCCGGCTGGAACATGAGGGCAGCCGGAACGCGCCCTGGGATTTCAACGTGCGCACGCCCCATTTGAGCCTCGAA
>QHZO01000068.1:4368-6161 GCA_003224695.1 Acidobacteriota bacterium
TACCGCCGCCACGATCACGTACCGTGGCGTCACGCTGACCGGGGTGCGCGGCCGAGCGGCGATTGCGGGGCGCATCGTGCGCGTGAGTGTCGAAGGCTTTCGCGCCGGCGGCGGGCGAGGCGCTGGCAACCTCCAAGTGGATTTGACCGCCTCGCCGCCTCGTGTGGTCGTGGACGCTCAATTGAACGGCGCCGCCCTTGCTCCGCTAGCGAATCGTCTCCCGCCGGCGCTCGACAAGATTCGGGGTACCTATTCGGCCGCGGGACACTATGAGATGGTTGGCCTTACGGCGGGCGAGATCAGCTCGAGCATCCATGGCCATGCGAGCCTCCTGCTGCGGGGTGTTTCCTTCGCTGAATTCGACCTATTGGGGGCGCTCGCTCGGGCCCAAGGCAAGACTCCCGAGCCCTCCAGGACCGATCCGGTGCTCCGGTCAGCATCATTCGTCGTCCGCGTCGAAGACCGGCGCGTCACGCTGGCCGAGTCGCCGGTGGTTATCGGAGGAATCCCACTGCGCATCTCGGGCGTTTACGAGTTCGGGGGAATGGCGGACGTTCGGATTGCTCCGGAGGTGCGGCGGGCCGCTTCGCCTTGGACGTTGGCCTCGGGCGACCCGAGCCTGAGCTTGGAAGCGAATCCGATCCATTTGTCCGGACCGCTGGATCGCTTGGCCCTGGTGCGGCCCGCCGAGGCCGTGCGCCAGGCTCCTTAGGTTGACAGTTTTGCATCCAAGCTGAAGGCATGCAAGGTGCGAATTCCAAATCGAATCGGGCTATCGAAGCCATGACGAGGAGAATTAGTTTCCTGTCATGCATGGTTCTAGTCATAGCGCTTCGGCCTGTATCGTCGCTGCCCGATGCTCGGCCGGCCGGAAGCGTGGATATTCGAACTTCGGCCGCGGCCTCAAGTTTGGAAGAGAAAATCCAGGTGCTCTCGGACACGACGGCACGCCCAGGAGCCCGCTACGATCCTGTGGTGCTCTCCGACGCGGAGGCCAACACCTATCTGCGAGACCATGCGCGAGAGTTCCTGCCGCCGGGCGTCCAGAATCCGGAACTGCGCATTGCTTCGGACCATGTCACGGGTACGGCCGAGGTGGATTTCAACCAGCTCAATCAGGGCCAGCCGTCGTCCAAAGACTGGACCTCGTCTATCCTCGCGTCGGTCTTCAAGGGGAAACAGCGCGTCAGCGCCGAAGGCAAGCTCGAGACATCGAATGGGCAGGGCAAGGTCACCGTTGAAAACGTTGCCGTAGGGAGCACTTCGATTCCGGATTGGTTGGTCCAGATTCTGCTCCAGAATTATGTCCAGGATCGCTACAAAGTGGATTTGAGCAAGCCTTTCACCTTGCCCGACCACGTCACGCACATTGAGCTCGCCTCCGGCCGCGCGACTTTTGTCAGAAGCGCCGACAAGAAACGCTGAAGAGCTGCCAATACGCTGGAAGCCATCTACCACCTGGCGCACACATCCGTCAGCCGATGGATACGTGCGACCCCCGCGTTGGATTCGCTGCAGACCGTCAACGGGCGTGACAGAGCGGTTGCTTTCTGGTAAGTTCCCAAGGTCCATGAGCCCCGTTGCAGACACGGAAAAAGTTGACATTCTTGACTTGCGTAGCGACGAGACCCTGAGGTAGTTGATACGCAACATTGTCGATAGCTACCACCACGACTGGGACGTCCTAGCCGAGCTTTGCCAGAACGAGGTCGACGCGATACGCGGGAAGGATTCCGCCAAAGGTGCCGTCAGGATCCGCTTTGACAGGAAGTGTCACAGCATCGAGGTGACCG
>QHZO01000068.1:6187-13051 GCA_003224695.1 Acidobacteriota bacterium
AGAAAGGTCAACCAAAGCTGATCGGGGAGAAGGGCCTCGGCCTGACGTTCTGCGCCTTTCGAACAGATAGGATCACCGTTGAAACCTCGACTGGTGACGGGCATGTCCACTGTGTCGTTTTCGAGGGAGGGCGTGACTGGGTTGAGGAACGCAAGGCAGAAAGGCCAATGGTGGTCGTCAGCACTAGGGCCGAGGCTACCGGATCGTTCACGAAGGTATCCGCACAGGGTGTCGAAGCCGACTTCAGCATAGAAGAACCGCGCCTGCGGCACCTTTTGCTGACCAAGACCGCCCTGGGAAGCACGTATCCGCTGTGGTCGGAGCTAGAAGGCAAGAATCCCACGATCGAGATCTCCCTTTCACGAGTCAATCTTGACAGTGCGGAGAAGACCGAAGCGCTCACCCACCTTTATTGGTATCCTGCAGACCACCTCCTGCATAAGCAATCCCTCGCCGAGGTGAAGGAGCTCGCCCAGAACAACAAGATGCGGGACTTCAAGGGGTGGGGGCTGACAGACTAAAAGCGAAACGCAGCTCGCAGGAAAGCCAACATACGTTTACACGCTGATGCTGAGCGTGCCCGAGTACGACAAATTGGCGGAACAGGAGAATCTCCTCGGACCGGACGGTATAAGCTTCGCGTAAGGGAGGCCGAGCGGACAGGAGGAGAGGTATCGCGCCCCTACGAGCCCGGGGACGTCGAGCCCGGGATTTACCTCTCGGTGCGCGGGATGCCAACAGGTATTGTGCTGCCGTTCCCAACGGGGACGACGGAGGCGGGGTACTGGAACAACTTCTACTTCCTGGTCGAGGCTGAATGGCTGAGTTTTGACGCTGGCCGAAAAGTAGTTCCAGGGCGGACTCAGGAGGTCATAAAGAGGGCCTGCAAGGGAATTTGGGATGAGATGCGCGTTTGGAAGACGCGGTTCGTGGGGCACGAAGGCGAGGAAAGCGTCGACCAATTCGCGGAGGCCCAAAAGGTCCAAACGAGGGTTGATCGGGTGCGCGGCTTTCCCGATCTCGGTCTTGGAAAGATACCATTCGCCAAGGTCCCGCAGACCGAACAGGCGACGATTGCAGTATTTCACGAAATCCTGGGTCGGGGCCTCCTCAAGGGTTACCAAACCTTCGACATAAACACGGCATCGACGTACGATGCTGTCGTGAAATATAGCCTCTCTGGCTCCGACGTTGGGGCCCAGGCCCTGCTGATATGGCGGGAAAAACTCAACAAGTAAACCCTGCAGAGCATTGAGTATTTCCCATTGAGCGTCGAGTTCAAATACGAGGGCGCCGACATCCTGGAGGACCTTGAGGAGAAGACCAAATACTTAGAGCAAATTGACCTTCTTGTTTGCTGGACCTGTGAGGACCAACAGTTTGAGGCCGCAGGGGTTTCAGTACACTCGGTCGAGCGCGACGCCGAACTCTTCAACGGCGCAGGTAAGCGGCTTGAGTTTGGAGCCTCATTCTCCTCCCAAAGGAGCGTCTATGTAATCGAGCTCAAATCACTTGTCAAGCGCCTCGAGACCGAGGGCTAAAGCAAATGCGGACCGCCCGCCTTTGCGGTCCGCGCTACGCCGCCAGCGCGGCCTGGAGCATGGCTCGCGTATATCCGACGTTGTAAGCGAAGCCTGTGTACGCCCCGCCGCCCGGATAATATGACTTGAAATGTGGATCGGTCTGGTCCGCGTCGAGTGCGCGCGGATGCTCGGGGTAGATCAGCCGCGGATACTTTTGGCGGACCAATTCCTTCATCACAGCGAACATGTCCACCGCACCTTCGTCAAGGAAGACTTCGGTGTACTTCTCGCGGGGAATCGCCACGCGCACGTTCCGGAAATGCACGTGGTTGATGCGGTCGCGACTGCCGAAATAGCGGCAGACTTCAACGGGATCTTCACCCAGTTCCCGTGTCACCCCGCAGTCGAACGTGATCCCGTTCGCGGGGCTCGAAACGATTTCAATCAAGCGCTTCCATCCCGCCAGGCTCCCCATGATCTGGCCCGACCCGCGGCTCAAGAGCGGCGGCGGGTCGTTCGGGTGGAGCGCCAACCGGACACCCGCCTCTTCCGCCACCGGCACGACGGCCTTTAGAAAATACGTGATGTTGTTCCACATTTCGTCAAGCGTGTGCGCGCCCTCGTTCGCGAGCGGGGGCAGGTCCTTGACTCGGCCGTAGTCGAACGCCGTCAGTCCCGCGCCTCCTCTGCCCGTTTGCGCGTAATAGCCTTCAACCAGCCGGTGAGCGTAAAAGTTGTACTCAATCACCGCCAGCCCCGCCCGCCCGGCCTCGCGGATTGAATGTTGAACTTTCTCGATTTCCTCGTCGCGTCCGGGCCTTCCGTAGAGCGTCTGCGGAAAGCCCGAAATCATCAGGTTGCCGAGCGTCAGGCCACCGGCGTTAAGGCTTTCCATGGTGGAGCGGATTTGCTCTCGACTCCAAGGAATGGGCGGGCCGCCCATTAGAACGTGGTCCACTCCCAATTGCTTGATGCGGCGCATGCCGGCCTCTTCAAGTTTTCCGGCCGCGAGTCCGCCGTTGCCCATCTCCAAGCAGATCTTGGGCGTGTCTGGCCCTTCGGAGTGGAGCTCGGGGAACGCGGCCTTCGGCGCGAACGGAGTCAGTACCGCCGCGGCGCCCACGGCTTGCATCGCCTTTCTTCGCGATAATTGCGGGCTCATGGTGGTTACCTCGAGTGGGGCTCTCGCATTTAATCGAGCCATAGTCTATCCCGCATCGGGCTCGTTCTACCAGGCGCCGCGCCGGATGGCAAATGGCCGGCTGTCCTATTACAATTACGGGGCGAGAGATTGACCGATGAGCGGAGGCGACCGGAGCAATAGCCAAAAGGGTTCAGCGGCGGGCCCGCCCGATAGCGTCAAGATGGGGCGACGCTACAAAGTGTACGCGGCCGAGACGGGCGTCACCTACCGGTACTTTTTCGATGCGCGCTATCAGGTGGTCCGGCCCGAGGGGCAGGGAAGTGGAAGCGATTTCGTTTTTGTGGTGACGGCGGATCAGCAAACACCGTTTGTATTGAGGATATTTTTCTCTGACCGGGCCCTGGCTGCATGGCACGCGGCCCATCAACAGGCGCTCGGGCCGAACGAGCAATATGCGGCGGTGAAGATGCGCTTGTTCCGCGCCTTCGACGAAGAGGAACGGCTGCGCGAATCGGCTCTCGCGCTCATCGTGGATGAGACGAACATTGAAGATTTGCTCGCGCCGCTCGAGATCGCCTGAAGGGCAAGATGTTCCGCATGCGTAAGCTCAAAAAGGCTCTGGCTGTATTCGCGGTTGTTTACGTGGTCGTACTTGGCGCGCTCTATCGCGTCATGCGCGAGCCCGCGCTTTTCGGTCAAGTCATGCGGCATGTTCCCGAGCCGGCGATGTTTCTTGTCCCGTTCAAACCCATGTGGTATCTGGCGCGAGCCGGAAGCCTGCGCGTTGGCGAGCCGGCTCCGGACTTCGACCTGCCCGTCGCCGACCTGCCTGCGCAGGCAGGCAAGAGATCGCGCGTGCGCCTTGCGGCGTTTCGCGGCCAGCGCCCCGTGGTTCTCATTTTCGGCAGCTACACTTGACCGCCCTTTCGCCGGGAGGTTCCCGCGCTCAACAAACTTTACGGGCAATATAAGGACCGCGCGGCGTTCTTCGTGGTTTACATCATGGAGGCGCACCCGATTGACGCCTGGACGGAAGACAATAACGTCAAGGCCGGAATTTTTGTCCCTAGCGCCAAGACGGAATCCGAGCGCTGCGCCACCGCCGAGACTTGCGTGACCAAGCTTTCCATTCAAATCCCGCCCTTGATTGACGACATCCACAACTCGACCGAAATTGCATACACCGGCTGGCCCGACCGGCTGTACGTCATAGACGCCCAGGGGCGCGTCGCTTACAAGAGCAAGCCCGGCCCGTACGGCTTCAAGCCCGACGAAGTCGCTGAGACGCTGAAGCCGCTGCTTCTGGCGTCGCCACCGCAAGTTGGGAAAAATTGAGACCTGGACGAGTTGGCATAATTTGACACAATCCTCACCACTCGGTGTGATCTTAAACAGGGTAAAATAGATGAGAAGCCCTAAGACCTTCACTATAGATAAAGACATCTTGCGCTACTTGGCTGGGACGGCCCGTGACGGGTCGGAAGGCGGGCGTGTGAACGAGCTTTTGCAGGAGGCCATCGAGCGGGAAGCCTACCAGAGGCTCGAAGCAGAAGCGGCAAAGTTCTTTGCCGCGCCGACGCGCAGCGCCAGGCGCGAAATGAAATCATTTCAATCTGCGGCGATTAAATCCATCACGCGCGACTGAAGCGCACGCCCTTATTTCATTCGCGAACCGATCCTCGTGGTAGCTTAGGGCAAAATCTTCAGGATCGGCATTCCCGGGGCGTAACTCGCTCATTCATGATTCCCGTTTCACTCCGAACATACCTTTGCCGAGCCACTGGCCGCCGTCCATGACCAGCACCTCGCCGGTGATGAAGTCGGCGTAGTCGGAAACCAGGTACGCCGCCGCGTGCGCGACCTCTTCTGGCCGGCCGATGCGCCCGCGCGGGACGGTCTTAAGCATAGCTTCGCGGACTTCCGGCGCGGCCCAAAGCTGCCCGCCGGCGCCGGAGGTTTCGACCGGGCCGGGCGAGATGGCGTTCGAGCGTATCTTGTACCTTGCCCACTCAACGGCGAGTGTCCGCGTCATCGCCACCACACCTGCCTTGGCCGAGGCGGAATGAATCGTTCCCGGCCCGCCTGTCCAAGCGTAAGCGGCGACAATGTTCAGGATATTCCCGCCACGCCCGCTCTTGATCATCTCCAGGCCCGCGGCGCGCGAGCAGTAAAACGTCCCGTTCAGGACGATGTTGACGACGGCATTCCATCCGTTGACGGAGAGCTTTTCCGCGGGGCAGACGAAATTCCCGGCGGCGTTGTTCACAAGGATGTCGAGCGCGCCAAAGCGGCGAAGGGTTTCCTGGCAGAGGCGGTCCACCTGCGCGGGCTCGCGCACATCGGTCGTTACGGCGAGCACATCGGCGCCTTGGGCGCGGAGCTTTTCGGCCGAGGGCTCCAGATGCTCCGCGCTGCGGCTCGCGAGCACGAGCTTTGCGCCCAGGCGTGCAAATTCTGTGGCGATGGCGAACCCAATGCCCGTCCCCCCTCCAGTGATGATGGCGACGCGGTCTTTGAGCGTACCTTTGGGAAGCATTGGCAACATCCTTTCTGCTGAATTCTGAATTCGCGCGGCATTATATCCCCTCTGTGCGCGACTACAGCCAATCCTCGGAAGGTCACCTTCAGCGAAATGATTCTCGCGCGCGCCTCCACCGTTGCTGTAGCGGGGAACTATGTTCGTCGCCCACTTCTCTGCGATCCCCGGCCCGGCCGGGGTAAACTCCGATCGCCGCACCAGCGCCATTGCGCGCGCGAGTTGATTCGCCTATGCTGTCGGCCTCGGGTTGAAATGAAAGGAGTGGCGCGATGAAAAGACCGGGTCGGAGGGATTTCCTGAAGGCGGCGGGCGTGACGGCGGCAGCGGGCGCGGCGAAAGGATTGAAGGCCGGGGAGGGCCGAGTGGCGAACCCTGGGGCCGACTCCGATCCCTCGGGCGAAAAGTATCCGAAGCTCTCCATCATCACGCCTTACTCTCCCGCCAAGCTTGCCTTCGCCGCCTCCGCCGGTTACGAAGGCGTAGTGATACCGCTCGATGACTTCTTCGATCCTGACAAACTGTCCGACTCCCAAATTGATCAGATCCTTGCGACCGCGCGTGACGCCCGCATTCGCATCATCAGCATCGAGTGCATGTGGGGACTGAACCACATCGCCAAAGACGCGACCGAGCGGAAGAATGCGCGCGCCAAATTCGTCCGCTGCCTCGAATTCGGGCATCGCCTCGGATGCAAGTTTGTCGGGACGTTTACGGGCGGCGCGGAAGGCGCCAAACCCGACGATCAGGTGAAGGAGCTGGCCGCGGCCATCAACGAAGACTACCTGCCCGCGTGCGAGAAGCTCGATATGAAGTTCGGACCCGAGAACTATCCCTGCCCGGTCAACTTTGCCACCGTGCCCGCGCTGTGGGAAAAACTCTTCGAGCTTGTGCCGAATCACCGCTTCGGGCTCGAGTACGATCCGTCGCATTTCGTCCGGCAATACATTGATCCCATTCAGACCGCGTGGCATTTCCGCGATCGTATCCACGGCGTTCATGCGAAGGACACGGAAATCATCCAGCCGGTGTTGCAACAAGTCGGGATTCACGGCGAGAACTGGTGGCGCTATCGGATTCCCGGACAAGGCCTGATTGACTGGCCGGCGTTCCTCACCGTATTGCTGCAAGTGGGCTTCAAGGGCGGGATCGCGGTCGAGCACGAAGACGATTTCTGGGACGCGCCAGGCTGGAACGACAAGGCCGACTTTCCTCAGGCGCGCAAGGACGGCTTCATCCTGGCCCAGCGGTTCCTTCGACAATTCTTACCGGGCCGGCTTGCCTGAAGCACTGTAGCCGCGAGCTGTGTCTCGCCGCCATTCTCATCTTCAACGCGGCGAGACGCAGCTCGCCGCTACAGAAGACCTCAGAACGTCAATTTCACCGCCAACTGAATCCCGCGTGGGCCGCCGCCGCCGAGGAAAGGATTACCGATGCCCACGTCGCCCGTGGCGGTGATCGGGTATCCGCCCGTACCACCTTCGGGGCCTGTGCATGGGATGACTCCCACTGGACACACTCTACCGGCGAATTCGAAGCCATTGATGCCCGGATCAGCGATGAACGCGGGCAGGAACGGATTGGCAAAATTAGGATGGTTCAGGATGTTGAAGAAATCGGCGCGAAGCTGCATCTTCACGCGTTCCGTGATCGGCGTGTTC
>QHZO01000068.1:13123-40324 GCA_003224695.1 Acidobacteriota bacterium
CGTTCACCGTACAGGGGATGGCGAACGTACTCAGGTCCACGTAATTCAGGGGGTCATGCGGATGATACACCGTCTTTCCGATAGAATCCGGCCGGTCGTCTCCCTCGCCACTCCCGCTGTAATCGTCCTCGAAATTGTAGTTGAACTGGAACGGCTGCCCGCTTTGCAGAGTCACGCTGCTGTTCAGGCCCCAGCCGTCCTTCAATCTCGTAAGCGCGCCGCCTCGGTTCGGCAGGTCGTAGCCGAAGACCCAAGTAAAGCGCTGGGGCAAATTAAAGTTCGAAGGCCCGTATTCGAGGAAGCCCCGCATACTGTCGTTCGGCTGCGCGGCGTTGGGCTCGAAGTCTTCGCCGTCGCTCGAGTTATCCATCGAACGCGACCAAACATAGTTAACGATCGACGTGATGCCGTGCCACCCGTTCAGGCGCAAGCTGCTCTGCAAGGAATTGTAATTGGACTTCCCGGTGGAGTTTTCGTTCATGATGTAAAAGGTCGCGCCATCCGGTCCGTTTCCGTAAACATCGGGAACGCCGTCGTAACCAGCAATGCCGTTAGCGAGGTCATAGGCGTCAATGGTCGCCTGGCTCGGCTGATTGATGTCGAAAACCCGCCAGAGCCGGTAACCATGAGAACCGACGTATCCAACTTGCAGGACAACGTTTTTGGTAATCTGTTGCTGAATATTGAAGTTGTAGTTCATCATGAGAGGCGTTTTGATGTGCTGGTCGAAGCCGAAGGCGTCGCACTCGTAAGCGCAGGTGGTGGTTGGCGCGAACACAGGCGTGCCGGCGGCGATCGCCCCACCCACGGCGCCGGTCGAAATTACCGGTGAGGGGCCGATGTCGTTATACGCCGGCCCGGGGTCGAAGAACGGCGGATAAGGCAGGTGGCCCATGACCATGTCCTGGGAGAATGCGTCGTAGAAGATGCCGAATCCCGTGCGGAGCACCGTGTGGCCTTCCCCTGTCACGTCCCAGGCCACGCTGAGCCGCGGAGCAAAATCGGTTCGGTCGGGGCTGTACAAACGGCGAAGCCCGGGCTGGCCCACTTGCGTCAACGTAAACGTGGCATTGGTCTGATCCAGGGCGGTGAGGTTGCTCAACAGGTTCTTTTTCTCTCCCACCACTCCGAAGTAGTCGTAGCGCAGACCATAATTGAGGGTTACCCGCGGGGTGATTCGGAAGCTGTCCTGGACGTAAATGCCGAGGCTGTTCTCGAAAGTGTTGCGCGTGGAATCTCCGAAGTATTGGAACCCGCCGTCTACGGTACCGGAGAGGAAATCGGCGAGGCTGCCGAACTGGAGACGCCCGCGGAAATACTTGTCAAAGTATTGGCCCACCGTAGTCCGGTGAAAATCGAATCCCAGCTTCAACGCATGCTTGTTCAGTTTCCATGAGAAATCATCAATGACCTGGTTGTTGGCGTCCACGCGGTGACGCGGAACGCTGCTGGTGGCGCCGAGCTGGGCCACGCCGCTTACCAGGATGATGGGCAGGCCGGAGTCAGAAGCGCCCGACCCTGCGCAGAGGGCCGTTGTGCTCGCGGCACACAGGCCGATCGAACTCGGGTGAAAATTCTGGTCCTGCGGAAAGAATCCCTCGGCAAACCGGTTCCAGCCAAACCGTAGCTCGTTCACCTGGGTGGGGCCGAACGTGTGGACGTAGGAAACAGAGACCAACTGCACGCGCGTGGGTGTATAGGTGTTGAAACCCGGAAGCTGGCCGCCGCTGGCTGTCAACGCGAGCGGGAACGACTGGACGCTGTCACCGAAAAAATATCGGCCGGTGAGCAGATTGTTCTCGTTGAAATTATGGTCTATTTTCCCGATAACGCTGCTCAAGCGGTTGAAAGAAGGCGACACCACCGAAGCATTGGGGCAGGGCGTGCTGACACCGCGGTTTGGCGCCGGCCAAGGATGCCGAGCCAGGAAAGCCGCGATCACAGAATTGCTGGCCTGGCTCGGGTCAAGCGAGCCGTCCGGCGCGGTGCCGACCGGGACGCAGCCCAACGTCACCACTCCCACGGTCTCCTTCTGCCCTTCGTAATCCGCGTAGAAGAATGTCTTATCCTTTACGATGGGACCGCCCAGCGAGCCGCCATACTGGTTGTTGCGAAAAGGCGCCTTGGGCTGGCCGCCGGGATTGAAGTAATTCCGGGCATCGAGCGCGTCGTTGCGAAAATATTCCGCCGCCGAGCCGTGCAAATCGTTCGCGCCGGACTTGGTCACGATATTGACGACGGCGCCCGCGTTGCGGCCGTATTCCGGGGCGAAATTCGAGAGCACGGCGAGTTCCGCAATGGCGTCCACGGGCAGGATGGTGGCTGGAGTGCCGAATACACCCGCCTCGTTGATCGCCGGGTCGTTGCGATAGCCGTCGTTCATGTCGGTGCCGTCGAGAAGGAAGTTGTTCGCCCGCCCGCGCGCGCCGTTCATCGAGAATATGCCGAACGAGCCGGGCGAGTCGGTGATCAGGTCGGGCGAGCCTGCGACCCCCGGATTGAGGAAGATGAGTTTGGTGTAGTCGCGACCGTTCACGGGCAGGTTTGCGATTTCGGGCCCCGCGATGGTTCCGCCAAGGACGTCGGTCGTGGACTGCAGAAGCGGTACGGCCGCCGTTACGCGCACCTCCTGCTCCACTTTGCCGGGCTTGAGGGTCACGTCCACGCGCTGCTGGCCCGCCACCGTGACGCTGACGCCGCTTTCGGTCACCGTCCCGAAGCCCTGCATTTCAACCGAGACTGTGTAGGAACCGAGCGGCAACTCGGGGATGTTGAACTCACCGGCGTCGTCGGTCAGAGTGGTGCGCGCGAGGCCCGTGGCCTCATTCTTCACCATCACTTTGGCGCCTGGCACGGGCGCCTGGGTCGAATCCACGACCGTTCCCACAATCGTCCCGCGGAATGTTTGCGCGCGGGCCGTAGCGGTCAAGATAAGGAGTCCAACGGCGAACGATGCAATGAGCGAGCAGAAAGCGGGCTTTGACCCCAGATGTGCTGACATGAACGTTCCTCCTTGGTTCGAGCGCTGGCTTCCTCTCGGGCGCGCATCGCCGCCGGTACGGCCCGGCCTCAATCTTGCGCAGCGGTAGGCTCTAGGACCCATAGCTCGCCTCGACCGCGTTGCTAAACGAGGAATCTTATGGGATGCGACTTGTCTCGTCAACCGACCTTCAACGTCCTTGTCGCTCGAAAGACGGTCGCGTATGATGCGGCCCTTTGTCACGCTCGTCGAAAGGTTGAGATGTCTCAATTCTCAGGAGGGGATGTCCCATGCCAAAACAAGTCCGCGCTGTCTGGGTCTGGCTCATTTTTGTGGCTGCGGCTGTCGGGCCAGGCGCCCGCGCCCAGCAGCCGTTTACCCTCGAGCAGGTAATGAGCGCCCCGTTTCCGAGCGAGCTCGTCGCCGCGCCTGCGGGTGGGAAGGTGGCGTGGGTTTTTAACGACCGTGGCGCGCGGAATATCTGGGTGGCCGAGCCTTCTCGATCCGGTGACAAGGCCCGAGCGATTACATACTACACCGAAGACGACGGTCAGGATGTCGGGGAGCTCGTCTGGACGCCGGATGCGAGTTCCATCGTGTACGTTCGGGGCGGAGACCTGGAATTTCCCGAGCGGCCCTATCCCAACCCACGGAGTTTTTCCCAAGCCGTCGAGCAGGATATCTGGGTGGTCTCGATCGCGGGTGGAGAGCCGCGCAAGCTCGGCGAGGGGCGTGACCCCGCGGTTTCGCCAAAAGCCGACCGCGTAGCCTACATTTTCAAAGACCAAGTTTGGCTGGCGAAGACCGACGGCGGTGAGAAGCCTTCCCAGTTGATTCATTCGCGCGGCCAGGAAGGAAACCTCCGGTGGTCGCCCGACGGCACAAAGCTTGCGTTCGTCAGCAGGCGCGGCGACCACAGCTTCGTCGTGGTTTATGACTTCGAATCCAAAGGCCTGACATACCTTTCGCCGAGCGTGGACCAAGCCTTCTCGCCTGTTTGGTCTCCCGACGGAAAGCAAATCGCCTTCATTCGCATTCCCGCTTCGAAAGAGTGGGTCATCTTCGGACCGAAACGCGAGGGGCCGCCTTGGTCCATCCACGTCGCCGACGCCATGACCGGCGCGGGGCGCGAGATTTGGAAGGCGGAGGAGGGGCGCGGAAGCGTCTTCCATGGAATGAACTCCGACGACCAAATTCTATGGGCGGCCGGCGGGCATCTCGTCTTTGCTTGGGAGCGCACGGGTTGGTTGCATCTCTACTCGATTCCCGTGGAAGGAGGAAGAGCGGAGCTTTTGACGCCCGGCGATTTCGAGATCGAAGACGCAGCGCTCAGCCCGGACCGAAGTGAAGTCTATTTCAACTCCAACCAGGACGACATTGATCGGCGGCACATATGGAAAGTTTCGCCCGCGGGCGGGTCGGTCAAACGCCTGACGAGCGGCTCGGGCATTGAATGGGCGCCGCGGCTCTTAAGCGACGGAAAGGCCATGGTCCTGTTGCGCTCGGATGCTCGCCGGCCGGCGCGGCCGGCGGTTTTGATGGCCGGGGAGCTGCGCGACCTGGCCGCGGATGCGATCCCTGCCGATTTTCCTTCCGCGGCGCTCGTCGAGCCTCACCAGGTGATTTTCTCAGCCGCCGACGGCCTGCCCATCCACGGTCAGCTCTTCCTTCCCAAGGGCGTGCGGGGCGGGGCGCGCCGCCCGGCCGTGGTTTTCTTTCACGGCGGCTCGCGGAGGCAAATGCTCCTGGGATGGCACTATATGGATTATTACCACAATGCGTATGCCATGAACCAATACTTAGCAAGCCGTGGCACCATCGTGCTCTCCGTGAATTACCGCAGTGGAATCGGTTATGGCCTCGATTTCCGCGAAGCGCTGAATTACGGCGCAACGGGAGCAAGCGAATTTAACGACGTGCTGGGCGCGGGGCTGTATCTGCGCGGCCGCGCGGACGTGGATGCGCGCCGCATCGGTCTTTGGGGCGGCTCTTACGGCGGCTATCTGACGGCGCTTGGCTTGGCGCGCGCATCCGACCTTTTTGCCGCGGGCGTGGATATGCACGGCGTCCACGACTGGAACCTGGAATTTCCAAACTGGGTCGCCAGCTACGACCCTCGCAAAGAGCCCGACCGCGCTCGCTTGGCCTTTGAATCGTCGCCTCTGGCTGCCGTCAGCACCTGGCGGTCGCCGGTGCTCCTGATCCAAGGCGACGACGATCGCAACGTGCCGTTCAGCGAAATGGTTCAGCTCGTCGAGGCGCTCCGCAAGCAGGGCGTGGAGTTCCAGCAGCTCGTCTTCCCCGACGAAATCCACGACTTCCTGCTGCACTCAAGCTGGGTGCGCGCCTATCAGGCGGGGTCGGATTTCTTCGACAAGCATCTCGAAGGCTCAGGCGGTAGGCCGTGATGATGGGACGCGCGCCGGTCTTCTGAAGCGAAGCCATTTCGCGCCAGGGGCACGAAAGCGCCTCTATAGATTTTGGGATCAGAGCAAAATCAACACAAAGCTCAGGGAGCAGCGCAGTGCACTCTGTGATACTAACCTCCATATTCTTCGCGGCGCACGAAGATCTTTCGTGCTTGCCACATGCCACTCACCACTCGCCACTTTG
This sequence comes from Acidobacteriota bacterium, assembly GCA_003224695.1. GTDB lineage: Bacteria > Acidobacteriota > Terriglobia > UBA7540 > UBA7540 > Gp13-AA74. The sequence continues at coordinate 18,717 of QHZO01000068.1, forward strand.
TCCAGTTTGGTTGCGGCCTCCGGACCCCGCCAGGTTAAGGCTTTCGAAGCACGGAGGTCACGGGGAGACTCGCCTTCCTTTGCCCTAATCCGTGAAGCTGATAATGATGCCGTCAATGCGCTTGTCGAGCCCGGTGAAATTCCCGAAGTGGGGCGAGGACGTGTTGCCGAAGACCTCGTGGGGGTTGCGGCGGTTCGTGGTGTTGACGGAAAAGACGCCCAACCGGAACTTGTGCCCGTGGTGAAAGGGCACGGAGAAATTGCGATAGACGCTGAAGTCAAAGGAATAGAAAGTGGGGAAGCGGAGACTGTTGGGCGCACCAACGTAATTCTGAAGCGCATCCACATTGGAATACGGAAATCCGCTGTGGATGTCCACCGCCGGGTTGAGAGTCACCTGCCAAGGCAGCAGAAACGTCCCGAGCGCCGTCAGGCGGGTGGGGACGTCGGAAGGAAGGTTCCCAAACTCGTTGGGCCGGATGACCGGTTGAGCGAAGGGGACAAACAGTTCCGAGAGCGAATCCAAGTCTCCGCGCGCCCGGCTATTGAGGTAGGTGACGGAAACCCGCGCGTGCTCGTTCGGGACGTAAACGGCCGTCGCCTCGAGCTCGCGATATCGCGAGGCGCCGGAATCGGTCAGCAGCAAGGCTGGAACTACAAAATCTGGTACGCCGAGCGAGGTCAACGGAAACTTTGGCGGGTTCAACACAAAAACGTTGAACGTTGGGCTATAGAGATAGCCGACGCGCGCGCGCACTTGGCGCGTAAGTTGGCGCTCGACCTCCACGCGCCAAGTGGGGCTGTAAGCGGTGGTGGTGAAGTCCGAGCAAACGGCCAGTGGCACTAAACCGCCGCGCGTTTGCCGCGCGCATTGGTTCACGAGCGGTATAGGCCCCTGAGTCGGGACTCCGGCGGTATCGAAGAGCGTCACCGTACGTGTGGAGTTGTTCAAGTAATCGGCCGCGAGCAAGGGGAAACGGTCGTAGAAGAGTCCGGCCCCGGCGCGGAAAACGGTTTTGCCTTCCTTGTCGGGAGAGTAGACAAGGCCCAGGCGCGGGGCGGGCGCCAGGGGTTCGCCGATGCTCTGGGTGGTGGCGCGCAGGCCCAAGTTCAAAGCAATTTGGTCGCTCCAAATCCAATGGTCCTGCGCATACTCGGTCACCTCGGTTTGCCGAGCGCTCAATGACCCGCCGCCCGCGAAATCAATCTGCTCGGCCAGGGAATTGTCGGCTCGAAGGATCTGGACCGGCCGGGAAAATGTTGTCCCGTCGTAGGCGCGATGGTTCGCTTCCACGCCGAACTTCAAGTTGTGTCGCCCGTGAAAATGTTTTTGCGGCAGCGTGACGGACTCCTCCGCTTCTTCCTGATCGCTCCATCGTTTCCAATCGTTAAAGTAGTTTCCGCCGAAGCCGTTGGGTGTCACGAGCATGGAGAGCGGCCCTTGGCCGTGCGCGTTGTTGTCCACCTTGAGGTATCTGAGCATGCTTGTGAACGCGACGCCGGAGGCCAGGCGCAAATGGTCCGTGGCTTCCCCCGAGAAGCCTTTTTGACCGTAGTCGGAAGAGGCCGGTTCCGGAATCAGCGCGTTGATGTTCGCGAAATTCTCCCGGCGCGGGAAGACTTGCACGTTGCCCGTGAGGATGTGCCGGTCGGAGAGAAACGTCTGAAATGTGGTGTAGGAATCGAAGCCTTGAATCTTGGTCGTGTTGTTGGGCCAAGCGAGGCCGCGCGCGTTCACTTTGTTCAGCTCGTAGGTAAAGGCCTCGGAGAAATTCAGCTTGCCGGGCCATAGGGGGCCCGTCGCGTAAAGCCGCGGCTCGGCCTGGCTGATGCCGACGATCTGCCCTTTCTCCGCCCGGAGCTTGGGATTAACGTTATTGAGCTTGACGCGCCATTGGCCGAGCGGCGCCTTCGTGCGTACCCTGGTGAGGCCGCCGGAGAAGCCGCCGTCTTCGGCAAGGAGCGGAGCTTTGTTCACTTCCAGCGTCTCCACGGCGTCAATCGGCACGTCAATGATAAAGTCGCCGGTCACCGGGTCCACGGATTCACCCGAGTCCACCACGAACATCCCCGCCGTCTCGGATGTGCCTTTGATGTAGGTCCGGCCTTCCGGTGTGCGCACGACGCTTGGCACCAGAGGCAGTTCCTGCTGAGTCTTTTGCTCGACCACCGGGGCCGACAAAACCTGCTTGGCGCTGAGCTTCGCGGGCGGGGCGGCGCTCTCGGCGGAGATGACAGGGGCGGTGGCGTGGACCTCGACCTCCTGGTGGACTTCCTGGATTTCGAGACGCAGGTTGGTGACTGTGCCTAGCCCCGCTTGAATTTTAACTTGCAGGTTGACAGGCTTGAATCCCGGCGCCGTCGTGGTGAGCGTGTACTCGCCGGGTGGGAGGTTTTCGATCTTATACGAGCCGTCGTCGGCGCTCGTGGCCGTGAAAATGGGATTGCCAGTGCCCGTGCCCACCAGCTTGATTTCCACGCCCTCGGCGGAGAATACATGCCCCTCGCCACTGACGGCTGTAACTACTCCGCGCAGCGTGCCCGTGACGGCCGCTATTGGAGCGACGGGCTGCTGGCCAAAGGCGCGGAACGGAAGGAGGCAGGCCAAAACAGCCAGTCCACTGAGGGCCCAAATTGGCGTGGCTCTGCTCAAACCTGGCTGCAAGTTCCCAAAATTGTTAGTGAAAGGCAACAGGAGCGGTCCTTATCTTAAGCAATCGCCGGAACCCCGCCAACCTGACCGTGTCGCGGAGAATGCAGTTAGATTCGCCGGGAGTTTTGGCACGGAGTTTAGCCCTTTTCAGCTTCGCGGCGACCGAAGGCACCCTCTCCGTTTAATTTCCACGGGTTCGATGCCGCGAGAGCGCCTGCGTCATTTCTTAAACGATTACTCTTTCTCTGATGCGGGCTTGTCCGCGAAGGTTACATAAGCCCCATGGGAATTCTGGATTTCGAACGGTCAATACCGAAATACACAAGCGTGCTAGCCTGGACGCCACGGGCTGGTTTTCTGTGAAGAAAACTTTAACCTGGTCTGAACTGGCGATTGACACGACCTACCGAACGGTCGGATAATGGCCAAGATTGAGTCATCGGACGAGTGAGGCATTGATTCATTGGGGGGCGAGCGAAGGGAAGTCCGAGGGCAAAGGCCAGATCGGTGGAGTTGACGATGCCGGAAAAGATTTTTATTTTCGACACCACGTTGCGCGATGGGGAACAATCACCCGGGTGCAGCATGAACCGGGACGAGAAACTCGAAATGGCCCGCCAGCTCGACCGGCTCGGCGTGGACATCCTGGAGGTGGGGTTTCCCATCACCTCCGAGGGCGACTTCGGCGCCGTCCAAGCCATCGCGGCGGAAATCCGCCGGCCCGTCATCGCGGCCCTTGCCCGAGCCGACCAGCGCGACATTGACCGCGCCTGGGGTGCGCTGAAGGAAGCCGCCCGGCCACGCATCCACACCTTTCTAGCCACCTCCGACATTCACCTCCAATACAAGCTCCACAAGACGCGCGAAGAAGTCTTGAAGATGATCTCGCGGTCCGTGGGCCTGGCCAAGTCGCATTGCCCGGACGTCGAGTTTTCGCCCGAAGACGCGGGGCGCACGGACCGCAGTTACCTTATCGAGTGCTGTCATGCGGCGGTTGAGGCCGGCGCCTCCGTGCTGAACTTGCCGGATACCGTGGGTTATTGCCTCGAAGCGGAGTATGAAAATATGTTCGCGGAAGTTCAGGCCCGGGTTCCCGGTATGGATCGCGTGATGCTTTCCACGCATACGCACGACGACCTGGGCCTGGCAGTCGCCAATACCCTGGCCGGCTTGCGCGGCGGGGCGCGGCAGGTCGAGTGTACGGTGAACGGCATCGGCGAGCGCGCCGGCAACGCCTCGCTCGAAGAAGTCGTGATGGCCATCAAGCTGCGCCGCGACGTGCTGCCGTTCGCGACCGACATTCACACCGAGGAGCTTTACGCCTCAAGCCAGCTCTTGACGCGGCTCACGGGCGTCGCCGTGCAACGCAACAAGGCGGTGGTGGGCCGCAACGCCTTCGCGCACGAAGCGGGTATCCATCAAGATGGGGTGCTCAAGAACGCCATCACATATGAAATCATGACACCGCAGTCCGTCGGCGCCCCTTCCAATCATATTGTTCTCGGAAAACACTCCGGCCGCCACGGGCTTGCCAAGCGTTTTGAAGAGCTCGGCTATCCCTTGACGAAACCCGAGCTCGAGCGCGCCTATGAGTTATTTTGCCGCCTCGCGGACCGCAAAAAACAGGTTTACGACGAGGACTTGCTGGCTTTCCTGAACGAAGGGTTTCAGCACTTGCCCGAAATGTTCAAGCTGCGGCTTTTCCAGAGCGTCGCCTCGAGCGACGGACGCTCGACCGCGACCGTTGAATTGGAAAAAGATGGCCACGTGTTCCATGATTCCGCCACCGCCGAAGGTCCTTGTGACGCGGCCTTTCGCTCGATCGACCGCATCACGGGTGTGCCGGGAAGAATCCTCGACTTCTCCGTTCACACCGTCGGCCCGGGCACTGACGGAGTGGCCGAAGTTTTCATTCGCGCCAGATTCGACGGCCGCGAATTTACCGGCAAGACAGCTTCGCACAACGTCGTCGAGGCGGCGGCGCGCGCCTACCTGCAAGCGGCCAACAAAGGCGTGTACGAACAGAAGCGGGCTCTGGAAGCTCAGGCTGTCGCCAAGCCGGTTCACTCCAACAGTCTCACCGACCATTACTTTCCGGGCGGTTACTGAGAAATTCGGCCATTTTGGACGGGCCCAATCCCGCGGCAGCCGGCCAGATCCAATTTATTAACCATCTTGTTTTCAGCATGTTACAGGTTACACTAAAACGCCCACTTTAGTCATAATTTGTTCATAATAAAAGGCTTGTAAAAAAGGTAATAGTTTCTTGCAATTTTTCCATGTCAGGGCTTAAGAATCCTTGCATTTTTTGCCCCAAGCTTCTAAATTACAGATAATGAACGAAATGCCAGGACTCTACAGAATTGCAGTTCTGCCGGGAGATGGGATTGGACCCGAAGTCACAGCCGAGGCCGTAAAGGTTTTGAAATCGGTTGAAGAAATTAACGGACCGCTCTTTCGTTTTCAGACGGGGCTCATTGGCGGTGCCGCGCTGGATGCGACGGCCGCGCCGCTCCCCGCTGAAACAATTTCGATATGCGATAACGCAACGGCGATTCTTCTCGGCGCGGTGGGCGGGCCGCAGTGGGACTCCAAACGCCCCGAGATTCGTCCCGAGCAGGGGCTATTGCAGCTTCGACGGCGGATGGCGCTCTACGTGAACTTCCGGCCCGCGAAAGTTCTTGAGTCTCTGATCGCTCTATCGGCGCTGAAGCCCGACCGCGTGCGCGGCACCGACTTGGTGATCGTCCGCGAGCTCATGGGTGGAATCTATTTCGGTAATCCCCGCGGCATTTTCGCCAAGAATGGCGAGCGCATGGGCGTGAACACGGAAGTCTATCGCGAGCACGAAGTGGAGCGCGTAGCGCACCGCGCGTTCCAGTTGGCGCGGCTGCGCCGGCGCAAGGTGACCTCCGTGGACAAGGCGAACGTGCTCGAAACGTCTCGCTTGTGGCGGGACGTGGTAACGCGCATCGGGCGCTCTTATGGCGACGTCGAGCTCGAGCACCTTTACGTGGACACTTGCGCCATGCAGCTGGTCGAGCGCCCCACGCGCTTTGACGTCGTTCTCACCAACAACATGTTCGGCGACATTTTGAGCGACGAAGCCGCGTCCCTGACGGGCTCGATCGGCCTTCTGCCCTCGGCAAGCCTGGGCGAGCGGACAGCGCTCTATGAGCCGGTTCATGGCAGCGCCCCCGACATCGCCGGGCGCAACCGCGCCAACCCCGTCGCCACCATCGCCTCGGCAGCCTTGATGCTGCGCTACTCCTGCCGCATGGAGAGTTCGGCCGTCGCGATTGAAGCCGCCATCGAACGGGTGCTAAAGCGCGGCGTGCGCACCTCCGATATGCATGGGAAAAAGCGGCCCGTCACCACGTCCCGCATGGGCGACTTGATCGCCGAACAGACTCGGAAGCTCCTCAAATCCTCGCAATTCCGCCGCAAGTAGGCGCGGCTGGGTCAAGCTCGCAGCCGCGGCTCGCTCAAGATCGCGGTCTGGGCCGGGTCAAGCTCGCGGGCTCGGCTCGCTCGATCTCGCAGTCGCGGCTTGCTCGCCTGGCAATTTCAAATTGGAGATTTCAGATTGAAATGCACTCTTCGCCCGGCGAATTGGGTCCAGCTCTCATTCCTCGCCTTTGCCGTTGCGTTCGAGTCTTTGAATCCAGTCCACCTTTCATTCCTCGCCTTTGCGGATGCGTTCGAGTCTTTGAATCCAGTCCACCTCTCATTCCTCGCCCTTGCGGATGCGTTCGAGTCTTTGAATTCAGTCCAGCTCTCATTCCTCGCCCTTGCGGATGCGTTCGAGTCTTTGAAGAAATTCTTCGCGGTCTTTGCGCGCCGTGTCCGCCCGCCTCGCTTTCTCGGTCAAGTACCTTTGCCCCGTGATTTTGGAATTTTGGAGGGAGTCGGCCCACGCTCGGAGCTGGCGCGAAGCGCTTTCCGCAAGCGATTTCAAATTTGAGATTTCAGATTTCAAATCGTCGAATCCCTCCAGCCGCTCGAGCAGGCAGAGCATCGAACGTACTTCTCCGGCTGAGCCCCTCGCGATGTAGAGAAAAGTGAGCAGCTCTTGCGTTGTCCCCCTCTCAAAGCCTTCTGCAATGTTATTCGACACGGAGACCGCAGCACGCTCAATCTGGTCGCGAAGGCTCCGCTCCCGCCGAAGTGCCGGGCGCTTGCTCATGGCATAAGTTTTTACCGCCAGCTCCATCGCCGCCTGCCAGACCGGCAACTGCTCAAAGCGCTCGTACGTCATAGGCCGCTGCGTCCCTCTTCCGTGTCTTCCCACTCCATCATGGATGTGCCCCCAGCCCTTCTGCTATTTCAAATCTCCAATCTCAATTTGAAATCTCAAATCTGAAATCTCAAATCTGAAATCTCGAATCGCTGCACCACCATTTGCCACGCCCACCGTTCACCGCCCAAAGCGCTCCCACGCATCAACCTATGGAACTCTTTCAGGCAGCGGCATCAACTGGCTGGGGTAGTGCAGCACCAGATGATGGTCTGGTTTGCCGGTCGCCGGATCCACGACCTCAAGCTTCCAGTTCTGAGGCTTTGCGACCGGCTCGGGCAGGCGAATTTTTAGAGCATAGAAGCCGTTCATTTCGCGAACCAAGATTTCCAAGGGGGCGAGGCCGATCGCGAGATGCTTCTCCACCCAGTCTTGGTGACGCGGGGGAGTCTCCTCAGCGAAGTGATGCAGCTCGTCCATGTCAAAGCTGTATATGTCGCCCCCCGTTGCCTCGCTGATTTGGCGCAGGGTAGCTGGGCCCACGACTTCCTCCTGGGCGCGCGCCCTCGTCGGAAGTGGATTGGCCGCCAGCAATGCGTATATGCGAGTGCCGGCCGACCTCGCTTCTCGCAGAATTTGCGATTCGGTGATGCGGCTGGCGTTTTCTCCGCCGTCGGACACAATCATGATCGAGTCGCCCGGCTGAGGGTTTCCGAACATCTGGAGGGCTGCGGAGAGAGCGTCAAAAAGGGCCGTTTTCCGGCCCTTTATGGGCGCATTCTTCTCCCAATTGATCGCATCGGGGTTGCGCAAATGAGCAAGTATTTCACTTCGGTCCGTCTGGAACGTGAGCTGATCGTGAATCTTTGACGCAAATGAAAGAAACGCCACAGGGACCTGCGGTGGCATCAGAGCGAGGAATCTTTCAGTGGCCAAGCGAGGCAGGGGACGATCCGCCGTCATGCTGCCGCTGATGTCGTAAACGAGCACCACGCGATGGGGAGGCGCTTCCTCCGCGGAAAGGGTTTCGACAGGCTTGCCTCGAAATTTCCCGCGAAAATAATTGGGACCAAGCCCCCTCAGGTTCCGTCCGTGTTCGTCCACAACACTAACGACGATCGTCCTCTCGATCAGGTCCGAATGGCTTTGTGCGCAGACTTGCGCAAGAGGGAAGAGCAGCATTGCACCGAGGGGAGCGGCGATCCGAAGGCATCTTGCCGGCAACGACACCTGATCTCTCCCAAGAACCACCCAGCGAGCCGGAAGCTGACATCCACTGAGCGAAGGGCATGTTACTTCGTCAAACGCTTCAAAACAATCGGCGCTAAGCACGAAGAGATTGCCTTTATTCGCGCTTTTCTGAATAATTCCGGGCCGGAGCGACGCGCGTGCGTGCCAAAGGCATATGGGCGACGATGGTTGTGGCGGCGACCGCGGCCGCCTATGCTTCGAGCGCTTGGCGCGGGACGATCCGAGGAGACATGGGTGTGCGCGGAGCGGACCTAATTCTGCTGAACGGAAAAATCTGGACCGGAGAGCCGGAGGGCAGCGGCTACGAGGCGAAGACGCCCACGCGCATCGCTCAGGCAGTGGCCGTGGCGGGCGGCCGAATTCTCGACGTCGGCGCGAACGAAGAGATGGAGAATTACCGCGGCAGCGCGACGCAGGTGATTGACGCCCAAGGCCGACTGGTCCTCCCTGGTTTTATTGACGCCCACGTCCACTTCATGGACGGCAGTTTCCAGCTTCTCGAAATTGACCTGAAGCACACGCGCGACGAGCAGGATTTCGTCGCGCGCCTCGCCGAAAAAGCCAAGACCCTGGCGCCTGGACAGTGGATGCTTGGCGGCGACTGGGACGAAGAGGCTTGGCCGGACGCGAAGCTGCCGACACGTTGGATGATTGACGCCGTGACCCTAAGAAACCCTGTATGGATAAGCCGCTACGATGGACACGCAGCCCTCGCGAATTCTTTGGCGCTTAAGCTCGCTGGCGTTACAAAGGAGACCCAGCCTCCCGCGGGCGGCGTCATGGTGCGCGATGCGAAGACCGGAGAACCCACGGGCGTGTTCAAAGACGCGGCGCAAAGCCTGATTGACCGTGCCGTGCCGCGGCCGAGCGAAGCCGAGGCGGTCGAGGCTCTGCGCGCGGGGCTGGCCGAAGCAGCGCGCGATGGCGTGACGAGCGTCGAAGACATGGCGGTCGGTTCGAATTCCCCCGACGGAAGTTTTACTGGAATCATCCGCCTGCTCCGCAAAGCGGAGCTTGAAGGCTGGCTTACGTGCCGCTTCTTCTCGGCCATCCCCATCGAGAATTGGAAAAAGCTCGCGGAGGCGGGGATCTCACGCAACCTCGGCGACGATTTCATCGAGCTTGGCGCGGTGAAAGCGTTCGCGGACGGCTCGCTTGGCTCGCGCACAGCGTGGATGTTTGCGCCTTACGATGACGATCCGGAGAATTCCGGCTTGCCCATGCCGATTCTTGAGCCGCGGGCTAAGTTTGAAGCGATGGCGCGCAGGATTTACGCGGCGAGGATCCAAATCTGCACTCACGCCATCGGCGACCGCGCAGTAGACACTATGCTCGACATTTATGAGGCCATCGGCGGCGGCGATGCGCGAGCGCATCGGTTTCGAATCGAGCACGCGCAGCACGTTCGGAGGGAGGATTTCGCCCGCTTCGGCCGGCTGGGGGTGATTGCCTCCATGCAGCCTTATCACGCGGTTGATGACGGCCGCTGGGCCGAGAAGCGCATCGGGCGCGAGCGGGCCCGAACGAGCTACGCTTGGCGCTCCATGTTGCGCGCCGGGGCGCCGCTGGCTTTCGGTACGGACTGGCCCGTCGCGCCGCTTAATCCGCTGCTCGGGCTGTACGCCGCCGTCACGCGCGCGACGCTCGATGGCAAAAACCCGGCGGGCTGGTTCCCGGAAGAGAAGTTGACTCTCGAAGAAGCCTTGCGCGCCTACACGCAAGGCAGCGCTTATGCGGCCTTCGAGGAGCAGGAGAAGGGGACCATCGCGCCGCACAAGCTCGCCGACTTCGTGGTTCTCTCCGACGACCTGTTTTCTATTCCACTCGAGAAAATAAAAGATGCGCGGGTCTTGATGACGGTCGTCGGAGGTAAAATAGTCTATCGAAGCAAGTGACAGGGGATGAGGCGAGCTCGATGAGCGATCTTTCATGGAGGACAACGTGACGGAACCTACCAAAGAAGAGTTACTGGCGCGCATCGCGGACCTTGAGGGGCAAGTGAAAGGGAAGCGGTCGGGGACGCTCGAATTCAGGGTGAGCGAGAAGGGAGCGGTAAGCGTCTACGGGCTCGGGCGATTCCCCACCACTCTCTACGCGGAGCAGGAGAAGAAAAAAGGCACGCTCAAGCTAAGGAACCGGCCGGAATGAAAGCCACGCTCCTGCCCGAAGCCGTGCGAGGCGGCTCTGCGGCCATACGGCCGTTGCCCTTCCCGGGGCGTTTCGACCGGCCCGTACGGGAAAATGAAAGCCTCCAAATATTCTTTAGTTGCAATGGGAAGGTTTGTTAAGTAGTATGCACCCAGGGATCGGGGCGCTCGGGAGGCGAATTGCCTAGGCCCCTGAACCGGACAGAGGGGAACATGTGGTGGGAAAAAGACATTAAGAAGCTGCAGCCGGGCGCAGAGTTGCCTGCGAGGCCAGTCTGGACCCCTCCGAGAGCCGCTCCGGTCGAGCACCCCGCCAAGGAGCCAACCTTAAAGGTGGTCACACCCATGCCTACAAATCCATCCAATTCAACAGTTCTAGGCCGTTCCGTGGCCTTTCACGGTGAGCTGACAGCGAACGAAGACCTGCTGATTGAAGGGCAGTTCGACGGCACAATTCACCTCGAAGACCACTCTGTGACGGTGGGAGCCGGCGGGGAGGTGAAGGCGGAGATTCACGCGCGTCAAGTAATCATCTACGGCAAGGTCAACGGCAACATCTCGGCGCGGGAAAAAGTGGATATCCGCAAGACCGGGCACGTTTTAGGCGACTTGACGACCGCAGGAGTGGCGATCGAAGACGGGGCGTACTTCAAAGGCAGTATCGAAATTCAAAGGGAAGAGAATTTGGTTCCTGCCCGCGTCGGAGCTGCTGCCGGTGGCGGGGGAGACGGCTCGAGTATCGGGTAGTCCGTCCAGCCCTCGAAGCTGGCCTGTGCCAGAAGGTCGAACCGCTTCCGCGAGCGTAGTTCACGCTATCTCCGGGCCTCGTCGCCCAGAGATCCTGCGTCGAAGTTCTGGGGTAAGGTAAAGATGCAGGCGACATCCAGCCGAATCCTACCGGCCGAGCCGGCCTCGAGCGAGTTGTCTTCCGGACTCCCCAGCCCAGCCCTGGAGTGGTTTTGGAAATACCTTGGGGATGTCCGGCAGCCAAAGATTCTCAACTGCGGACCGTTGCGCTGTTCCACGGTCCAGGTCCTTCTGGCACGGAACGCCAAGCTTTATCAGGGTGATATTATCTCGCCTTTGTTGAACCAGAACGGCAACTTTTGGGATAGCAGCGGGAAAACCCCGGTATTTAAGGTCCATGATTTTCTTGCGGAGTTTCCCCGAGTCCCTGCGGCGAGCTTGACTGCCGTGTTTTGCTGGCACCTGTTCGATCTGTTGCCCATTGGCGTGGTTCCGCAGGTAATGGAAAAGCTCATGTCCTGGACTGCGCCGGGCGGCGTCCTCTTTTTCATGCTCCGCGAGCCGTACCTTCATACCGGCGTGGATGCCCAGTGGTGGATGGAATCGCTTAAAGCAATCGTTTCCGCGCGCTTGGCCGACCGCCCGTTTCCGAACCCCGTCGTAACAAGCCGGGAGATAGAAAAAGTGGTGCCGCCCGGTTCCTTGAAAGTTTTTTTGACGCGATCCGGACGGCGCGAGATTCTTGCCCTCAAGTAACTTTCCAGATCGGATCCCGATTGCCATAGTAAACCTCGGGGAAGCGACTGGGGCAGGCTTCAAATCCGCCCCAACGGTGCTGCACGGTGGTCGGCGAGTACAAAGGCGGAGCCGATCGGGTGTGGCAATAACTCGGCCAATTGAGGTAAGCTTGTGTTGAGGGAGGTGCAGAATGGAATGGCGAAAGCTCGCGGGCTGGGTGGTGGTGATTCTTGCAGTTGGCCTGGTAACGGCCTCGCGAGCAAATGCACAACAGATCGTTCAGGACGCCTTGGCCATTCTGCCTGCCGACGCAGTCCGCTTGGAATACTCCAATCCCTCGAAACTGCGCAGCCTCCCCAGGTACGCACAACTCCGCGACCGGTATCTCGGGCGAGAACTCAAAGTTCTTGAAACTTCCCTCATGCAACTCGGCGTTCAAGAAGAAGATGTAAAAGAGTTGGTCCTGAGTTGGGAGCCAGCCGACGCTGCCATGGAGCAGATGGACGGCATCGCAACCGGACGGTTTGACGCCCAAGCCCTGGCCGAACACGCCAAAAACCAGGGAATCTCTCGAACACCCATAGGGAGCATGGAAGCATACTGCTTCGCCGGCGACTCGGGTACCCTTTGTGTGATGGCAGTCAAAGGTTCGGAAGGGGCGTTCGGGACGCCCGAGGCTCTGAAAAAGATGGCGGAAGTTCAGGCAGCGCAGGCTCCCGCGCTTGCTTCGAAAGAGCAATTTGTAAAGCTGGTGGAGGAAGGCCGGGCAGATGCCCCGATTTGGGGCGTGGCCATCGGACCGGCCGTAGGGGACTGGTTCCAGGGATGGCTGCCCGAGCAAAACCAGGTGAAGTTGAACTGGAATCAAACCTTTCAGGGCGTCGAAGCTCTAACCTACAGCGTCAACCCTTCGAGCAAAATTAGCCTGGATGCCAATTTCGAGTGCGGCTCCGATCCCGCGACGACGAACCTGCAAACCCTCCTAGTGGGTATCAAGGCCTTCCAGCAGATGGCTTGGCAAACGCAGTATCCGAACCGCCCAAATCCCTACGCAGGGCTGCAAGTGGATTCAAGCAACCGGCGGGTACACGTCGCACTTACTGCAGACTACGACGAGCTTCTGCCGACCGCCAACGCCAACCCTTAAACACCGGCAACCCGCCATTCAAGGGTAGCGCGGCAAATCCAAGCCCTTGAAAATTGACCCCGAAGACGCCCGGGAATTTCGATTTTTTTGGGTACACATATGGTGTCCCTCATAGGAATTTGCGCAACATCTTGGGTAAAATCATGGAAACTTAACTAAGCAGCCCCCCCAAATCTCATAAAAACCCCTATTAAACACAAAAGAGTCCTTGACACGCACTAAGCTGACGGGGTATAAGAATCTCAGCATACCCGGCGAGCCGGGATAGATAGGCGGAAGCCGCGGATTGGGCTGCGCTTTGGGTTGGGAACATGACTGACGCCAGCATCGCCCGTCGTCTCGGTCGCCGGGGCGGCACAATCGGCGGCAAGAAAAAGACTGCCGCCCGGCAGGATGCGCGCATAGAGAGTTTGGCGAAAGAGCGAGCGAAACGCAGGCCAGCCGTCGGGTGGGCTGAATCGGAGTTTCCAACGGCAACCAGAGAAGTGATGGACATCCGCGAGGCATCCCGATACTTGGGTGTGTCCCGCGAGACGCTTTACAAATACGTATACGCGGACAAAATCCCCGCGTTCAAGCTTGGAAACCTCTGGAAATTCAAGAAAACGGTCCTGGACCGCTGGATGGAAAAGCAGAGCACCCGGCGTGAAGGGGCGGGTGAGCGCAGGCGCTGGACAGACGCCCCTTAGGGAGCTGACGATATGTTTGGGAAGAAGAAACTGAAACCTCTGGTGGGGCTCGACATAGGCTCCAGCTCCGTGAAAGCCATTGAACTGCGCAAAAAGGGCGACGAGTACGAGTTGGTCAGCATCGGCCAGGAAAACCTGGGGCAGGACGTGGTTGTGGACGGCGACATTATGGATGTGTCGGCGGTCAAAGACGCGATTGACAGTATTTTCAGGCAGAATCGGATTAAGACCAAAGACGTGGCCACGTCAGTCTCGGGCCACTCCGTCATCGTGAAAAAGATTACGGTCAATGCGGGGAGCGAGGCGGAGCTGCATAATGCTGTGGAATATGAGGCGCCGCAACACATCCCCTTCGACATCGCGGACGTATACCACGACTACCACGTACTCGGGGCGGGGCCGAGCGGCGGTTACGACGTGATGCTGGTCGCCGTCAAACAAGACAAGGTCCTGCGCTATCGCAATGCCATTACCACGGCGCAGATGAATCCTGCGGTGGTGGACATAGACGCCTTTGCCCTCCAAAACGCTTACGAGGCCAATTACGAACCCTCTGCGGATCAGATGACGGCGCTGCTCAACATTGGCGCGAGCATCATGAATATCAACATTATCCGCAGCGGAGTACCGCTATTTACGCGGGACGTTTCGGTGGGCGGCAACCAATATACCGACACTCTTCAAAAGGAGCTGGAGTTGATTTTTGAAGACGCCGAAAAGTTAAAGAAAGGCCAGCAATTCCCCAATGTCTCGGAGGAAGCCAAGGCAGGCCATATCCGGTCAGTTTCCGATATTCTGTTGCTGGAAATCCAGAAAACTTTTGACTTTTTCCGCCAAACGGCTTCCGGCGAAAACATCCAGCGCGTTTATGTGGCCGGCGGGACGGCCAAGATCGAGGGTTTGGTGGAGCTGCTCAAAGAGGAATTTAAGATTCCCGTCGAAGTGCTTGATCCCTTCCGGAGGATCACGACTCCGAAGGAAATTGACGCCGAAATGGTTCGCGATCTCGGTCCCCGGATGACTGTGGCCGTGGGGCTGGCCTTGAGGAGCTTTGACGAGTCATGATTCGAATAAACCTGTTGGGCGGTCCGAAGGTGGTTGAAGTCGCCGCGCCCGAGGGCGCGCCGGGAATCTCCTCGTCCGCAATTGTCGCGGCAGTCGCGGCCCTGGTTGTCTTCGGCGGAGGCTTGGGCGCCGCTTATGTTTACTTGGCCCACCAAGTTTCGAGGGAGAAGGCGAAGATTGATAACTTGGGTCGGGATTACACGAGATTGCAGGGCATCAAGCAGCAGGCGGATCAGTATCTGCTTGAGAAAAACCTGTACCAGCAGCGAATTGATACCATCACGGGCCTGCAGCGCAGCGCCAAGGGTCCTGTAGAGCTGATGCAGAGCGTGGGCTATGAGGCTGATCGGTCCAATGACGTTTATCTCGAGAGCATCAGTACCTCCGGGGAAAGACTGTCCGTGAATGGAACTTCCATTTCCATCGCTTCACTTGCCAATTTTCTGGGCTCGCTAGACAAAAACGGCAATTTTGCCGACGTGACCCTCAAGCAAGCGTACGAGGACGACTTGTTTAAGCGAACGGCGTACAAGTTCGCGGTGGATTGTGAATTCAAACCTCCGGCTGCACCGGTCGGGACCGTCCCACCCACAGGTCAACCTCCAACTGCGGCCCGCGGGCGGCCAGCAAAGTCGGGGATGTAAACCGAGGGGCGCCTCCGACTGGTGAGGATGTCGCGAGCACCGGGAACGCCAGGAAGGTAGCAATTTATGGCCAAGGGCATCAAGGATTTCTCGCCGGGAGTCCAGGCTTTGATATTTGTAATACTCGTGGTGGCGCTGGTCGGCGTAGGGGGATACTACTTTGTTAGACCCCTATATTACGCACCTGCCACGGATCCTAATCCGGGTCTCGCGGCTTTGGAGGCAGAGCGCGCCGACCTGGACCAGAAAGTAGGTTCCTTGCGCGCCTTCGAGCACGAGCTCGCCCAATATCAAAATGAAGTTGCCCAATTGAAAACGCAGTTAGCCAATCTGACGCTCCTTCTCCCGGAGACACGGCAAACCGATCAATTCATGAAGACGGTCTTTGCCGACGCCAGCGACGTCGAGGTCCACGTCCGCACTTTTATTCCCCAGGCGGAGGCTCAGAAAGATTTCTACGTGGAGACTCCCTTTTCGGTGCGCCTAGATGGAACTTACTGGAGCTTGGTCAAATTCTTCGCCAAGCTGGCGAACGAGCAGCGCATCATCAGTGTGACCAGCGTGGGTCTGGGGAAGCCTGGGGGCGGAGGGATGGGATCATATTCGATAACCGAAAACGAGACGGTTGGGGCCAACGCCGTGCTGACGACTTATTTCCGGCGCGAGGCGCCTCCGACGGCTAAGCCTGGGGCGCCTCCACCTCCGTCGGCGCCGAGATAAGCAAGGAATCAAAGCCATGGTCAAACACGCGCTTCACCCATCACGGATTCGCAGTTGGTGGACGATGGTCGTCGCGGCCATGCTCGCGGGCTGCTGGCTGGCCGCAACCCCTGTGTTTGCTCAGGGGCAACCCGACAAGCCTGCCCCGGCGGCTGGCAAGCCCCAAGCCTTGGCCCCGAAGCCGGCGCCCAAGACCGTCCGAAAGGAAACCGCCAAAAAGGCCGTCGGTTCGAAAACCGTTGCAGCCGCAAAGCTGCAACTCCCAGCGAAACAAAAAATCCAGCCGGTTACGTCGGGTCTCCGGGATCCCTTCAAGCAGCCCGAGCCACCGAGGGTGGGGCCGGAAGGCCGGATTGAGAACGAGTCTCGACCGCCTGGGCAGCGTGGCCTTGCCGTGGGCGAAATGGTTCTCGAAGGCATCGTCATGAATCATGCCAGCAACACCATGATTGCAGTTGTCGCAGGACCGGAACGCCGAGCTTACTTTCTACGCGTCAACGACCCCGTGTACCACGCTACTGTTTCCAGGATTACGACGGATTCGGTCTATTTCGCGGAAACCTTTAAGGACCCCGCCGGACACGAGAGCACGCGCGAAGTGGTGAAGAAGATGCCGGCTACGGGAGAAAAACCATGAATCGAAAATACCTGATTTCAACGGCAGTGCTGGCATTTCTCATTTGCGGAGTGGCCGGAAATGGAGCTTGGGCGGTGGCGCGCCGAGTATCGGCAGCGCGGGCCCTTGCGCCTCGGCAGGCGGCGGCCTCTCGAGCTCAGGCAGCGACCCCAGAGAAGGTTCCTCCAGTGGAGGGCTCTCAGTCCGAATCTTTGGTGGTCTCCGGCATAACTATTTCCGCCGGGCCGAATGGCGAAACCTTTGTTGATATTGCCACGACGAAGGCGGGAAGTTTTCACGTTTCTGAAGTTAAGAATCCGCGGCGACTGGTGGTGGATTTCGAGGGAGCGCGAAAAGGAATCCGCCGCGACATGTTTTCGGCTGACTCCTCTTTGATGACGGGCGTGCGCGTGGGCCAGTTCCAACTGCACCCGGCGATGGTGAGGGTGGTCGCGGACCTGCTTGGCAACCCCAAGATCGAAGTTCACCCCCGCTCGGGCGGCGTCCGCATTAAGCTGAGCCCTCGGGGCGCGGAGGCGGCCGAGGTCAGTCCGGCAATGATTCCAGAGGGCGAGAAGACCGAAGCCCTTGCCCGCTTACCCCTTGTGCGCTCATCTGAGGCGACCTTGCCAGTCGTAGGGGCAATTCATGAATTGCCCCTCCAACTCCTGCCGCCTCCTTCCGCGGCGGAAACCACTCTGCCTGGACCGGAAACTATCACACACGCGCCGGCGTCTCTCAAGGCCGCTCCGGTTCTCGACCCCGAGTCCATGCGGTCCGAGCGCGCGGCGCAAGTGCTGTCCGCGTCGCTCACCCCTGAGGGTCAAGGACAGGCCGGAGAGGCCGCCGCCACGCCGGAGCAGCCCAAGTACACGGGCGAGCTGATTTCGGTGAATTTGAAAGACGTTGACCTGAAAGACTTCTTCCGTCTCGTTCACGAAATCAGCGGGCTCAACATCATCATTGACCCGAACGTGACTGGAAGCGTTACCATGGTCCTCGACAGCGTGCCTTGGGATCAAGCGCTCGACTTGGTGATGAAGAACAACGACTTAGGGAAGGTGTTGGAGGGAAACGTATTGCGGATTGCGAAGGTCGAGACGTTGACGGCCGAACAGGCGGCTGCCGCAAAATTGGTGGAAGCGCGGATTGACGCTCAGCCGTTGGTAACGAAGTTCATCCCCGTTAACTACGCCAAGGGCGCGACAATCGCTACCTTGCTCAAGGGCTGGGTGGGCGGCGGCGCGCTCTCCAAGCGAGGGACCGTCCTTGTGGATGAACGGACGAATACCTTGATTGTCTCGGACATCGCCGCACAGATCCCGGTGATCACTGCGGTGATCGCGAAACTCGATACCAAGAGCAAGCAGGTTTCGATTGAGGCTCGGGTCGTGCTGGCGACGAATAACTTCGAGAGGGACATTTCGAGCGTGCTTGCGATCCAAGGGAAAAACTCTTCAGGAAGCACGACCGCCGCTGGGGCAACCGCGCAACCACCTAGTTCAGCAGTGGCCAACGTCCCTCCTATCATACCCGGCCCTACAACGTTCGGGAATGGGCTGATAACCCCATCCAATGCCAGTGGATTTGGAATTTTCTCGATACTTAATGTGGGATCGAATTACATCATCAACGCGGCTCTGGCCGCCGCCGAGGCCACCGATCAGGCGAAGATCGTTTCCTCGCCTTACATCGTGACCCAGAACAATACGGCAGGCCGCGTAGTTCAGGGCGTCCAGATTCCATACCAGACCACCGTCAACAACACCGTTTCCGTACAGTTCATCCAGGCCTCTTTGCAACTGACAGTGACTCCGCAAGTGACCTCGGACGGCAACGTATTCCTGGACATCACCGTTAACAACGCGTCGCCTGGTGCTCTCATCATCGGCGTCGGAACCTCAATCAACAACCAGTTGGCGACCACGCAGGTGTTGGTCCCCGACGGCGGCACCGTAATCTTCGGCGGGGTGAAAGTAACCAATTCGGAATCCGCTGCGACCTATGTGCCGGGACTCGGAAAGATTCCCGTGCTCGGGCGGCTTTTCAAGACCACGAAGGCGACGGACAACAAGACCGACTTGATGTTCTTCGTAACGCCCAAGGTTTTGCCCGGGTAGTCATCGCGAGGACTGAAATCTTTCACCACCTGCTGGAGGAGACTTAAGTCTCCTCCTTTTTGTTTCTGGCCATGGATACAGGTGAGGGAGCACACTCTTGCACGCCCCGGCTGGAGCTGGCCTTCCGCCGGATTGAGAGCCGGCATCTAAGTTTCCTTCTCGTTACCAACCCTAAAAACATCTATTACTTAACGGGGTTTCGAGGTTCCGCCGGTGTCCTTTTGGTGGCGGCCGAGAAATCCTGCCTTTGGGTTGACCCGCGATACACGCTCCAAGCCCATATCCAAGCCACGGGAGCTGAGGTCATTGAAGAGAGGCACGGCTTACTGCGAGCGGCTGCCGCTTGGCTCAAGAAGAGCAAGCGGCCACGCATACGCAAATTGCCAAGAGTCGGTTTTGAGGAAGGGAATTTGCCCTATGCGGCGTTTGTTCAGCTCCGGCGCGCCACGCAGGGGAGAGTCAGGTTCACGGCCGCAGGGGAATTGCTCGAAGACCTCAGGGCTATCAAGGATTCGAGGGAGATTGAATGCATCCGGCAAGCAGGCGAAATCTCCTGTGTGGCTTTTGAGGAGATCCGGAACCTTATCAAACCGGGAGTCAGGGAAGCGGACTTGGCGAATGAGCTCGAATATCGGATGAGGCAAAAAGGGGCAGAAGGCCCCGCGTTTGAAACGATCGTCGCCTCCGGGCCTCGAGGTGCTTGGCCACACGCTCGTGCATCATTGAATCCCTTGGAGGCCGGCCAGTTTGTAATCTTTGACTTTGGTGCTATAGTTCGTGGCTACTCAGCGGATGTAACAAGGACGCTGTACGTGGGTCGGCCGAACCGGAGGGCGCGGAGCCTCTATAAAGCAGTCCTTGGAGCGCAGGAAGCCGCCCTGGAGGCTCTACGAGTGGGCTTCCAGGGCTCAGAGCCAGATCGGGCGGCACGTCGCTTCCTTGAGCAAGTGCGGCTGGGTCGTTTTTTCACTCATTCCACCGGCCACGGCGTGGGTTTGGACGTTCACGAACCGCCACGGCTGGCCAAGAACGAAAAAAGGAGGCTCACCGCGGGAAACGTGGTTACAGTTGAACCGGGGATCTACATAGAGAGCTTCGGCGGCATCAGAATAGAGGATACAGTCCTCATTGGAGAGCGTGGGCCCGAAGTTCTGACGCCGGCCTCGAAAAAAGACTGGGTGGTAGGCGGGTCATAACAGCCTGTTGCCCGCGGCAGTTCGTCGAAGCAGGGTCCGCGCGCTGGCCCTGGCCCGTAGGCAGGGTGCGCGCATGGGGAGCGGCATGGCGTTGTAGGGGCGACCCTTGTGGTCGCCCAGGGCGGGCACAAGGCCCGCCCCTACCGAGCATTAGGGATGGCAGAGAAAAAGCGAAACCGCACGGCGCCAAGCGAGCACGAGCTGAACCTGGAAGAACTCCAGAAGCTCATAGACATGCTCGCGGAGCGCGAAGTGACCGAGTTTGAAATGGAAAGAAACGGCCTGCGCCTGCGCTTCCGCCGCGACCGAGCCGTCTCGAACGCGCCAGAGGCCAATGAGCCTCCTGACAAAGGCAGTTACGCGGAGCCAGTAAGGTTGGACCAGGCACCGGCCCCTGCGATACCTGGCGCACCGGCCCCCTTGGCGACGGCCGAGCCGAGCGCTGCCATCGCCGAGGATGTATTCATCATCAAGTCGCCCATTGTGGGGACATTTTATAGTTCGCCCGCTCCGAACGCCCCGCATTTCGTCAATCTGCACGAGGTCGTTCAGGTTGGGCAGGTACTCTGCATCGTCGAAGCCATGAAGCTAATGAACGAAATCGAGTCGGAAGTCGCCGGAGAGATTGTCCGGATCTACATCGAGAGCGGTCAGCCCGTCGAGTACGGGCAGCCGCTGTTCGCTATCCAGCCGTCACATAAGAAATAGTCGCTGGAACCCCATGTTCCGAAAAATTCTCATAGCCAACCGCGGTGAGATTGCGCTACGCGTCATCTGCGCTTCGAAGGAGCTGGGAATCAAGACCGTGGCAGTGTATTCCGAGGCGGATCGGCAATCGCTCCACGTCCGGTTCGCAGACGAGGCGGTTTGCATCGGGCCGGCGAAAAGTTCGGAGAGTTACCTGAACGTGGCCAGTATCATTTCCGCCGCCGAGATCACCAACGCCGAGGCCGTCCACCCTGGCTACGGGTTTCTGGCTGAAAGTGCGAATTTCGCCGAGGTGTGCGAGACCTCGAAGCTCACCTTCATCGGCCCAAAACCCGAGGTTATTCGGTTGATGGGCGACAAGGACAAAGCGCGCAAAGCGATAGCGCAATTCGGGATACCAGTCCTTCCCGGTTCGGACGTGCTGAAGACGGTGGCCGAGGCCGAGGAAGCCGCGGCGAGAGTCGGTTATCCGGTGATGATCAAAGCAGCGGCAGGCGGCGGCGGGCGCGGTATGCGCGAAGTCGGCTCCCCTGAAGAGCTGCCTAAAGCCGTTGAGACGGCACAGGCGGAAGCCCAGGCCGCCTTCGGCTCGTCGGACGTTTACCTGGAGAAGTTCGCCGTCTCTCCACGCCACATTGAGTTTCAAGTCCTTGGGGACAACCGCGGCAAGGTCGTCCATCTCGGCGAGCGCGAATGCACGATCCAGCGCCGTCATCAGAAAATTCTCGAGGAGTCGCCTTCCACAGCCATAGATGATCGGACGCGCCGAGAACTCGGTCACCGGGTTATTGAGGCGCTCGCCGAGATCGGCTACACGAACGCCGGGACGGTCGAGTTCATTATGGACAAGGATCGCAAACTCTACTTCCTGTAGATGAACACCCGCATCCAGGTTGAGCATCCGGTGACCGAGATGGTGACAGGTCTGGAT
>QHZO01000328.1 GCA_003224695.1 Acidobacteriota bacterium
TCCCCCACAGCGGCGGCCGGTGGGTCAGCCGGCTGGGGCCCAAGGAACAGGAAGTCTTCGGGCCCGAGGACCTGGGTCGTCGCCAAAGCTACCGCGCGGGCGATCGTGTTCTCGAGTTCCCGCACGTTGCCCGGCCAGCGATGGGAGCCAAGCCGCCGGAGCGCCGAAGGCGAAATGCCGATCACGGGCTTGCCGAGCTTCCGGCTGCAAAGCTCGATGAAGTGCTGAGCCAAGGCCGACAGGTCCTCCATCCGGTCCCGTAGCGGCGGACAGGCGACCTCGACGACCTTCAGTCGATAGTACAGGTCCTCGCGAAAACGCCCGCGCTTCACGTCCTCGGCGAGGTTGCGGTTAGTGGCGGTGACCACCCGCCCGTCGACCGGGATGGGGCGGCTCCCTCCAACCCGGCTGATCTCGCCCTCCTGGAGCGCGCGGAGCAGCTTGGCCTGCGCTTCGGCAGGAAGCTCTCCCACCTCGTCCAGGAACAGCGTGCCGCCGTGGGCTAGCTCGAACTTCCCCTTCTGCTGGGTCACGGCCCCGGTGAACGCGCCCCGCTCGTGGCCGAAGAGCTCGCTCTCGACGAGGGGGAGTGGGAGGGCCGCGCAGTTGATAGCGACGAAGGGGCCGTTCCGCCGGGAGCCGGCGTCGTGGAGGAAGCGCGCGAGTAGCTCCTTGCCGGTGCCGCTCTCCCCGGTCAGGAGCACGGTGACGTTGAGCGATGCGAGCTGACGGAGCTGGCCGGCGATGGTCCGCAGGCCGGTCTCGAAGCCGATCACGTCGCCGTGCGCGGCGAAGGCGCGCAGCTCGTCGCGCAGCGTCGCATTCTCGTCGGCGAGCTGCTCCTTGAGCTGCTCGACCCGCCGGAGCTGCTCGCTCAGGTCCCGATTGAGGGATTGGATGGTCTCGGCGGAGGTGCGCTCCTGGGCGCGCAGCGCCGCCAGGTCCGAGCGCATCTGATTGAAGGCGAGTGTCAACTGGCTGATCTCGTCCGCGCCGCTCACCGGCATGGGCTCGCCCAACTCCCCGCGACCGATGGCGAGGGCCCGCTGCTGGAGCCCGCGCAGACGGACGACCATCCGCCGGCCGTAGACCATGACGCCCAGCCCAGCCAGCACGAGGATGGGGACCGTCACCCCCACGATCCCGAGTAGCTCGCCCCGGAGCTTCTGCGAGAGGTGCCGGGTGGAGAACGTCACGACGAGGGCGCCGATCGGCCGACCGCCCGCCTGGAGAAGGCTCTGGACCCGGAACGCTCCTCGATCCTCGATGGCGATATCGGACAGCCGCGATCGATCCGCCCGGGTGAGCAACGTCGGAAGGACGTACGCCTTGCCGTACTCGGCCAGTCGCGTGTGCGCCGCCACGCGTCCGTCGAGCCGCAGGACGTAGGCTTCCTCGATGTGAAGCTCCTCACGGCTCTTCAGCTCGTAGAGGAGGGCATCGAGCAGGACCTCGTCGCCCGCTTCGAGGGCCAGGGAGAAGGCCAGGCTGGCCGCCTGCACCATCTCCTCGGAGCGGCGCACGGTGTCCTGGTGCAACCGCCGCTGGCTGAAGAGGAAGACGGTCGCCGAGATTCCCGCGGCTGCGAGGAGCACCGAGAGCAGAACCGCGAGCGTCAGCTGGTGCTGAATTCCGCGCATGCAGATCCCGACGAAACGGATGCGAAGAGGACGCTACTTCGCAGGATTGGCCTTCGCCGCCGGCTGGTCGACCATTCGGTCACGTTGCCTTCCTCTCGGCCCGCACCAACTTCCTTCGCGCTTCGAAAGGTAGAAACGGCAGGCGCGATCATGGTTGGGACCAAAATGCCGATCGCGGCAACCAGTACCCATGTCCCGGCGCCCGCTATAGTCGCGAGCCAGTTAGCCATCGTCCTGCGGCTGGCCGGCCACGTGTCCCAGGCCTGTGTTCCTACTTCTTTGCCCCGACGAAGGGGACCTGGAAGCTCTCCTCCAGTCTCTCCTGTGAGGAGACGAACTTCAGAACCTCAATCCATCGTTCGCTCCCGGGCGCTTGGACGGAGAGATCTAGTGAGCATCCCGGGCGGTTGAACGTAAAGGTGATCGTATTGATGACTCCAGGCTTAAGGAGGGGGTCCAAAGTGATGCTGACATGTTTGTCATATACACCCATCGGCAGCCCATTGACCTTTAGCTGAAGCCGAGCTTGGCAGGCATCGGGCCATGCTTTCATGTGAACAGTGGCGTACCCGGTCGTGACAGGCGCGGGCTGGGCGGCAGCTTGGGCTGTCATCCCGCGGGCCACCGCGCGGGAGGCGTCACTGGACGACTCACTGGTTGCGGGATCGGGGGAGGCAGATGCTGTGCTCGACTGCAATGATTCGGACGCTTGAGTTCCATCTGCAGGGGGTATCCCCTGCGAGATTCCGCCCTCACTGGAACCAGAGGCGCTGGGTTGGCCCTTCGGAGGGCGCACCATAGCAACGATATCCTTCCCCTGCTGCACGATCTGGGCGATCTTCGCCAGGTTCTCGCTGATCAGGTCCAAGGGCGGCTTTCCCCCGCCGGCGGTCGGCGGCGTTCCCGCCTCCCCTGTGAGGGCCGGCAGGGTGCTCTGGACTTCCTGCAGTTGCTTTAGATCCTCAGCGACCTGAGCCTCGGGCTTGGCGACATCGCCGCCCTGTTGGCTTGCCTGGGCCTTTTCCTCCATGTGACGGAGAAGCTGGTCCAGCAGGCCGGTCAGTTTGGGAATCTTTTCAGCCGATACGCGATCTGCGGCCGGTTGAGCCCTGAGGCTCTCCGCGTAACGTTTCGTGTCCTCAACCAGCCCCTTCACCTCCGTCACCTGAGCCGCCGTGGCCGGAGCCGCCGCTTTCGGGCTCGGCTCTTCCTTCTTGCTGCAGCCCACAAAGGCCACCCCCAGCGTCAGAAGCACGACAACCAATGTCTTCGCCTTGACCATTTGCAACCTCCGTCGTCGGTTGGCCGCCGGGAGACTTGCTCAGCTACCGGGAGCCTGGCACTGGCGCTGGGGATCGGTGCCCTTGCAGCGGGCCCACTCCGCACAAAGTTTGTAGTATGTCGCCTGCTTGTCCCAACACTACTGACCCTTCGCGCGCAAGTTGTTGCGGTACACCGCGAGCTTGGCGGCCTGACGCACCATCTCCCCCAGGTTCGTGACGTATCGCCGGGCGTGGTCGTACATGTCGGGCGGCACCTTGCCCCGGCACTCGTCGATCTTCGCGGCCGCTTTCTCGGGCGTGATGTTGACAGCACGGAACAGACTGCTCACCAGGTCGAATCCCTCGAAGGCTTTGTCGACGTTCTCCGGCAGCAGGGCGCGCGGATCGCGCTCGATGATCTGGGGAACACCCGTGCGGATTTTTTCCAGGCTCTCGCCGTACTCCTTCAAGTACTTCGCCTGTTGCGCGGAAACCCTCTTGGGCGCCGTGGTGGCGATCCTTCCCGCCGCGTGTTCCAGCAGGACCATGCCGATGTCCACGATGGCACACGTCGCGATGGCGCCGCGATAGGAGCCCTGGTCGAGCTCCACGTTGCGCCGGACGGTCTGGAACTGGTCGTAGAGGCGCTTCAACTGGTACTGCTCGATCAGGGTGACGTACTGCTTGGCGCAGGTGTCACTGAGTGCACGTTGCTGCACGGGCTCGCCGCAGGCGTCGGCTCGTCGAGGGGGTGACGTCACGATCTCGACCATCTCGCAGCAGAAATCGCCCGCCTGGATGGCGACCGTCTTCTTCTGGAAGTCGGCGTAGACCTGCTGACCCACCTTCAACCC
>QHZO01000327.1 GCA_003224695.1 Acidobacteriota bacterium
CCGCGCGTTCCGAGCCGTTTACCTGGCGCTGGCCGCGGCCGTCTTAGCCAGCATTGCCGCCGCCTACGTCGTCCATCGCCTGGAGCTCGCCGAAGAGGCTTACGAAGGCTGGCTGATGCTCGTGGGCGGACTCTTCGTCGCCTCCATGGTGGTCTGGATGCGGAAAGCGGGCCGGAGCCTCAAGAAGACCATTGAAGCGAAGCTCTCGGAGCTGGCGGTTGAGCCGACTTCCTCCGCCTCCATTGGTCTCTTTCTGTTCGTTTTCTTGATGGTCTTCCGAGAGGGGATCGAGACGGTGCTGTTCCTCGCGGCGGTTTCATTCCGGTCGGCCGAGCTCGTGAGCTTCATTGGCGGTCTCACCGGCCTTGCGCTAGCGGTCTTGCTGGGCGTGGCGTTTTTCAAAGGCAGCTTCAAAATTGATCTGAGAAAATTTTTTGCCATCACCAGCGCGGTCTTGCTGGTGATTGCCGCGCAGCTTCTTATCACCGGCATTCACGAATTGACCGAAGGCGGCTTCCTCCCTTCGAGTCGTCGCGAGATGGCGCTGGTGGGGCCGATCGTCCACAATGACGCGCTCTTTTTCGTCATCGTCATCGCCCTCTGTCTGCTGCTGCTGGTGGCCGACCGGACGAAAACGGCCGACCGCGCGCTCGAAAATCTCGCCGGCCCCATCCGGCGCAAGGCTCTGGCGGAGTTCCAGCGCCATCGCCGCTGGAAGCTCGCCGCGGCGAGCGCCAGCTTTCTCGTCATCACGCTGGTCACGGCGGAGTTGGTTTATTCCCGCCAGGCGGAGGCTCAGATTCCCGCCGTCCAGGTCGTCCCTGTGAAGGGTGTAGTGAAAATCCCCGCGGCGGGACTCGCCGACCACAAGCTGCACATCTATTCGGTCGAGACTGGTGAAGGAGTGGTCCGGCTGCTCGCGCTGCTCGACGATACGGGCACGGTTCGCGCGGCGCTTGACGCTTGCGCAATTTGTGGCGCCCGGGGCTATTATCAGGATGGGCGGAATGTGAGCTGCCGCAACTGCGGCGCCGCAATCGTTGTCCGCTCGATTGGAGCCTCGGGCGGATGCAATCCCATCCCGGTCCAGTTCGTGGTGGAAGATAACGCGCTGACGATTTCCGAAAGTGGCCTTATCCCTTCAACTCGGATTTTCAAAAAGTAGTCTCGAGCGGAGCGCCGGGCGATGCTAGGACGAATTCTATCCGACTCGCTCCTGCGGCGCCGCCGCCGCAAGCTCTTGACCTTGGCGGCGGTCGCGCTCGGCGTCACCGTGGCGACGGCCGTAGGGACCATCGCGCTCGACGTCGGAGACAAAGTCAGCCGCGAGCTGCGTTCTTTTGGCGCCAACATCGTCGTTCGTCCTGCCGCCGACGGCTTGGCCGTGACGGTCGGCGGAGCGGATTACCGGCCGGCGGGGGCGGGCGCAACCCTCGCCGAGTCCGAGCTCGCGAACCTCAAAAAGATTTTCTGGAGCAACAACATTGTGGCGTTCGCGCCCTATCTTTGGGTGCCCGTCGAAATTCGCGGACGGCAGACGGTGCTGGCCGGGACTTGGTTTGACCACCCAGTGCCGGTAGGGAAGTCCGAGACATTTCGTGCCGGCGTCGAGCAGCTTCATCCGGCATGGAAGCTCGAGGGCGCATGGCCTGGTGACGGCGAAGTGGTGATCGGCCGCCGGCTCGCCAGTGCCTTGGGGCTCGGGATCGGGGAACGCGTGGACCTTCGCCTCGGCGGCGCGAAAAATTCCGTGGCATGGTTCGTGCGAGGCATTTTTGAGAGTGGCGGCGCGGAGGACGACGAGATGCTCGCGCCGCTTGCGGCGGTCCAGGCCCTGTCGGGCCAGGAGGGCAAAATCGGGCGTATTGAAGTGAGCGCTTTGACCAAGCCCGACGACGCTTTCGCCCGTTCGGATGTGACCCAACTGAGCGCCAAAGATTTCGACCGCTGGAACTGTAGTCCCTATGCCACCTCGATCGCCTACCAGATCGAGCAGGCGATTCCTGGTTCCGAGGCCCGGCCCGTCTACCGGGTGGCGGACACGGAGGGGAAAATTCTCGACCGCTTCGGCGGGCTGATGGCGGCGGTGGCTTCGGCGGCGCTGGTGGCGGCGGGGCTGGCCGTGGCTTCGATGATGCTGGCGACGGTGCTCGAGCGGGAAGTGGAAATTGGTCTCTTCAAGTCTCTCGGCGCGTCGAACGCTCAGGTGGCGGCGATTTTCCTGATGGAAGCCGGGGTTCTCGGAGTCGCCGGCGGCCTCGTGGGATATGCCGCGGGGAGTTTGGCGGCGTGGCGCCTGTCCCAAAGAGTGTTCGGCTCGCCCGTCGGGCTCGACTGGTTGATGCTGCCGGCGGCGCTGGCGCTTGCCGTGCTGGTGACGCTTGCGGGAAGCGCCTGGCCGCTCGGCCGCGGCCTGAAGGTTTCACCCGCCGTGGTCTTGCGCGAAGGAAGGGCGGGGTTTTAACCCCGCCAGGAAGCTGAAAAACCTTTTGGCGGTGTCATTCTGAGCGGAGCGAAGAATCCCGGCATTTGTGAAATCGAGCAAATGCGGAGATCCCGTTCGCTTCGCTCAGGGCAGGCTCTTCGTCGTCCCGCGAGGCGGGACTCCTCAGGATGACAGTTTCCGAGGTTTTTCCGCAACCAGCTAAAACTCGCCCTTTCGGCTCGGGCGCAGGACATTAAAGTGTTAGAAGTCAGGTGGTTTCGGCACTCTGAGATTGACTTTGGATGAAATCTAAAACGGACAAACCGACGAGGCTTTTCTGGCGCGCCTGGTGGCGCTCGCTGTCCGTGAGGCGCCCGCAGGCATTGGTAGCGGTGTTGGCCCTCGGTGTCGGCGCCGGGGTCGCAGCCATGCTTCTTAATCTCTTTTCCAGCGTACACCGCAAGATGACCGAAGAATTTCGCGCCTATGGCGCCAATGTGATTGTTTCTCCCCCGGCGGACCCCAAGGGCGGGGCGGCGCTATTCGATCAGGGGGTGCTCGACCGTGTGAAGCGAGTCGGAGAGGGGCGGAAAGCGTTCACTGCCGTGCCCGTGCTCAGTGTGGTGGCGCGGCTCGGGCGATTGCCCTCTGACCCGCGGCTGCCGGAATTTGAAAACGCCGTGGCGGTGGGCGCGGACTTTCGAGCACTCAACGCCTTAAACCCGGGTTGGCGCGTGACGCGGCCGCCCGGTGGCGATCGCGGCGAAGCCGGAGTGGAAGTTCCGGGAGTTGTTATCGGGGCGCGCATGGCCGCGCGGCTGAAGCTTGCGAGTGGCGGCTCGATCTCAATCGAACCGGCTTCGGGAACTCCGGCGTCCGCGCCGCCCGCAACGTTCCGCGTCGCAGCGTTCGTTTCAACCGGCGCGGCAGAGGACGATCAAGTTTTTGTCCCCTTGGGCCGCCTCGAAGGGCTGGCCGGTCTGCCGGGGAAAATCAGCCTGATCGAGTTGAGCGTACCGGGCGAGACAAAGGAGATTGAAGGCTTGGTGCGCGCGCTCGCGAGGGAGGTCCCCGGCCTTGATATCCGCCCCGTTCGGGAAATCGTTTACTCGGCCGGGACGGTCCTCGACACCATTCGCTGGCTTTTGGTTTACCTGAGCGCGCTGATTCTGGTCATCATCGCGCTGGCGGTGGCCGCGACGATGACGGCCATGGCGCTGGAACGAAGGAAGGACATCGCGGTGATGAAGGCGCTCGGGGCGAGCAACCAAACCCTGATGCGGCTGTTTCTGGCGG
>QHZO01000072.1 GCA_003224695.1 Acidobacteriota bacterium
TCAATACGCTTGCGGAGGGCGGCGAAGTCATCGTCTCGCGCGGCGAGCTGATTGAGATTGGCGGCTCATTCCGCATTCCGGACATCTGCGCCAAAAGCGGCGCCTTCCTCCGGGAAATCGGCACCACCAACCGCACGCGCACCGGCGACTATGCCGCCGCCATCAGTGAGCGCGCGCGCGCGCTGCTGCGCGTTCACCCGAGCAACTTTCGTGTTGTGGGGTTTACGGAGCGGCCGGAACTCGACGAGATGGTGGAGCTGGCCCATCGCCACCGTTTGCCGCTCATCGAAGACTTGGGCAGCGGGTGTCTGGTGGACCTTACTCCGTATGGCATCCGAGGAGAGCCACTCGCGGATGAAAGCCTGAAGGCGGGCGTGGACGTGGTCACCTTCAGCGGCGACAAGTTGCTCGGCGGCCCGCAGGCGGGGATCCTCACGGGCAAGCGCGAGCCGCTCGAGCGCATCCGCAAGAACCCGCTCTTCCGCGCCCTGCGCGTGGACAAGCTCACGATCGCGGCGCTCGAAGCCACCGTGGCGCTTTACGTGCGCGAAGATTTCAAGGCCCTTCCGGCGCTCGCCATGATTCAGGCCTCGAAGGAGGAAATTGCCGGGCGTGCCGCGCGCCTGGCGGAGCGGCTTTTCAAGCGGCCGGGCGTTTCGGCGCGGCTCGAAGACGGTGAATCCGTCATCGGGGGCGGCTCGACCCCCGGCACCTCGCTCCCTACGCGGCTTCTCGCGGTTCGGGTCGAAGGCCTGAGCGCCGTGGAGCTCGAAGCACGCCTGCGCCGCTCAAGGCCGCCGGTCATCGCGCGAGTCGAGCGCGGCGAGGTCTGGCTCGACCTGCGAACCGTCCTCGACGGTCAGGAGGAAGCGATCGCGCAGGCGTTCGAGAGGATTGTTCCGCAAAGCGCATGAGGACTCCGAGAACGTTGGCGCTTGGCGCCCTCTTAGCTCTCACTGATGAAGGCTCTTTACTTCGACGGGAAGCTGGCTTTGCGGGACCTCCCGAAGCCTCGGCCGAAGCCCGGCGAGGCGCTGGTGCGGGTGCGCCTGGCGGGGATTTGCGGCACCGACCGGGAAATATTGAAGGGCTATTCCTCCTTTCATGGCATTCTCGGCCACGAATTTGTCGGCGAAGTCGTCGAATGCGAAGACGCGCGCTGGCCCGTCGGCCGACGTGTGGTCGGAGAAATCAACGTCTCGTGCGGGGAGTGCAGCCTGTGTTTGTGGGGCCTCGGCAAGCATTGCGCCCGCCGCGCGGTGATGGGCATCGTCAACCGCGACGGCTCGTTTGCGGAGTTTCTGACTCTGCCAGTCGAGAATCTGCACGAGGTCCCATCTTCCATCGAAGACGAAGCGGCCGTGTTTGTTGAGCCCTTGGCCGCCGCCAGCGAATTTATTCCCGAGGCGCGCCTCTCAACCTCGGTCAAAACCGCGGTGGTCGGGGATGGGCGGTTGGGACTGCTCGTGGCTCAAGTGCTAAAACACGCCCATGCCGACGTGACGCTCGCCGGCCATCACGACTCGAAGCTCGAGCTCGCCAAATCGTGGGGCATTCGGACAGTGCCGGCGGGGCATCAGCTAAAGGAGAGATGCTTCGGATTCGTTGTGGAAGCGACGGGTTCCCCCGCGGGTCTCGCGGACGCCTTGCGGCTGGTCGAGCCGCGCGGGACGGTGGTAATGAAATCCACGTTTCGCGAACCGGCGCAGTTCGACACGGCGAAGCTCGTCGTGGACGAGATCCGTTTGGTCGGCTCGCGCTGCGGGAATTTCACCGTCGCGCTCGGCCTCTTGGCCGAGGGCGCCATCCGGGTCCGGGAACTCGTCTCGCGGACTTTTCCGCTCGAGCAGGGTCCGGAAGCTTTCGCATATCTCGAACGCCCCTCGTGCCTGAAAGTTTTGATTTCGCCGTCGGCCGCTTAACCAGAATGATTCAGGCGGGGAAGCCTGCGAGAATTGGATGCGGAGGGCGGGGATTGATCTTCGGAGGTGGCTGGAGGTTTGGAGCACCGAGAACGCGGACAAGGAAGAAGCGCATCTCAAGCGTGGCCTGGTGTCCTGGGTCGAGGCTTCCTGTCTGAGTCCTCTGGGCTATTAATCCCGAGCTCCTTCTCGGCGCGCGAGGAAGGATTTAGCACGGAGCGCACAGAGCAGAACCCACGGAGGCCACAGAGGACTTCCTCGAAGCTCCGTGCCCTCCGTATTGAAATCTTTTCTTTGGGTTGCGGCAAGGGCCGCGCCAGGTTCAAAGGTTGTGGGCAAATGCCTGCATGGATGGTGGAAATGGCGCGCACAAGACGCCCACTTTTACCCGCCGCTCTTATCTTGGCGGCGCTGATTTCCTGTCCGGTGGGCTTCGCAAAGCGCAAGAAAGCGGCGCCGCCCCCGCCCGACGTTTCCGACCATGTCCTCCAACTTGGCCAGAAACTTTACGGCATGGCGCTCGACGACGCCCAGCCCATCACCGATGAGATCCAGAAGTTGGTCCTCGGCGACCTGGATGCCTGGTCCGCCAATCGCGCGCCAACCGACGTCGAGACGCGCCGGGAACTGGAGCGTGTCTTTTCAAAGCTCCACTATCCGCTCGTCGGAGACCCGGTCGTTTTGGCCGCTCCCTGGAAAGGGCGGACGTTCCTTTGCGCCGGATATTCGCTCGGCTGGACCGACACGAACAAAGTCAACGCGCTGGCGATTTTCGAGAGCACCGGCGGAAAGACGCATCGCGTGACGGCCACGAGCTTCGTCCCGCACACGGACCTTCACTACGCGACGCTCTCGCCCGCGGCTTCGGGCGATTTTCGCTTCATCGTTTATGGCAACCGCCTCGGAAAAAGCCAGCTTCGCCTTACCGCCGTCCTCTTCGATTACGACGGTCACGCGCTCAAGAAACTTTGGCAAGTGGATGACGCCTATGACGGCCGATTAACCGTCACACCTACGACGGTTACGCTCCGATATTTGAAAGAAAGCGAATACGTCGAGGCCCAGACTTACAACCGCCACCCGGCCCGGCACGAGGCCATCTATAATGTCACTCCCGACGGCCTGACCCTGACGACCGACCACGAGATGCCATTTTAAGTGCAGTGGCGAGTGACGAGTGGCAAGTGGCGAGCAACAGCGGGTGACGTCCGAAGGGCCGAGGACTATTTGTTGACCCTTTCCACGTACGTCCCGTCGGCCGTATCCACGCGAATGGTTTCGCCTTCGTTGATGAAGGGCGGGACTTGAACGATGAGGCCGGTTTGCGTTTTGGCGGCCTTCATGACGTTGGTGGCTGAAGCGCTTTTCAAGCCCGGCTCCGTCTCGAGGATTTTCAGGTCCACGGTCGCCGGAAGCTGGATATCCACGGGACGGCCTTCGTAATACACCACGCTCAGCGTCACGTCGGGGACCAGGTAGGCGGCGCGGTCGCCGATGATGTCCTTGTGGACGGCTACTTGTTCGTAGTTGGTGGTGTTCATGAAGTGAAACGAGTCGCCGTCGGAATAGAGGTATTGCATCTCGAACTCGTCGAGCGCCGCCCGCTCCACTGTGTCTTCGGACCGGAAGCGGTGGTCATTCATCGCGCCGGTGCGCAGGTTGCGCATGCGCGCTTGGACGAAAGCTCGAAGATTGCCCGGCGTCCGGTGCTCAGCCTTGTGAATCGAAAACAGTTCCCCCTTATGCTTGATGACCATCCCGGGACGCATATCGTTGGCGTTCATAAAAGAGCCTTGCCAATTTTTCGGATTGGGCTACGAACCAGGGAGGAGACTGCCGGAGTCCGATCCCACACGCAGCCGAACTTCGATTCTATGCGGGTCGCGCCCTTTCGTCAACCGGGGTCCGTTCCGAAATTGGTCAGGGGCGAGCGCCTGAGTTTCGAGCCACACATGTACAATCTGCTGAATATCTTCCGTCAAGTCTTCTCGAGCGGCCTTAGAGGTTAGCGATTGAATGAGGGCAAATTGGGAAGGCCTTGCGGATTCGCGCGAGTCAAATGGGCGCCCGTGATAGATTTAGGCCGCGAAAGCTTGGGATAAAGCCGGCGCCGCGCGGAGCAACGAACCGAAATGAGTCATCACGGGACCCTTCGTGACTGGGTGGGTGAATATATTCCATCACCAACGCGCGCAAACGCGCCAATCCCGCCGAATGAAGCTGGGAGACTCTCGATTCGCCTATGTTCAACAGTTTTCCGATCTGCTTCATCGTGAATTCGCGGCCGTAATAGAGTTTGAAAATCATGCGCTCACGCTCGGGAAGGATAGCGACGGCGCGCGCCACCAGCTCCTTCTGCTCGCGGAGATAACAGAGGTCGAATTGATCCGCAGAGTTTGCGGCGGCGATCATCTCCTCCGAAAGATCGTGATGTCTTAACGAGCGCGCGTAGAGGTACGTGCCGGCCCCGGCCAAGTGAATCTCCCGAGCCGTGCGATGCCATTTCTTCAGGCTCATGCCGAGGCCCCGAGCCATGGCTTCATCGTCGGGGGCGCACCCCATGCGCAGTTCCAGCTCGCGATGGACTCTCTCCGCCTTCTTGCCCTTTTTGCGAACATCCCTCGAGGCGGTGTCGAGGCTCCGCAGGCTGTCAAGAATCGCGCCACGGATCCGGTGGCTCGCGTAACTTTCGAGCTTAACTTGACGCCGCGAATCGAACTTGCGAATCGCGTCTACTAACCCCAGCATACCTGCGCTAACCAGCTCGTCCGTCTCGATATGTGCCGGTAAACGACACCGAATTCTTATTGCCACACGGTGTACCAAGGGAAGCAAGGCAATCATCGCCTCATGGCGAAGCTTCCCATCACTCGCGTGAACTCTCAGGCTCCTCGGCGGTTTCCCTCGGCATACGGGCGCGGATTTTGAGGGGTGAGCTTTCCCCAGCGCCGAACCCATAGCGATCTTCTTCCGCCTTACCTGCTCAATTCCCACTCGAATCCTCTGCGGTCAATTTGTGACGATGAATCAAGAACAGTTTCCGGCGAGCCGCCATTGCCTGAATGTCGCCCTCGCGTGAAGTAAGACTGCAGCCTGCGTACCAAACTGGGAAAATATGAGGCATTCACCCTAGTTCCAGGACCGCGCATCGAACGTCGCAAAGGAGAGACTTCCAGAAACCACGGCGGCCATCGCGTCGTTTAGGCCTCCAAATAAGCTCTAGCGTGGGATATTTAACGTTTGTATTTGCAATGGCTTGCAGGCTGAATGGATTCCCACTGCGGAGAATCGGCCCGCTGCCGGACGGTTCCGACAACGTACGTTGCCACGACTAGGCTTTTCACGAAGGTCATAATCAAATTGCCTTGGTCGAGTATACCCAACGTTTGCACGTCCCATTTCAAGTGCAGTTCCAATTTGGGAAAATCAGAGACGAATCTTGCTCGGCGCGCCTTAATTGGCGGAGCCAGGAGGCGGGCGGATCTCTCAATCACTCTAACCTCTCGTGAACTCACATCGGACCCCGGCTGTCAAGCCCATGCCAACTAAGTGATTTCCATTTACTCAGGGCTTGGAACTCCGCAAGGGCCCCAAGGGGGCGAATCAGTTTCAGACTGGGAAGATTGCCCAGACTTCAAAAGTGGATAAATTCCCTAAATGGAACTAATTCCCGAAATGGGAAGAGATTTGGAAGGTTTTGGTATGGATCGAAGGCAAGAAAATTCCTGAAGCAATGCGGCACAAGCCGAAATAACTCTGGGTGCAACTGCTCTTTCGGTTTAGCTCAGATACTCTTTGCGATTGAGTTCGGTTGATAAGAGGATAGGTTTGTCAGGTAGGACTCTGCGGAGCCCGTCCAATTCCGGCTCGCCCGGGCCGAGCGGCAATTTGACCTGGCCCCGCTCGACGACGGAACGCACCAGACCCATCATAATCTCGAATCCCTGATGCGCGCTTTCGCCGTCCAGGGGATGGATTTGGCGATCGTCGTCAAGCCAGTCGGCCATTTGATCCACGTAGGGAGGCATGTCGTGCTCGTAGCTCATCGAGCCTTCGCCCGAAATCACGCCCATTGAATCGCGAGTCGCGGCCCTCCAGCCGCCTCCGGTGAGGACTTCCGCAAAACCCTCGGTTCCTTGCGCGCCTATGCGGTTCTTTCGCCACCAATAATCCACCTGGGGGATGTCGGGGGCTCCGGCGCCGCATTCGATGATGCCGCGCACGCCGTTTGCGAATTGGATGAATCCGGCGATGTAGTCGGGCGAAGGGTGCGAGTCCGCGAGCTTCCCTCGACCGGCTGCCTGGCCCATCACCCACTCGGCTTTGTCATTGTCGTTGTACCAGCGCATGTAATCAATCAAATGGGTCATGAGATGGAGCATCCACCCGACCGAGTGCGCGTAGACGGTATGCAGGCTCCCGATGCCGCCACTCGAAATGATTTCTTTGACTTTCCGGTAGTGGTCGCCGTAGCGATGCTGGTGGCTGACGACGGTTTTCACCCCGGCGGCCCGCACGGCTCTGCGGATTTCGAGCGCCTCGTTCATGGAAAGGGCGATGGGTTTTTCGAAAGCAATCAGCTTTGCGCCGCACTCAATCCCCAGCCGGACGAGTTCCAAGCGAACTTGGGGAGGAGTGGTGAAGCAAAACACATCGGGCCGAATACTTTGAGCGAGGCCGCGGATATCGGTGGACGCGGACTTTACACCGAGCTCGGTCCGCGCCTTTTCCAGCCTCGCCGGGTCGCGCGTAGCGACGCCGGCCAATTCAAAGCGCGGGTTCGCCTTGAACGCCGCGGCATGGTGCATGCCACGCTTTCCCATACCGACGACAAGGACTTTGTACATTCGGTCCACTCGACCACTTTCCCCGTGGCAACTGCCCGCGCCAACCCCGAATCCCCAGGCTCGTCCTAAGAACGGCCGAACTCCGTGTCCCACGCGATAATTTTCTCGATGACGTAGTCCACCTCGTCATCCCGAAGTTCCGGGAACATCGGAAGGGACAGGCACTCGGCTGCGTTGAGTTCGGAATTGGGAACCGAAGGTTTGAGGTCCGCCGGCTTGCCCCAGGGATATCCGGCTTGCTGGTGAATGGCGATCGGGTAGTGCATCTTGACGTCCACTCCTGCGCCGCGGAGAAATTTGTCCAAGTGGTCGCGCTTCGGGTGCTCGACGACATAGAGGTGAAAGACGTGGCGATAACCCGGGAGCTCGCAAGGCAGCTTCAGGCTGCTGCCGCGAAGGCCCGCGCTGTAGCGCGCGGCGATGGCGCGCCGGCGGTCGCTCCACCTGCGGATGTGCTTCAGCTTCACGCTCAGGATGCCGGCGTGGATATCGTCGAGACGGCTGTTGAATCCGAAGGTGTGGACGGAGCGTCGCAGCGAGCCGTGGTTGCGCAGCCGCCGCAGTTCCGTCGTGATGTCCTCGCGGTTGGTGAGCACCGCGCCGCCGTCGCCGTAGGTGCCGAGATTTTTTTGAACGATGAAGCTCGTCGCCACGGCATCGCTGAGCTCGCCTTCCCGGAAGCCCGCACCTTGGGCGTCGATGGCCTGGGCGTTGTCCTCGACCACCCAGAGGTGGTGCTCGCGCGCTACCGCGCTCACGGCATTCATATCGGCGCACTGTCCGTAGAGGTGTACGGGCACAATGCCCACCGTCCGAGGCGTGATGGCGCTTGCGATTTTGGCCGCGTCAATATTGTTCGTCCGGCGGTCCGAGTCCACAAAGACCGGCTTTCCGCCGGCAATCCAGATGGCCTCCGCCGTGGCGAAAAAAGTATTCGCCGTGGTGATGACTTGGTCGCCCGGCTTGAGGCCCAGGGCCAGAAAGGTCAGCCAGAGCGCGTCGGTGCCGGAGTTGAGGCCCACGGCAAATTTCATCCCGAAATAGGCGGCCAGCTCTGCCTCGAAGCGTTCGAGCGTCGGTCCCATGACGTAGGATTCGCTTTCGAGCACGGCGCGGATCGCCTCATCAATCTCCGACCGGATGTCGTGGTATTGTCGCGCGTGACCATAAAAGGGGACTTTCATCGTGGACACGGTCCACCTCCGCTCTCTTCCATATAAGCCTCCGCTGTCGCGCTCCGCAAGAAACAGACATTTAAACGGGGCCGCGGCGGTTTGTCAAAGAAAACGTCCGGCATTTCGGGAATTGATCCAGGCGACAAATCGAAACCCCCGGCGTTTGCGGGCTTTGACTTGGCTTGGCGAGAAGTCCTCCTCGTATCTTAGAATGGGGTGGTGAAGAGCCTGGCCGTTTTCCTCGTCGTGTTTTCGTGGGCTGAGCTCTTGCCCGCCCAGATAGCGCGGCAGCCTCGGACCAACCTCCCGCCGCTGCCGGAAATCGAGGCGGCGGGCTTTCTCCCCGCCATCCGCGATCAAATCGGAAAGGCCGAGCGTGGTGCGCGAGCGCACTCGACGAACGCCGACCAGGTTGGTCAATACGGAATGGTTCTCGACGCTTACGAACAATTCGAAGCGGCGGAGGCCTGTTACCGCCGCGCCGCTTTGCTCGACCCGTCCTCGTTTGCCTGGACCTACAACCTGGCAACGGTCGAACTTCAGCAAGGCAAGTACGAACCCGCGGCGCAAGACTTCGCGCGCGCGCAAGAGGTCGATCCGCATAGCCTGGTCGCCCGAATCCGTCACGGCGAAAGCCTGCTTGGCGAGGGCGATTGGGAAAATAGCGCCAAAGTCTTTGACGGTGTTCTGAAGCAGGACCCCCGCTCGGCCACGGCGTTTTATGGCCTAGGCCGCGCGCTCGCCGCGCAGGGCAAGCCGACCGACGCCTTGCGGCCGCTGCTTCAGGCTTGCGAGTTGTTTCCGCACTACGGCGCCGCGCATTACGCTCTCGCCTCGGTTTACCGCAAGCTCGGGGAAGCAGCGCGGGCCGAAGAGCAGCTCTCGCTTTACGAAGCCGACAAGCTCTCCGTTCCGCCACTTGAGGACCCCACGCGCGCAGAAATCGCCTCGCTCGATTTAAGCCCCAATTCTCGCTTGCGCCGCGCGGCGGCCCTGGAGCGGACGGGAGAGATGCAGGCGGCCATCGTCGAGACGAAAAAAGCGCTGGAAATAGATCCCGCGGACGTCCAGGCGCACATCAACCTGATCATCCTTTACGGAAGGCTGGGCCGAGTCGAACAGTCAGAGGCTGAATTCAAGCGGGCGGTGGCGCTCAATCCGAACCGCGCGGACGCCTACTACAATTACGGGGTGCTCGAGGTCGAGTCCCATCGCCTGCCCGAGGCCGAGCAGGCGTTCCGCCGCGCCATCGAAATCAACCCCCATTCCGCCGAATCTCACCACAACCTGGGGTTGCTGCTCGAGCGTGAAGGCCGGACGAAAGAGGCTGTCGAGGAGTATCGCCTGGCGCTCGAGGACCGGCCCGATTATCGCTTGGCCCATTACCATCTGGCGCGGATCTTGGTGAGCCAGGGGAGCTACGCCGATGCGGTGACACACCTTCTGAAAACGTTGACGCCGGAAGACGACTCGACGCCGGCGTACTTGCTTGCGCTGGGCACTACGTACGCCGAGCTTGGGGATCGTGAGCATGCGCGGATGGTTCTCCACAAAGCGCACGAATTGGCCTCCGAGCGCAGCCAGCAGCAACTCCTTCATGCGATCGAGCAGGCGCTGGCGGAACTCGACCGTTAGAGCGGATCATTCACGAACGCGCCGCGCGGGGCCCTTCCTCCGCTGCAGTGCTTCTATGGTACCTCGACCAACTCGCCGCGAATTTCTTCAGACCGGCGCCAGCCTTGCCGGATGGCTGTTCGGGCCGCGAGCGCGAGCCGCAGAGTTAAAGAACAACTCTGCGCTACTTTCCGGCGGGCCGATCTTTCGCGAGATTGCAGCCGAGGTTGGGCTGAACTTTCACCATTACAGCGGTCCGAGCACCGAACACTACATGCCCGAAATCATGGGTGCGGGCGTGGCTCTGTTTGACTACGACAACGACGGCGACCTCGACGTTTACCTTGTTCAGGGCCTTCCGCTCGCCCCCGATAAGGATAGGATTCTCCCTGCGCCGCCTGGATGGAGGCCCGGCAACCGGCTCTTTCGCAATTTGCTCGCGGAGACCGGGCAGTTGAAGTTTGAAGACGTTACCGAGAAGGCGGGCGTGGGGTGGGTCGGCTGCGGCATGGGCGTAGCCGTGGGCGACTACGACAACGACGGATTTCAGGACCTCTATGTCACGAACTTCGGCTCGAACGTGCTCTACCACAACAACGGTGATGGGACCTTCACGAATGTCACACGCGCGGCGGGTGTGGATGACCCTCGCTGGAGCACCAGCGCGGCCTGGCTGGATTACGACCGCGACGGCTTTCTTGACCTGTTTGTCGCCAACTACGTGGACTTTATTGTAAGGGACCACAGGCAGTGCTTCGCGCCCACCGGCGAGCCTGACTTTTGCACGCCCATCGCCTACCACGCCGTCCCCTGCCGCCTATTCCGCAATCGCCGCGACGGCACGTTTGAAGACGTCACCGAGTCTTCCGGAATCGGCTCGCGTTATGGACCGGGCCTCGGCGTCCTGGTGGCAGACTTCAACCACGACGGCTGGCCGGACATTTATGTAGCCAACGACACGGCGGCCAATTGTTTGTGGCTGAACCAGGGCAACGGGACTTTTAAGGAGGCGGCGCTCGAATGCGGAGTCGCTCTCGACGCGAACGGGGTCCCCAAGGCGGGCATGGGCGTGACGGCCGAAGATGTGGAAGACCGCGGGGTTTTGGATCTCCTGGTCACGAACCTCACGCGGGAAGGCGTGACCTTCTTCCGCAACGACGGGCGGGGACAATTCGACGACGCCACCGCCCAGTTCGGCCTGCTCGAATCCACCATTGCCAGCACCGGGTTCGGTACTCAGTTTTTCGACTACGACAACGATGGCCGGCTCGACCTTTTCATTGCCAATGGCGCGGTGACCCGCATGGGCACAGGGCGCGGATCAACTTATCCATTCGCGCAAGTGAATCTCCTCTTTCATCAAGAGGGCGGACGATTCCGGGAAGTCGGCAGAATCGCGGGGCCGGCTTTTTCGCAGCCCGGAATTTCCCGAGGAGCGGCTTTCGGAGACATTGACAATGACGGCGCCGTGGACATTTTGGTGGCCAATAACTGCGGTCCAGCCTGGCTCCTACACAATGAAGTGGGACGAAAAGCGCACTGGCTGGAGGTGCGGCTCGAAGCCGACGGCGCCAACCGCTTTGGCCTGGGCGCCCAAGTGGCGGTTTTCCGGTCGGGCGAGAAACCGTTGTGGCGCAGGGCACATACGGACGGCAGTTACTTGAGCTCAAACGACGTTCGAGTTCATTTTGGTCTCGGCTCAAAACCCGAAATCGAGCGTGCTCTGGTCGTTTGGCCCGACGGGGCCCGAGAAAGCTGGCCGCAACCGCGCGCGAATCAGATCTTCACTTTGCGGAAGGGCGGCGGCAGGAAAGCTTAAGGTTCTGGGAAGCCCGAACGGACTTGAACTGCTCCGGTTGCGCCGCACAAATCCGCCATGCAAGGGCTTTGAATTCCTGCAAGGTCACGATATCAAGGGGGACCTTCCCGCGTGCCTCGACGTGACCAATGTGCAGGCAGCCGAAGGCTCACCTTGAGGATGGCACAGATAAAGGGGACCGCTCACATTGACAACGGCGCGCGCCTCATAGAGGTGCAGAAAGCGGCGGCAGGTCAGTCCATCAAGTATGAGAAGGAGCTCTTGGCATCCGCCGCTCTTCGCCTTACTCCACTTGTTGCAAATCCAATGAGATCCTGACCCCGTTCACCAGAACAATGCTCTGGTTGATGAAATCCTGATTGGTTATCGCAGCGTCTGTGAATTGGCGGAGCTCGGAGCGGGTGCAGATGAACTCCAGCGCCTCAGACAATGGGGCGGACTTTGGATTAAGTTGGTTGACCACGGTGATGTCGAGGCCGGCGATTTCAGGCTGGTGGGGGAGTTTATCGTGGAGAGCTTTCAGAAGCGGCGCCAGGAAGAGATCGAAACTTTGCGCGGCCAGCTTGTAGATCGAGGTCGCATCCCTGTCAAAGACCTTGGGACTGCGCATGGTCAACTGAAGATAAATTCGATTTTGAAAAATCACGAAGGAGGGCGGCGCGTAATCCACAAAGCCGAATTTCAAGGCTCCTTCCTGAGCCAGCGCGTCGAGTTCCTTCTGACAACTCTTTTGAAGCGCGTCTGCGTCGGCTTGGGTGACCTCCCTGGTCGCGGCATCCGGCTGATGGGCCTTCGGAGCTGGGTCCGCGCTGGGGGTAAGGCTCCCACCCTCCGGCGGTTTCGGCTCGGCCTTTCGAATTTCGGTCCTTGGGTCCCCGTTGGATCTGGTCACCCGGTTCTCGGAATTGCCGGCGCGCGGAGGAGGGATGGTCTCCGAGTCCGGGGTCCGCGCGCCGGCGGATTCTGATTCCGTGACGGGGAACGGATCGCGCTCGCCCAGCGCAAGGCCGAATTCTTTCCCGTTGACGTACACCTCGGAACGGCTCAGAACTTCCTGTCGCTCGGATTCGC
The DNA here is from genome assembly GCA_003224695.1 of Acidobacteriota bacterium. Classification (GTDB taxonomy): domain Bacteria; phylum Acidobacteriota; class Terriglobia; order UBA7540; family UBA7540; genus Gp13-AA74. The sequence continues at coordinate 12,449 of QHZO01000072.1, forward strand.
CCTGCGCCTTCAGAAAGGTCAGGGCATCGTCCTTGTTCAACACCAGAGTGAGGATCTCAGCGCCTTCATAATCGTAACTGCGGCTCCGTCTTCGCACGTGCCACGAGATTTCAAAACCGTAGGCGGCAAAATTTGCCTCGGAAGGAAAAGAACTGGATTCGAGGCGGAGCAAGGGCACGATGACCTCACTGAGGACCCGCTCCGCGCGCTGGTTCTCGGTCATGCGGTCGGCGTTAAAGGCGGCGTTGTAGTTGCCGGAAAGCTTCAGTATCGTCCTGCCGTGGAACATCACAAATTCCAAACCCCGCCGATCCGCACCCAGAGAGTTTTTAGCATCGAGGCCAAGGTAACGGCTGAGCACAAAAGGGAAGGGGAACTCCATTTCGCCGATCGAGCGGTTGAGCGCGACGAGTTTGAAAAAATAGGTTTGCTCGAGAGACTTAAGCGCAGGATGTTTGACTTCCGCCGGGCTGACCGCACGGCCTCGCTGACTTTCAATTGGCTGAGCGGAACAAGGGAAAGGCAATTTTCCGGACAAACGTCCACGCATCCGCCGCAAAGGATACATTCCGTCCCCTCAGCCTCATTGCCGTCGAAGATGGTGTTGATCCAGCAGCGCAGGCACCGCTCCGCTTCGCGACGCGCCTGGTCCTCCGTTTAACCAATTTCGACCTCTGTAAAGCCCGTCCTGCGCTCAACGGGCAACACGGGGACGGGAAGGCGGGAATGCTCATCGAAGGTAGCCGACATCTGGTGGTGATCCAGCACCGTGATCTGAATGTATTTCGGCCGGGGTTGCCATTTTTCGCCCAGCAGGTACCGATCGATTTGCTCGGCCGCCTTCTTCCCGTCAGCAACAGCGTTGATCACCGCCCGAGGTCCGAAGGCGATGTCTCCGGCCGCGAAGATTCCCGGCGCGGTGGACATCAGAGTTTCCAGGTCGATTTTCACGGTGCCTTGGCGTGTGGTTTCCACTCCGTCCGCAGGAGTGAGAAAGCTGAGGTCAGAGGCCTGGCCGATCGCCAGGATCGAAGTGTCACAGGGAATGACCGACTCTGTGCCCGCCTCGAAGGTGGGATTGAAACGGTGCTGAGCATCGAAGACAGATTTGCAGCGGATGGTTTCGACGCCGGTCAGCTTGCCGTTTTGTCCCACGAATTGCTTAGGCCCCAGCGAAGGGCGGAGTTTCAGCCCCTCCTCCAAGCCCTGGTCAATTTCCTCCCCGAAAGCCGGCATTTCCTCGCGAGACTCGAGACAGACCAGAAGGACCTCCCGTGCGCCCATGCGCAGGGCGGCCCGCGAAACATCCATCAATTCTTTCATGGCGATTTCCTGCTCAGTGGGAGTAAGACTGTCGGGCAGGAGAGTGCTGCTCAGGGCTTCGAGGGTGAGCGCCTGCTGCTGGCGGAGGGCTGCCCGCGCCACGTCAATGGCTACATTGCCGCCGCCAATCACCACCACGCGCTTGCCAATCGAAAGCCTGTAGCCGAGGTTGGCGTTCAGGAGAAAGTCTACGCCTTTGATCACGCCGTCGAGATCGTGACCGGGAATCGGCAAATCGCGGCTTCAGTGAAGTCCAATGGCGAGGAGGATGGCTTTAAAACCCTGGGCGGTCAGGTCGGCCAGGGAAAAATCCTTCCCCAAGCGAGTGTTCAGTACCAACTTGGGGCCCAAATCAAGAATTTCGCGAATCTGGGCCTGCAACACGTCGCGCGGTAAACGGTATTCCGGTATGCCGAGGTGGAGCATGCCGCCGGGCACCGGCGCGATAAACGGTTGAAAAATATGTGGGATCACTTTAGCTGGTATCTCCCATCTGCCGCTGGTCAAATGCACGACATGGAAGCACTACTGCTGAGAATGCTGCCTTTTTATTTGCGCTCTCTGACTCGTCAACGTGGAACATTTGGCGCTGCAAAACCAGAACGGCAAAAACATGAAGTCGAAGAAGTCATAAGTCACAAGCTTGCACCTCGCAAGCGTCGGAAACGCCCGAATCGATGAAGGCTTGCGTAAAGTACATACGTCCGATCGGGAATATGGATCGGGCCGCAGTGACGTCCATCCCAGTCAGAATCTGATCCATTTCACTCCCCGAAAGTAGTTTCAACGGTTGGCTGGCCGTGCGCCGGCACCGGGATTCGGAAGTGGAATCACCCAGCGCACACACCCATCTTCGCGCGATTTCGGGATTGTTCCGGAGACTCTAGCGAAGGGAAAAAAGGTAGGTACGACAGAAATCTTCCGCAACTTGCCGCGTCATGACCCGCAGGAAATCCGGGAGGGTCAACTCACGGTCGGCGATCCCCGCGGCTTTAACGTCACTTTTTTGTCGCTGCATCGCGAAAGTTCTGATTAATGTCTCAAGGGCGAAATCCCGGACAGACTATACTCGGCGCGCTACAACGCCTGAATGCGGATTTAGAACTGCGCTCGTTAAAACTGCTTTCTTTCGGCCATCAAGGCTTCTTGAAAACAAAATCGGCTTTCACGGTCTGGCCTGGCTCCACCGTCACCTTTCGCTCTTGTGTCCCGAACGTCGCTGTCCATGCGCCCAGCGTGAATTGGCCGGGTGGAACTCCTTGAATGACAAACTTGCCGTCATCGCCCGAGACCGCGAAGAACGGATTGCTGGTGACGCCGATGTAGGCTTCCATCCAGGGATGCTGGTTGCAATCGGCGAAGATCATGATTTCAGGGTGCGCAAATTTCTTTTTAAGCGGCGCCCCGCCGGGCGGCTGGGAATGGTTCCACTCCGGGTTCAGGTGGGGCGTTACCCTAACGTTGTGGGTCGTCGGGTCGCTGGATACAATGTCCAGTTCCTGTCCCACCATGACGCCCACGACGTGCGGCTTGTAAACACATCTGACCTGATTCAGCTCGGCGGGCTTCTTGGGCGGCGTGAGGGAGAACTTCTCGGCGCCCGCTTGGATATAGACGAACGCGTTCGGCACCGTTCCGTCACGATTCACTTTTCCGTCTTCCAAATAAACCGGGGGCTTGTTCGCGGCGGCACAGACCGGGTCTTTGGACATGTCGACTTCTTGAAGCGGCGGGGGCTCGCCCTCGAAGGTGATGCGGCCGGAAATCTCTCCGACGGCCGGCGACTCGGGCCGGGCAGAAGGAACTCTCGGGGCAGCCGCTCTCTCCCAGGCGGCTCCACACAGGCATATCGCGACCAGCAAGCTCGCGACGGCAAACATTTTCTTGGCAGTCATTCTTTGAACCTTTCCGGCCTGTCACGGGCCTGAGGAAACTCTTTTGGACCGCGCGCCTGTTTCTCGCGAGAACAACTAGAGCATTATGGAGCCAAAATTTCCACCTTTTTTTCCAAGTGAACCGGCCGTATCTCCCTGACCCCTTTGCCCCTTTCGGATGCGATTATCCGAAATATCGGCCGCGCTGCCGTGACGCCTGGCCAAGGCGACACAAAATGCCGTAGAACCCGCGGTTTGCTGACACACTTTTTAGAGGAGGCAAAAGGATGCATCAGGCTGTTCTCAGCCGTCGAAGCGCAAACTGTACAGCCGGTCCCAAACCCCAAAACTCGGTCGTCCGTTCTTGCGCTTGAGAATGCCTGCCTGAGGAACGCGCGGGGGCCAGCCGGCGCGCAGCGACCATCGAAAGTTGCCGCTCTACGGCATGCGTTACAGAGCGACCCGAGTCAACTCTTCGTCGTGAAGTTTGCGGTACCACGCGCAAAATCGTTCGATGCCCGCAGCAATGGACGTCCGCGGCTCGTAGCCCAACAAGCGTCGCGCCTTGCTGATGTCTGCCCACGTGAGCGGAACATCCCCTGGTTGGACAGGTTGAAAATCTATGGCCGCACTCAGCCCCGTCGAGCTTTCAATGTGGCGCACTAAATCCAGCAGCTTCACGGCCACCGAGTTCCCGAGATTGAAAATCTCATACGGGGCCTCGTAGTCCATGGCGGCAAGAATTCCTGTAACGATGTCATCAACGTAGGTATAGTCGCGGGCGCTGGTGCCGTCGCCGAAGATCGGGACAGGGTTGCCCGAGGTGATCTGAGCCAGAAACTTATGGATCGCCAGGTCAGGCCTTTGTCGAGGTCCATATACCGTAAAGAAGCGGAGACAAACGATAGGCAGTTGATACAAATGAGCGAACGTATGGCACACCAGCTCGCCGGCCAGCTTGGTGGCGGCATAAGGCGAGAGCGGCTTCATCTGGACCTCGTTTTCGCTGAAGGGGACCTTCGCACTGGCGCCGTAAACCGAACTCGAAGACCCAAAAATAAATTTCTCGACCTGGTATGAGGCGGCGAGTTGTAAAAGGTTGAGCGTCCCCCTGACGTTGACCTCCTCGTAAAGTTCGGGTAGCTCGATTGAAGGACGGACGCCGGCTCGAGCTGCCAAGTGCACGACGACGTCAGGGCGCTCTTTTTTGAAGAGTCGCCCGAGCGCCTGTCGATCCCGAATATCAACGCTCGATACCCGCGGCCGGCCAAGTCGCGAAGCCTCCTGCAAATTCGCGCGCTTGATGGCCGCGGGATAGAAGTCGTCGAAGTTATCAACCACCGACACGGGCTGACCTTGCCGAAGCAGCGCCTCGACCAGATGAGAGCCGATGAAACCGGCCCCGCCCGTCACCAGGATGTTACGGCGTTTTCTCATGAGACCTTTGAATGCAAAGTTGACTTTCGCGGTTGGAGAGCCACAACCTTTTCCATCTGACCGAGCCTGGGCCCCCAACCGAAAGAAAAGATTTCAACCTGGCGCGGCCGTTGGCCGCAACCCAAAGAAAACTTTCAACAGGGAGGCCACGGAGCTTCGACGGAGTCCTCTGTGGCCTCCGTGGGTTCTACTTTGTGAGCTCCGTGTTAAATTTTTCTTCGCGCGCCGGGAAGAAAATGAACCTTGGTCGTACGGCGGACGTTAATTCCAAAGTCTGCCAGGCAGGCCGCGGGCATCAAGCCCGCGCGCCCCGCTCCAATCATTGCTGTACGCATTTTGTACCTCGGTTTATGAAGTTCCTTGATGAAGTATGAGGTAGTGGATGTTTTCCTGTCTCACTCCGCCCTTCGTGAAGATCGTTCAGCAGGGTTTCGGCGCGGCTGACCAATCGCTCCGTACGAGCCGCCCAATCGCGGCTGAACAAAGGCACGCGCCGGCCTGCCATCCTAACAAGTTCGAGCGCTTCCCAGGGGCGGGCACGTTCCAGGCGCTGGCTCGGAGCCCGCGAAGCGTAGCCGGCCAGGAACCGCTCCTGTGTCTGCGACAGACCGGTGTGTTTCCGGTTGTCATGCCAAAACGTCAAATCGGCCAAAAAATTACCAACATCCAGCGCGGGATCGGACAACCGAGAACTGTCAAAGTCTATGAAGGTCAACCGCCGCGGGGTGACCCAGGCGTGCTCGGCTTTGAAGTCGCAGTGCGTGAGGGCGGGGGCCTCTTGCGGCAGTCGCTCGTACAGCTCTCGGGCGCGATCAATCACCGCCTGGATCGTCGCGCCCATAGATGGTGACAGGGCAGGCATGTAATCGCAGGCCTCCTCGACTTCCGCGATCTCCGCATCAAAGCTGTACGATTCAAGCTTTCCAGTGAGCGTCTTCGGTGCCTGGTGGAGCAGGCTCAAAGCCTGCCCGACGCGCTCAAGGTGCCTCCCGGTCCTCCGGTCGCCCCTCGGCAGGAATTCATGTAGCGGCGTTCCAGAGGCGAGCGGGTAGAGGATAACAGAATCGTCGGGGATATAAACGGCCGGCTTCAGGCAGCCAAGGCCATCACCGTTGGCCGCGAACCATTCGGCCACCCGCGTAACCACTTGAAAGATTCGGCGTCCTTGCTCGCCTTTGTAACACTTTGCAAATATCGGTCTGTAGTCTTCGTGCGTCGAATCGTACCGCAACACGTGACGGTGGCCGGGAGAGTAGCGGACCGAGCTGACCGCGTAGCTACAGGCCTCACCCTGTAGGTCGTCGCCCGACGTGCAACCGCTCGAGAGCATCTGGCGCACGTATTCTGGGTCGGACGCGCGGACAAGCTGCGGGAAGCGCGCGTCTAGGGGGGGTCGATGGATTCAGGACGCGGTTGGCCAGCCGGCGCTCCGACCCACTTCGGCTTCCAAGTCACTGCGACCGCGCGCGTCTTCTTCTCACTGCGCCCGTTCGAGAGAACCTCGACGTCGTAAGTGGCCGAGAGTCTTACGTCCGGCTTTACCCGGAACCGGGCGGCCCGCAGGTGGCAGGCGCCGAGCGTCTCGGAAGTGGAAAGCATTCCACTCAGTGCGCGCTCGAGCGCATACTGCGGCCCATCGCCGACAAGCAGCCACCGGATTCCCTCCGCCCCTGCGCGCCCCGAAAGCGCGTCAACAAGTTCCATAATCTCTTTCCTGTTTGGTCATAACGCTGAACCCCCGAGCATGCCTCGATCCGGCGCCTGAAAAGGCGTGTGCCCTTGTTGGAGAGCCTCAACCTTTTCTGCTACGTTTTCCACAACGTGGACTTTAATTCTAATGTCTGGCGGCAGGCAGCGGCAACCGGGCCAACGCGCCCCCGCTGCAATCATTGCTGCATGCATATTGCACTTCTCTTCGTGAAGTTCCTTGATGAAGTAATATATGTTTTCCTGCCTTATCCCGTACTTCGTCAAGCTCGTACAGCAGGGTTTTGGCGCGGCTCACCAATCGCTGAATACGGGCCGCCCAATCGCATTCGAACAGATAAACACGGCGCACGCTAATCTTGACCAGCTCTAGCGCCTCAAACAAACGGGCACGGACTAGGCGGTCGCTTGGGACACCCTGAGCGTACCCGGCGAGGAACCGCTCCTCGGCTTGCTCGATGCCGCTCAGGCCGTAGGTGTCGAACCAGAACTGTAAGTCGGCCAGGAATTTCCCGATGCCGAGGGCAGGGTCAGCCAGGTGAGCGGTGTCGAAGTCTATCAGGGTCAGCCCCCGCGGAACGATCCAGAAGTGCTCCGTTTTCAAGTCGCCTTGAGTGAAAGTGGGCGGTTCTTGCGGGAGGCCCTCGTACACCTCTCGTGCGCGGTCGAGCAGCGTCTCGATCACCGCTCTCACGGAGGGAGGCCCGCAGGATCTCCCCAATCTCTGCGTCAAAGCTGTGGGATCCAAGCAAGCCAAAAAGTGACGGAGGAGTGCGGTGCAGTGTGCTTGAGGCCGCGCCAGCCGCTTCCAGGTGCCGCCCGCCGTTGCCTCTGGAACGCGTCAGGTGTTTGTTAAGGGGCGTGCCAGACACGCCAGGATAGAGGAGAACATTGTCTTGGGCCAGGTACGCCAGTGGTTGGAGGCAGGTCACACCCTCCAGACGCGCCGAAAGCCAATCTGCAGCCTGCGTCACCACATTCTGGATACGACTGCCTTCCACGTTGTTGTAAAGCTTAGCGAAGATGGTCTGCTGCGTCGGCGCGCCCAGGGAGTCGTAGCGCAGCACATGGCGTTGGCCGGGTTGGTAGCGAATTGATGTGACACCGTAACGCCCGACCGGCTCCTGACCCTTCACACAGCTGGTCGAGGCAGTCACACTAGCAAGCAAAGGGCCCACGCACTCCGGGTCGGACGCGCGGCCAAGCTGCGGGAAGCTCGCATCCAGGGGCGACACTTGGATGCGCATGCCCCATGCGAGGGCTCGGGTCGTCAGGCGCCTGAATGGAGCGGCAAGCCCGCGGCTCAAAGCCTCCGCCTCCATTTCAGTGACGTCGGCCGACGCTTGGCCGGCAC
>QHZO01000071.1 GCA_003224695.1 Acidobacteriota bacterium
CCAGCGGCGCTTGCGATGATTCTTATGATTGTTCGCCATACCGCTTCCCGCCTTGCCTTTCGCCTTCAATCCTCACTACGTCGCGCGCCGCCGAAATGTTCCCTAAAATCTTTGACGGAGTGAGGCAGGAAAGGTTAGGCAGGGCAGCGAGCGCGCTATCGCCACCGAACCCGTTAGACAACGGGAAGGCAAAGACCGTTTCACGCAAAGGCGCAAAGCCCGCGAAGCAAGCGACCGATTTCTTTCGGAGCCGTCGCGCCTCGGTGTCTTTGCGTGAGGATGTGCTTTATCGAAATTCCTACGACGCCGGGAAGGCTATGGTGGTCATTAAAGCGAGTGCTGGTTGCGTGGAATCAAGCCGCGTGTGTTGCGCGACGATTGGCGCGCTGCTTTCCACTTTCAGTGCGAAGGGCACGCCCACGGGAATCTGTTCTCCGCGGCCGTTACGCAGGCGGTCGAGCCGGATGTGCAAGGTGCGCGCGGCGGGGCAAACCACCTCGAATCCCTTCATCGGCTCGCGGTCTTCGAAATAGGCCGTCAGACGAACAGCCGCGGGCTTCGAGCCCAGGTTCAAAACGCAGGTGGACTCATGGCTCGGCAGATCCCCGGTGCTCTTCTCCGGCAAGTAACAATCTGGAATAGCCCAAACCTTGGCGCCAATTTTTTTACTGGCCATTTGCCCTCCAGAAAGACGTAGCGCCGCCACCTTGGCGGTGGAATTACGCGCCTCGCCACTTCGCCAGCTAGAAGCTGGCGCTACGGCCAGACGCTGGGCGAACTGTCAGAGCCCCTTTAAGAACGGGTTGCTGAGCCGCTCCGCGCCGATGGTTGTCGCCGGACCGTGCCCGGGAAAGACCGGAGTCTCATCCGGAAACCGCAGCAGCGTTTCACGGACGGAATCCATGATTTTTTCGAACGAGCCGCCCCACAAGTCAACCCGGCCGATACTACCCTGGAAGAGCGTGTCGCCGCTGAAAATTCTGGCGCGCTCGCCGGGAAGGTAAAGCGAGACGCTTCCGGGAGAGTGTCCCGGCGTATTCAAGAACTGGTCCACCTCGACACTCTTGGGCGGCTCGACGCCAAGCCAGGCCGCCTGCGCGGCAAGGTTTTCATAAAGCGGCAAGTCCGCAGCGTGCATCAGCACCGGCGCGCCGGTTGCCCGCTTCAGCTTCTCGATGCCTCCCACATGGTCAATGTGCGCGTGCGTCGCCACGATCAGCACGGGCTTCAACCGGTGCCGGTCGAGAATTTCCTTGACGCGCTCGACGTCGTCGCCCGGATCAATCACCACCGCTTCGCCCGTCTCCTCGTTGCCGAGGATCGAGCAGTTGCAGGCGAGCATGCCGACGGGAATGATTTCGTGAATCATACCGACCAATCCGCGACTCGGTTGACTTGACGCCCCCGGCTTTTTATACTCGACGCGGATTCGGAATACAACCGAAGGAAGCGCGCATGCGCCAAATAGTGGTGGGCGGACATACACGGAACATTGGAAAGACCACGCTCGTCGCGGGGCTGATACGGGAACTCGAGCCCTTGGGATGGACGGCGGTGAAAATCACCCAGTACGGTCACGGGATCTGTTCGCTCGACGGCGAACCGTGCGGCTGCGCTCCCCGGGAGCACGCCTTCGTTCTAACCGAGGAATTGGACGCCGCGGGCGCGAGCGACACGTCGAGGCTGCTGGCCGCGGGCGCCCGGCGGTCGCTTTGGTTGCGCGTGCGCGAAGGCCAGCTCGCCCCCGCGCTGCCGCTCTTGCGAAAAGCCCTGGCGCGCGATGAGTGGGTGATCTTCGAAAGCAACAGCATCATGGAATTCGTCGAGCCGGACCTTTACATCGCGGTCCTCGACCCTTCGCGCTCGGACTTCAAGGACTCGTCTCGCAAGTTTCTCGACCGCGTGGACGCCTTCGTTGCCGCCGAATCGCGGGCGGGCCGAATGGCCTGGCCGGACGCCGCCTGGCGGCCGCGCGCCGGCGTGCCGCAGTTTTTCTTGCCTCGGGCCGGAACTTTGACGCCCGAGATATGCCGATTTGTCCGGTCCAAGCTCGACCTTCCGGAAGCCGGAGTGGTTTCCGGATTGCGCGCGCCTCTGGCCGAGAAAAGGAGCAGCCGTGTCCGCACTGAGTAAGCAGGAAATCCAAGATCAGCTCAAGACGATGCGCGACTGGTCGCACGCCGGAAAGGCCCTC
>QHZO01000073.1 GCA_003224695.1 Acidobacteriota bacterium
CTCCCGCTGCTGGCCGGCGTCGAAGCCTAAATTTGGACAGCACCGTGCCAACCCTCACGGCAACCTGCCCCCGAAATCGCGCCGCCCAGCCACCTAAGCCTATCCGCTGCAACATCACAACCACCGGCCCTCCGCTAATTTGGACAGCCGTGGTCTATGACCGCCGATCTTTATTTTTAATGATTTCGGCGCTCATAGAGCGCCGCCACAGCAAACTGAGACACTGCCGGATTCCAGCAATATTTGACCAGAGCCTTTATAATGCCCATGTGCGTGGCCGCATCGTCTTAATCGAAGACGAAAAAGACATCGTCGAGCTGGTCCGTTACAACCTCCGCAAAGAAGCCTTCGAGCTGGAGAGCTTCGGACGAGGGCGCGATGGGCTTGAACACCTTCGCAGGCGCGGGGCGGATCTCGTGCTTCTGGACATTCTCCTGCCCGATCTCGACGGTTTTGAAATCTGCCGCAAGCTCCGAAGCGACGAGCGGCTGGCGTCCACTCCCGTAATATTCCTCACGGCGAAAGGGGAGGAATTCGACCGCGTGCTCGGCCTCGAGCTCGGGGCCGATGACTACATTGTTAAGCCATTCAGTCCGCGCGAGCTCGTCGCCCGCATCAAGGCGGTTCTCCGCCGGAAGGAGCGCGTGACGGAAGCCGCGGGGCGCATCGAGGCGCCGGGTTTCTCGATAGACCCAGCCAAGCAGGAAGTGATTGTGCGCGGGAAAGCCGTGGAGCTGAGCGCCTTGGAGTTCAAATTACTGCAATTCCTGGCTTCCCATCCGATGCGCGTTTTCAGCCGCGAGCAATTGCTCGACGAAGTCTGGGGCCGCGACCGCTTTGTCACGCCCCGGACCGTGGACGTGCACATCCGGCGGGTTCGGGAAAAGGTGGAGGAGGTTCCCGACCAGCCACGCTTCTTGCGCACGGTGAGGGGCACTGGATACCGCTTCGTGCCCACTCCCGCGGACGAATTGTAGGGGCGGGCCTTGTGCCCGCCTCCCTTTGTCGGGCCGGTCCGTCAGCTGACGGATGGTCGCCCAGGGGCGGGCACAAGGCCCGCCCCTACTCCTCCCAATCCGTGCCATGGCCTTTGGCAGCCCGTTGAACCGCAAGCTCTTTCTTGGCGCTGTCGCCATAACCGGCGCAACGCTGGCTGGCCTGGATTACTATCTCACCCGTTTCACCTCGGAACGGGAAATCGAGCATGTCCGCCAGGAACTTCACGCGAGCGCGCGCATCCTGGCGGGGGAGCTTGCGGGCGTCCCTCGCGAGCGCCTGGAAACCTGGGCGCTTGAGGCCGGAGGACTCGCCAAGGCGCGAGTCACCCTCATCGACCCCACCGGAAAAGTTCTAAGCGATTCGCAGCACGACCCGGAAACCATGGAAAACCACGGCGGCCGCCCGGAGATACGCGAAGCCCTCGCTCGCGGCGACGGATCTTCGATCCGGCACAGCGCCACGCTCGACCGTGACTTGTGCTACTTCGCCTATCGAACGGAATACGCACGGCAAGCGGGATACGTTCTGCGGCTGGCCGTGCCGCTCTAGGATGTGGAATCGTCTGTGGCGGCGGTTCGAATTCGGATTCTCATCGCGTCGCTCCTGGCTGCGGTTCTGGCATTGGGGTTTGCCACTTATTTTTCCGGCTTCCTGACCAGGCGAATCGAGCGCCTTTGTAGCTTCGCCGAAAGCATGGTGGGCAATCCCGAGGCGTTACCGATTGAAGTGGTGGCCCAAGACGAACTGGGGATGCTCGCGAGGGCCCTCAATCGCACGGCCATCGAGCTGCGCGACCTGGTTGGACGTGTGCGCCTGGAGTCGGCCCGTCGGGAAGCGATTCTCTCGAGCATGGCGGACGGCGTTCTCGCCGTGGACGAGCAGATGCGGGTCACATTCTCAAACGCCTCGTTCCTCGGAGCGCTCGGGCGGAAGGGGGCGCTGCCTGAAAACCTGCCGCTCGCCGAATTGGTCCGCGACCCGGAATTGCGCGAGCTTCTCATGAGAGTTCTCAGGAGCCGAGAGCCCGCCCGCCACCGGATTCGTTTGACGTCGGCCGAGTCTGGCACGTTTGAGGTCCAGGTGGCCCCCTTTGCCGGACCTTCCGGCGGCGGGGCCATCGCCATCCTGCACGACATTACAGACCTCGAGCGACTGGAGAGAATTCGCCGCGATTTTGTCGCCAATGTTTCGCACGAGCTGCGCACGCCGCTCACCGCCATCCGCGGCTATGCCGAAACGCTTTTAGAGGGCGGCCTCGAGGATGCCGAAAACAACCGCAAATTCCTGGAAATTATCAAAGCCCACGCCATTCGTTTAAACAATATCGCCTCGGATTTGCTCACCCTTTCGGAGCTGGAATCGGGCCCCTCTCGATCAGATCGGAGCCAGCCGGCGAGCGAGGCCGAAAGCGTATCGGTCAGCGAGGCGATGGACGCCGCATTGCGAACCGTTGAGTCCGAGGCACGTTTGAGGGGCGTAACGCTCATCCGGGATGGCCAAGCGGGAGGGCGCGTTTCGGGAAACCGCGTAAGGCTCGAGCAAGCATTCATCAATCTTCTCGACAACGGCATCAAGTTCAACCGACCCGGCGGCGAAGTCCGGGTTGCCTCCCGGCGCGACGGTGACGGCTTGGTCCGCATCACCGTCGCGGACACCGGCATCGGAATCCCCTCGGAGCATTTGCCCCGCATCTTCGAGCGATTTTACCGTGTGGATCGGGCTCGCTCGCGGGAAGTTGGCGGGACAGGCCTGGGGCTCTCGATCGTCAAGCACGTCGTGGAGCGCATGGGCGGCTCCGTCAGCGTCGAAAGCCGGCTTGGCCAGGGCTCCACGTTTACCATCCTCCTTCCTGTCTCAGCGTATTGACCGGTCCGCCAGGTCCCTCCTTTTCAGGATGTCACCAGAGATTCACCCGCATTTAATTCAGACTTAACACGCCGACTACATCGTGCGGATGTGCGGAAGGTAATCCGGAATAACCGCGCCGTGGCAAGGCGGCGCCAAGAAAGAGGAGCCCCCATGAAAACCGATACCACAAGCTTGATCATTTCCCAACGGGAAGGAAACCTCGATCGGCTCCGGCCCGTGGTCGAAACTTTAGGCTCCGCCGTCCGTGGAGCTCGGAGTTGTGCCGAGGCGAGCCGGGTGCTTTCGAACGACCCTTCAATTCTGCTGGTGCTGACCGATTCGCACCTGCCCGACGGGAACTGGATGGACGTTATGGACTTGGCGGCGAGGGCCAGGGAAAAGGTCAACGTCGTTGTCGTTTCCCCTGGCGTGGATATCTGCCTCTACATCGAAGTGATGAACCAGGGCGCCTACGATTTTATAGCGGCAGACTTTACGGTTTCTGAAGTGGTCCATGTTGTCCGCCTCGCATTGGATAACGCCCGGCAGGCCCGCGTCAAGCCGTTCGTTGCTCGTTCAACCTTGGCACGATTGAAGGGTGCCACTGCCTAAGGCCGTATAGCGAGTTGTGAGCGGCCGATTGAGTTGTGTGAAGGCAAGCGGCAGCCCGTCGGTTGACGGACGGGCAGAGAGGGACGCCCGGTAGACCAGTAGGTGTAACGAGGCAGCGGATGGATTTATGCCCGCAGCCACCCTCCTGCCCAGAGGGGGGTCATGGCTGGAAGTAGGGTCTGCAATCGAATCTTAACACAACATTAACAACCGCTTAACTTTGTTGGTAAATACTATGCTTGCCCCTGAGAATGGCTCTCGAAGTGGTAGACGGGGCGAAAGGCACACTGCGCCTCTGGCGTGAATTCACTCAAACAGGAGAGTAGAGAATGTCCACAAAATGCAAGGAACGGTCGGCCGGGCGGCAATTTATTGCGGCCTTAATTTTAACGGCCCTTTCACCACTATTGATGGCAGCGGAGGAAAATGGCGCGAAGGCGGATAAGACGCCCCCCGCAGCCGCCTCTCAAGCAGCCCCTCAGTCCAGCACCACGGAAGCACAAGTCAAAGCTTTGCAAGAGAAGATCGACAAACAACAGGCCGAGATAGATCAGCTTCTTGGCACGGTAGACAAACTTCAGCAAAAGCTCGAGGGGGGGACCCCAAGCCCGACCACGACTCCGGCCCTCCCTCCAAATGTCGGGACTGTAGCCAGCACGACGCCGGTCATTTCGCGTAACGCGGAGACCTCCCCCCCTTCGTCGGTCGCGGTTGCGCCGGTTCCAGCCGTGAGCTCTTCGCCTTCTCCGAGGCCGGCTGTTCAGGCCGAGGCCGGCACACCGAAAGTGGAAACTTTGAACAAGACCGTCGATTCGCTGAATAAGGGTCTGGCGGGTTTCAAACTAGGCGGCGATTTCCGCTACCGGACGGATGGCATTTGGCGACACAGCAATGCGGCCGGCGGTCCGCAGCAGAATTTCCGCGAGCGATATCGGGTGCGGTTCAACGTGGACAAGGCGATTACGGACCAGGCGTCGGGGCACCTCCAGCTCGGGTCTGGAACATTCAATAACCCTCTGACTTTTGACACGGATTTCGCGGGCGTCAACAATCGGGGGCCGATCTTTATCACCGAATTCCACGGCGATTACCACCCCAACAAGTACCTCGATTTCCGAGGTGGCAAGATGCAGGAAGTGTTTGCCGAAAACGACCGATTCCTCCTGGATGATGACGTCCGTTTCAACGGATTTCAAGAGACGCTCACGATCCCGCTGGAGGCCAAAGGGGCGGGGGTCAAGAGCATCCAATTCATGGGCGGCCAGTACATTCTGACGAATCCCAACGTTCAGGTTCTGCCCTCTGCCGCAACGTGCGCAGGTGCGAATCCACCGGTCAGTTGCGCGTACTTGGCCGCGGGCTTTCAGCCCGGCCAAAAAGTCCGGGATGCTAACCTCTTCGACCAGGGAATTAAGATTACCGCAGTCGGCGGCGAGAGCTGGTCGCACGACTTCACTTCGAACTTTCAGTGGTGGCGCAATCCGAACGAAATCGCACTGGCCTCGACTGCTGCGGGGTACCCCCTTCTGGTCAACCCCGTGGACGGCTTAATCACATCGTCGCCGCTGCCGGGAACCGGAAACGCGACGACGACCAAGGGCGGGGCCATCTTTACGGCGCGTTATTTCCAAGTGGGCCGGGCGGCCTATCGTATCAGCTACAACGGCTGGAAGACCAGTCGGCAAAATTTCCCGATCTGGTTTGAGGCCGAGGGCGCCCGGAACTTCGGGACGAGTTTCGCCAGGAATGCCTGGATCGGCACTTTCAACGTAGGCGAAGTCAAGAAACGGGGCGATGTTCGCTTCCTATATGCCTACGCTTTCAAGGACGTCAACTCCATGATCTCGCAAGTCACCGACGATGATCTCGGAACAGGGACGGGAGTGAACGTTCGAGTCCATCATTTCCGCTTCGACCTTGGATTCAACAAATTTCTCGAATGGGACAATAAGCTGTTCATCCAAGACGCCGTTCGAGGCAATGAACCGAATAGGAACCTTTACGTGACGGTTCCGAAAGGCGTCAATACAGCGTATCGTATTCAGAGTGAGTTCTTGTTCAAATTTTAGGCCGGCAAGGGAGGCGAGCCTGCCCACCGTCTCAACTGGGAGGCCGGCCGCGCGTTGGGAGTTTGGAACCGAGCGACGCTCTTCTCATGACCCGGACATGAGAAGGGCGCTCGCGGGCAGGCGCGAGCCTTAACGTGGTTGTAATGCAAGCTTAACAATTCTGTAACTAGGCAAAATTACAATAAAAGAGGAGCAAATTCCATGCAAAATCGCAACCAAACGAAATCCCTGGGGCTAGCCTCCGCGCTGCTCGGAGGCGGCCTGGTTTTGGCCGGGCTCCTGATAACGGCGCCAGGAGCACCCACCAAGGCGGCGATGCCCCCCGCCGATAGCCTCCAAATAACCGGCGCGGGCGCGACTTTCCCCTACCCCATGTATTCGAAGTGGTTTAACGAATACCAAAAGCTCCACCCGAACATTGAGATCAACTATCAGTCCATCGGGTCGGGCGGCGGTATCAAGCAGGTCACCGAGGGCACAGTGGATTTTGGCGCCAGCGATGGCCCTATGACCGATGACCAACTGAACGCATTCCAGGCCAAACACGGCGCTCCCGTTTTGCATTTTCCAACCGTCCTTGGGGCTGATGTTCCGACATATAACATCCCTGGGGTCAAAGCAGAGCTGAAGTTCACGCCGGAGGCTTTGGCCGGGATCTTCCTGGGCAAAATCACAAAGTGGAACGATCCGGCCATCACAGGTCAAAATTCCGGAGTGGAACTGCCCGGCGCTGACATTGTGGTCGTCCATCGCTCCGACGGCAGTGGTACGACTTACATTTGGACGGATTACCTTTCCAAGGTCAGCGAAGAATGGAAAAACAAGGTCGGGAAAGGGACTTCGGTCAACTGGCCTGTAGGTCTGGGTGGGAAGGGGAACGAGGGCGTATCGGGCCAAGTCCAACAGACGGCCAACTCCATCGGCTATGTGGAACTGATTTACGCCATTCAAAATCACATGTCCTATGGGATGGTGAAGAATGCCGCCGGAAATTTCGTCAAGGCGGATTTGGCGAGCGTCACGGAAGCCGCCAGCGGGGCGTCAAGGGACATGCCGGATGATTTTCGAGTATCGATTACCAACGCTCAGGGCAAGAACGCCTATCCCGTCTCGAGCTTCACTTGGCTTCAGGCGATTACGGATTTTCTTCACTGGATGATGACGGACGGTCAAAACATGACCGAAGCTCTTGCCTATGCGCGCTTACCGAGGCCAGTCCAACAGAAAGAATTGAAATCTATTTCGAAGGTCCAGTGAGTCAGATGGCCACGACCCCTACTCTGGACCGACATACCCTCCCCTCTGGGGGGAGGGTACGTTCCTTCATCAAACGCCTGCGGGCTGGCGAAGAGGCTGCATACCTTCTGACTCTGGCGGCGGCGGCGACGATTTTGCTGATCACCTCGCTGATATTCTATGAACTCTACGTGCAGTCTGCGCTTTCCCGGCACAAGTTTGGTTTCCACTTCCTATTCACGCAGACATGGAACCCGGTTACGGGTGATTTCGGGGCTCTGCCGTATGTCTACGGAACCGTCGTAACATCCGTCCTGGCGTTGATTATTGCGATTCCCCAGGGGCTAGGGTCCGCGATTTTCCTGGCGGAACTCGCTCCACCAAAAATCTCAGACGCCCTCGCATTTTTGATCGAGCTTCTGGCCGCTGTCCCCAGCGTCATTTTTGGTCTTCTGGGGATGTACGTGCTGGTGCCCATCCTTCAATCCAGTGTCGTCCCGGCGCTGAGAACCGTGTTCGGTTTCCTGCCCGTGTTCCAGGGCGCGTTTTATGGTGTGAGTTATTTCGCCGCGGGTGTCGTGCTCTCGATCATGATTGTCCCTTTCATTGTATCCATATCGCGTGAAGTGCTTCTGGCGGTCCCGCAAGAGCAGCGCGAGGCCTCCCTGGCGGTTGGCGCCAACCGATGGCAAACCACGTGGCATGTGGTGGTCCCCTACGCGCTCAAGGGAATCATGGGTTCCATCTTTCTTGCCCTCGCGAGGGCGCTCGGGGAAACCATGGCGGTCACGATGGTGATTGGAAATGTTCCTCAGATTAAGGCTTCTTTATTGGCGCCGGGCTACTCCATTGCGGCCGTCATCGCCAATGAATTTACCGAAGCCGTCGGAGATTTGTACACCAGCGCGCTCATTGAGCTCGGGCTCGTTTTATTCTTGGTTACATTCGTCATCAATGGTTTGGCCAGGCTGATGATTATGACTACGACGAGGCAAGGAGCGCACTCGTGAAGTCTTTTGTCTTCCGAAAGAAAGCCATGAACATCCTGATGATCGGTCTGACGGGCTTGTGCACGCTGATGACCGGGGCCATCCTCTTTTTTTTCTTGGGGTATTTGGTGTCGCGTGGCGCCAGTTCTTTGAACTGGGCCTTTTTCACGAAGCTGCCGGCGCCCGTGGGTGAAATCGGTGGGGGGATGGCCAACGCCATCGTCGGCAGCGGTAAAGTGCTGCTGTTGGCCACCCTCATCGGAGTTCCCATAGGGTTTCTTGGGGGTGTCTACCTGAATGAGTATGCAGGCGCGACGATGGCTTTCGTCATCCGGTACGCAACCGACCTGCTCAATGGCGTGCCTTCCATTGTGATTGGGATCGTTGTTTACGCGCTGGTGGTCCATCCCATGGGGCACTTCTCGACCTTTGCCGGCGGAGTCGCGCTCGGAATCATGATGATTCCCATTTCAGTCCGCAGCACGGAGGAATTCCTGCACGCCGTGCCGATGTCTCTTCGAGAAGCAGCCATCGCCCTCGGAGCTTCCAAATGGAAAGCCATCGTTACCGTGATCATTCCCGCCGCCATCAGGGGAATCGTCACCGGCACGATGCTGGACTTTGCGCGCGTGGCTGGGGAGACCGCGCCCCTGTTGTTTACGGCTCTGGGCAATCAGTTTTGGAGTCCGGGATGGAACCACGAGACAGCGACTCTGCCGTTCGTGGTTTACACCTATGCCCTTTCCGCCTACCAGGACTGGCACCGTCAGGCTTGGGCTGCGGGCTTTGTCTTGCTGATGTTGGTTCTGGGAATCAATGTAACGGCGCGGCTAATCCTATCCAGGGGATCGTACCGGCCCAGTGGAGGAGCCTAATGTTGCGAATAGGATCCATCCCCTCATCGGTCCATCCGGTCGCGGCCAATGCAGGTTCTTCCGCAAGTTCAACCGCTTGGTCGAAACGGTCCCGGACTGCCGGGCGATTCTGGGCGGCCGAAGGATGGCGCAAGAGGTCTGAACTATGGTCACTTCGACTGGGATGATCTCTATGGAGATAACGGACCCTGCGACGCGCACTCGCGAAGCTCCCAAAGCCTCCGCCGGCGCGGTGGGCCCGAAGCTCCGCGTTTCCGGCCTCAATTTCTACTACGGGAAGAAGCAGGCGTTGTTCGACGTTGACCTCGACGTACCCGCGAACCGCATCACGGGGTTGATCGGTCCTTCCGGTTGCGGCAAGTCCACGTTTCTTCGCACGCTCAATCGCATGTATGAGACGGTGCAGCACGGCCGAGCGGAGGGCCGCCTCGAGCTGGATGGCGAGAATTTGATGGAGCTTGACGCCATCTCCGTCCGCCGGCGCGTGGGGATGGTTTTTCAGAAATCGAATCCCTTTCCGAAGTCCATTTTTGACAATGTGGCTTTTGGGCTGCGCGTTAACGGCTTAGCCAGGCGGGGGACGCTCCACGAAGCTGTGGAACGCAGCCTGCGCCGCGCGGCCCTTTGGGACGAAGTCAAGGACTTGCTCCACGCCTCTGCGTATAAGCTTTCGGGAGGGCAGCAGCAACGCTTGTGCATTGCGCGCGCCCTGGCTGTGGACCCTGAGGTCCTTCTGCTCGACGAACCCTGCTCGGCGCTTGACCCGATCGCCACCGCCAAGATCGAGGAACTCTTGTTCGACCTCAAAAAACAGTGTACGGTGGTTTTGGTGACTCACAACATGCAGCAGGCGGCCCGCGTCGCGGACGTCACCGGCTTCTTCCTGCTCGGCCGGCTGATTGAGTTCAACACCACGGAGGTCATCTTCAAGACGCCCGCGCGCAGAGAAACCGAGGATTACATCACCGGCAGGTTCGGATAAGGCCTGGGCTGGTGCGGCGAGCTGCGTCTCGCCGATATCCCCGAGAAGGTTCGGCGAGGCGCAGCTCGCCGCACCAAGAGCGAACCGACGTGCGACACTTTGATGAGGAACTCGAAGAACTGAAGTCCAAACTGCTCGAAATGAGCGGGCTGGTTGAGTCCGCCATCTCTACGAGTGTGACGGCGCTGACGTCGCTCGACCGTCAATTGTGCGAGCGGGTGTTTGAGTATGAAGATCGCATCAATATCATGGAGATCGAAATAGACGACATGGCGACGCGCTTGCTCGCCCTGCAACAGCCCATGGCCAGCGACCTGCGGTTCCTCACTTCGGCCATCAAGATCAATAACGACCTCGAGCGCATGGGCGACCTCGCAGTCAAGATTGCCAAACGCGCGCTCGATCTCATGGACTTGCCTCCCGTCAAGCCCCTCGTTGACATCCCGGAAATGGCGCGCCTGGCTGAGTCCATGCTGCACAAGTGCCTGGATTCGTTCGTCCGCAGAGATTCCGCCTTGGCGCGCGAGGTGCTGGTTTCGGACGACGGTGTGGATGACACGCGCGTCGAGATCTTCCGCGTGCTCATTCGCGCCATGCAGGCCGAACCGGCGAATATCCCGCAATATGTGGACTTGATGTCCGTGGCGCGGAGCCTGGAGCGTATCGCCGACCACGCAACCAACATCGCCGAAGACGTGCTCTTTCTCACCGAAGGGATTGACGTCCGCCACCACGCCGAAACCCGAAAGTCCTGACACGGGGTCTTTCGATGGCACTCCTTACTTCACTTCGAGCGCGCCCTTGAGCGCGATGTCGGCCGACGACCTCCCGACCATGATGTCGAATGTCCCCGGCACGACTTTCCAGTGCATATCCTGGTCAAGCAGTTGGAGGTCGTCGGGCGAAAGAGTCATCGTGACGGTCTTCTTCTCGCCGGGGCCGAGGGAGACGCGCTCGAATCCCCGAAGTTGTTTCACCGGCGTGGATACCGGCGCGTTGCGCTCGTGGACGTATAGTTGAACGGTTTCAATCCCGGCTCGCTTCCCGACGTTTTCCACATCCACGCTCACCCTCGTCACATCCGCAGGTGAAATGCGGGCCGGCTCGATACGAAGATTGCTGTATTCGAGCTTCGTGTAGCTCAGCCCGTGGCCGAAGGGATAAAGCGCGGTCCCGGGCATGTCCACATAGCCTTTCTCGTGCGTCCATCCCCGGTGGATCCAATAGGCTTTGGAGGGCTTGTAGTTGTAGTAGACCGGAAGCTGCCCGATGCTGTGAGGAATGGAAATCGCCAAGCGCCCGCTCGGATTCGTATCGCCGAACAAAACATCGGCCACTGCTTCGCCGCCGCGCTCACCGGGGTTCCAGGCCTCGACGATGGCGGGAACATGCGCCGCTTCCCAGGGAATCGAGAGCGGCCGGCCGTTGATGAGCACGACCACCGTGGGCGTGCCCGTCTCGACCACCGCCTTGATGAGTTGCTCCTGCATGCCGGTCAAATCCAGAGTGGCAATGTCGCGCCCTTCGCCGTCGGAGCCGCCGTTGTCTGAGTACCGCGTGTTTTCCCCAACCACCACCACAGCCACCTCCGCCCCCTTCGCCGCCGCGACGGCTTTCTGGAAAGCACTCTTGTCCGTGCCAAACACGCCGCATCCCCGGACATAGACAACGCTCGTCGAAGACGAAACCTTCCGCTTGATGCCTTCGAGGACCGTGACCACATGTTGCGGGACTTTGCGCGGGGAGTAATCTCCGAGTTGGTTCTCGGGTTTGTCGGCGTTAGGCCCGATAACGGCAATCGCCTTGAGCGTCTTCTTCAAGGGAAGCAGGCCGTGATCGTTTTTCAGCAGAACCATTCCTTCGCGAGCAACCTGAAGCGCCAGATCCTGATGCTCCCGCGAATGCACCATCGCGGCGGCTTGTTCCGGATCCACCATGTTGTGTTCGAACAGGCCGAGCCGGAACTTTTGCTCGAGCACGCGGCGCACCGCGCGGTCCACCAGCGCCATAGGGACCTTCCCCTCGTTCACGTTTTCGATGAGCGGGCCCATGTAAGCCGGTTCGTACGTGATGTTAACGTCAACGCCGGCATCCAAGGCCAGAGCACCCGCCTCTTTTTGAGTGGGAACGATGTCCTCGTAGATCAACGTGCCGAAGCCTTCCCCTTCGCTCACGACGATTCCCTTGAATCCCAGTTCGTCACGAAGAATATCGTTCATCCACTTTTTCGATCCGTGCGCCGGCACGTCCTCCACCTCAGGGTACCCCGCCATGACGCCCAATGCGCCCGCCTTGAATGCCGCAATCCACGGCGGCAGGACGTTCTGGCGGATGTAGCGTTCTGAGAGCTCGATGGCGCCCCGCTCGAGCCCGCCCACCGGCTCGCTCTGCGTTGGGAAATCTGTCATCAGCGCGATGACCTTATCGGGCGCGCTGATGTCGGTGCCCTGCGCGCCTTGAACAATGCTCTCAGCGATTCGGGAGCCGAGGTAAGGGTCTTCCGTGTACGCCTCCTCGTTCCGCCCCATTCTCGGGTCACGATCCAGCTCCAGCACCAGCGTGGAAAGGATGTGAATCCCCACGGCCCGGGCTTCTTCAGCGGAGGCCGCGTAGATGGCCTTGACCAACGGCAGGTCGAACGTGCTCCCAATCGCCAGGCCTTCGGGGAAGACCGTGGCGCCCGGATACATCGCGCCGTGGGTGCCCTCCTCGTCCTCAAGCAACGGGATTTTCAGCCGCGTTTGGGTGAGCGCGATTTTCTGAAGCTCATTGAAGAACTCCGCGTCCTGTCGGGGTGCTTCTTGAAGGATTGTGTCGGCCAGCGTAAAAAAGCCGCAGCCCGGGCCGATCTCGCTCGTATAAGTTCCCGCGGCGAATCGCTTACACGCTTCCATTTTCTCCGGAATGGTTTTTCCGAGCTGGTCAACGTAAACGCAGGGCAGGTTCAACTGCCCGACCTTCTCCTGGAGCGTCATCCGGCTCAGCAGATCATCCACGCGGCGCGCGATGGGCTGGCTCGGATCAAGATAGACCGGCGCGCTTTGAGGAGACTGCGCACCAAGCCATGCGACAACGGTGAGCATGAACACCAAGGAGAGGAATATCCCCGCTAGCGGTTGTTTATACCGTCGCGGCTTGTCATGGGGGCGTTTGCGCTCTGAGTCAATTTCTTTGGCAGTGGATTCCAAGCCCATCGCTTTATCCTCCTTCGGCTCCTAAGCTGTAAGCTGCCAGCGCTTCTAGCGGGCAGGGAGGGAATCGAGCACTTTATCAAATGCTCGAACGATATCCCCTTCATCGCTTTCCGTCAGGCATGAAGGTATCGCCAAGATGATGCTGCGTTCAAAGAGACTGTCCGCTACGGGACAAGCTCCCTTGCCATAGTCTCTTGCGAGTCCTGCGTTTTCGGGCAGCTTCCACGGGAAACCCCGGCCGTCAACGCTGGTTTTCCCAACCAGACTGGCGATGTTGGAGTATACGTGCAGGCCCCAGTCCGTCATGACGATGTTGGATGTACCTTGCGGCGAGGTCACAATTCCTTCGGCCCGAAGAGCCTTGTTGACCCGTTGGGCCGTCTCTGCGTCCGGATACGTCGTGATCAGGAAGCAGCCCGTATCGCCCTCGGGATCAACAATTTTTCGCAACCGCACCTGGGGGAACTTCTCAAGCTCATGCCGAATTCGGTATTTGCTCCGCCGCATGTGTTCAATGATGCGGGGCAACTTGGTCAACTGGACCCGCAGGATGGCGGCCCGAAGCTCATCCAGCCGATACCCCTGGCCCCAGAGACTCAAGTCAGGGTCGTCAAAAATCAGCCGGCCGCTCTCGTCACGCGCGTAGCCCAAGTCATGAGCGGCAAAGGCCCGGCGATAGAGCCGAAAATCGTTCGTCACCACACAACCGCCCTCGCCCGAGGTCATGTTCTTGTTCATCTGAAAGCTGAAAGTGGCCATGTCCCCAAAGGTCCCGACCTTTTGGCCGTCCACACTTCCGCCACAACATTGGGCGCAGTCCTCAAGCAACCATAGACGTCGCTCGCCGGCTACCCTTCGGATGGCTTTGATGTCGGCGGGCGCGCCGCTCATGTGCACGACGATGATTCCGGCGGTCTTCGGGGTAACGGCTTTTTCGAGCTTCATAGGGTCCATACAAAATGTGTCGTTGATATCTGCAAGCACTGGAATTGCGCCGTGGCTGACCACGGCAGCCACCACCGAAACCCACATGTAGGCGGGAACAATGACTTCTTGTCCGGGTCCCACGCTAAGTGCCGAGAGCGCTGTGTTCAGCGCGCCCGTCCCGCTGGTGACCGCCACGGCGTGTGAAATCCCGAGGAACTTCGCAAACTCCGCTTCAATTTTTTCGACTTCTTTTTGCAGGTCCACGCCGTAATAGCGAAACAAGGATCGCCGCTTGAGCAATTGAACCGCCGCCTGAATTTCCTCTTCGCCGAAGTAGTGGATGCCGGGGAACTCCAGAGGCAGAGGCGCGGTTCGGATGGGCTTGCCCCCTTCGATGGCCAACTCCCCCGAGGTTGCTTTCTCCTCAACGCTGTGTTTTTGGTCGGTCTTCATAAACAGCCTCCCTTCGTGAGCCAGGCATTCTAACCCCGGTTGCGAGTTGGGTGAGTGTTAAAAAGCAGACCCGAATGACCCCGGCAAACCGCACTCATGCGAGCCGAATTCTCGCCCCCTATCTAACTTGTCTTAAGCGGCGGGCGTGCGGCAAGCCTCTTGACTTTTTTTTTGAATACACCGGGGCGTATAATGGCCCCCTGCTCGCCGGTAGGCGGGCTCTCCCGAAAGGGCTGCATTGGTCGGGTTAGGGATTTTCGAAGCTTCTCGAGCAGGGAGGACGTTCCAATGAAAAAGGCCTTCTTCTTCGCGCTGGCGGCAGCTTTGCTTGGCGCTTCAATTAGTTTGGCGAGCGACACGGGAAGCATCTCGGGCGTGGTCACGGATCAAAACGGCGCGGTGGTTCCCGATGTGACCGTAACCGCCCGTAACACTTCGACGGGAATCGAAAGAACGGTCGTAACCAACGCTCAAGGCGTTTACGCCTTACCGAACCTGGCGATCGGAACCTATGATCTGACGTTCACTAAAGAAGGCTTCAAGGAGCTTCGCCAAACCGGTTTGGTTGTGGATGTGACTGCCGAGGTTCGGCAGGACGTGAAGCTCGAAGTCGGCGCCGTGCGGCAGGAGGTCACGGTTGCCGCCACCGCCTCGCTCGTCGAAACCAAGCGAACGGAGATGGGAGAGGTGATTACCGGCACGCACATGACGGACATGCCGCTCGACGGGCGGAGTTACACGGATCTGATGGCGCTGCAACCGGGAGTCGTTCCGACTTCGTCGGGCGAATACGGGAATGAGACCTCGGGCAACGTGTCGGTAAGCGGGCAGCGCGAGGACGCCAACGGCTTCGTGGTAAACGGCGGGAACGTGGAAGAAGGCGGCGGCAACGGGACGTCCGTGATCCCTGACCTCGATTCGATCGCCGAATTCCGGATTCAAACTGCGAACTTCGACGCCGAGTACGGAAACTACAGCGGTGGCTTGGTCAATGTCGTGACCAAGTCAGGCTCGAACCAGTTCCACGGCAACGTATTTGAGTTCCTTCGCAACAACAAGATGGATGCCCGCAATTTTTTCTCTTATAACCAGCAGGATCCTGTCACCGGCGCGGAGATTCCTGGTTCGGCGCGCGCCGAGCTCCATCGCAATCAGTTCGGAGGAACGATCGGCGGTCCCATTATCCACGACAAGCTGTTCTTCTTCGGCGATTACCAAGGATGGCGCCAGGTTCGTGGCGAAACCCAGCTCGTACCGGTGCCATCCGGCCCGGACTTGACGGGGAATGTGCTCGACATTAGCGACCAGTTGACGGGAACCGTCTCAGGCCCCAACTGGGCAAACATCCTCAATACAGAGCTCGGTTATCCGGCGGGCACGGTGACCGTCGGTGAGCCTTATTATACGAGCGATTGCACGAGCTCTTCACAATGCGTGTTCCCGAACGCGGTTATCCCATCGGCGGCTATTTCCGCTCCCGCCCAAGCGCTGATTGGCAGTGGTTATATCCCCCCGGCAAACGCTGGAGCGTTCTTCTCGACCTCGAAGTACAAGTCCACGCTCCGCGATGACAGATGGAGCTATCGTACGGATGCCAACATGCGCTGGGGCATGTTTTCGGGTTACTATTTCTTCGATGACTCCTACTTCGTCGACCCGTTCGGAGGCGGAAATCTGCCCGGGTTTTCCTCCACTGTGCCCTCCCGTGCTCAGCAGTTCAATCTCGGAGACACAAAGTCCCTCGGGCCCACCATGGTTAATGAGCTGAGGTTTAACTATACGCGTTTCGCTTTCTGGTCGGGCGAGCCGAAAGGCGGGATCAAGGGGCCCGGAAGCCTCAGTTCGTTCGGGATTGCCACGCCCGATGTCGGCGGCGTTTTCCCAGTGAACCCCGCAGCAGAGGGCGTTCCCCAAGTTTGTACAAATGAATGGTGCCTGGGTGTATTTCCTTGGTCGGAGAAACAGATCAACAACACCTATCAGTTGCTCGATAATTTCTCAAAGGTTTACGGCGCACATACGACAAAGTTCGGAGGCGAATTTCACGTCGCCCAAATCAATCTTTTCGGCGTGATGCCGGGGGGTGGTGGATACCTCCAGGGTCAGCAGCTTCCCGAGTATACACGGACGCGGTATTACTCTCTTTATGCTCAGGACAGTTGGCTCGCCCGGCCGACTTTGACGGTCAATTACGGGCTGCGGTGGGATGTCTCAACGCCCTGGTACGAAAAACACAACCAGCTCGAAACGTTGGTCTTCGGAGTTCAGTCGAAAGCTTTCCCTGGCGCGCCGACCGGCTGGGTGATTCCCACCGATCCTACAGTTCCCCACACGATTTCCCCGGTCCGCTACAATAATTTCGGACCGAGGCTCGGGTTTGCCTATTCGCCGCGGGCCGACGAGGGAATCGCCCACTGGCTATTCGGTGGGGCGAACAAATCAAGCATTCGGGCGAGCTTTGGGATTTTTTACACGGCCTTCGAGGATGCGACAAGCTTCAATGCCGTCGGTGATGCTCCCTTCGGATATTTCTATGTGAACCCGGAGGAAAGCTTCTTTGCGAACCCCTTTCTCGGTGTGCCGGATGGATCGCTCCACCCTCAGCCGTTTCCCGCCCCCAATCCTCCTCTGAATGTTGGACCGTCAAATCCCTTTAACGGCATAGACTGGTCAAAGCTTGTTCCCATTGCCAGCTCCCCAGGCTTTAACCACACGAACCGTGTGCCCTACGCTGAGCACTACATGTTCTCTTTCGAGCGGCAGCTTACCCCCAATACCATGCTCAGTCTGAGCTACGTCGGCACGCAAGCCCACCGTCTGCTGGCGGATCAGGAGGCCAATCCCGGCAACCCGGCGCTCTGCTTGAGCCTTAGCGATCCGAGCGAAGTGCTGCCCAATACCACACCTTGTGGCCCGGGCGGGGAGAACTCGGTTATTTATCCCATTCCTGCTCTTGTGGCTGCAATTGGAGCGACCAACATTCCCGGCGTCTGCGACGCGCCTGGACCACCCTGCATCAACACCACTCGCGGGCCCTTTGGCGGGAATTTCGGGAGCGACGGCTTGTTTTCCACAGCGGCGAACTCAAACTACAACGCCTTCGAAGCCAGTCTTCGCCATACCAGCGGCCGAGCACAGTTGATCCTGGGCTATACCTATAGCAAAGCCTTGGACAACGCCTCAAGTTGGGGCCCGGGAGCCGGTGCGGGCGGAGTCGAGATGATCAACCCCGTCAACCCCAAGCTCGGCAAATCGCTTTCGGCTTTTGACATGGCTCACAACTTCGTTGCAAGCTTCGTATATGAGCTGCCTTTCGAAAAATTCCTTCCGGCCAACCGCGCTACGCGGGGCTGGAAGCTGACGGGGATAACACGCTTCCACACAGGTCTTCCGGTCTTCATCGCCGAGCAGGATGACCATTCGCTGCTTGGGACCGGTTCCACAGGGCCGACGGGAAGCGGTGCGGATGAGCCGAATTTCACGCCGGGCCCGCTCCGCTTCACTGACCCGCGCAAGGAGAACTTGACGAACCCCGCTGGGCCGCAAGCAACATATTTCAACACCTTGCTGTTCAGTGGGGGGGACCTTGGCCAACTTGGAACCTCCAACCGGCGATTCTTCCACGGACCGGGAATCAGTAACTGGGAACTTGGGTTCTTTAAAGAAATCCAGTTGACCGAATCGAAGAAGCTCCAATTCCGAGGCGAGTTCTTCAGCGTTTTCAATCACGCGCAGTTTGGGAATCCGGACGGAGACTACAATAACTGCGGCCCCGACGCCACCACTGGTCTGTGTACAGGTACTTTCGGGCTTGTGACGGGTGCCGGCGGGGAACGCATCGGCCAAGTGGCTATCAAGCTGTATTTCTGACCTGAGAGGTAGGGGCATCCGTCAGCCGACGGATGCCCCTACGGAGTTTAGGAGCAAATCATGAGCACACGAGATGATACGAGACGAGGCATTACGGGGAACGGGGCGGAACTGGACCGTCGCAAGTTTCTTGCTGACGTGGCAGACAGGGCGTCGGTTTCTCCGGCAACGGGGATGGAGGCCGGCGCCCTTTTACCTGGAGCGGCGCGAGCCACAGCTTCCTCCACAGCCGCGCGTCAACCCGACGCAAGCTGAAGCCAGTCGAAGATCGTGCGCAGAGCGTGAGAGGGACTTACCGCGGCCGGCCCGTGGGCTCGCTTGGCGACTGCGGCATCTACATCTTCCAGGAATGCAAGACCATCGCTGCGGGCGAAGGCGGGGCCGTGGTGACGAGCGCTCCGGCCATCTTCGAGCGGACTGCGTGCTTCCGCGATCTTGGCGATCTGCGCGATGCGCACGCGGCGATGCTTGGCCCGGCGTGGCCTCGTGCCCGCTCGACCACTGCGACGCCTTCGTCGGGATTCCCATAGACCCGAAATATTCCGATCCGGACGTCGCCGACATCATCGCCGGCGTGCGGAAGGTCTATCCCGCCATCGTGAACGCTTGAATCGCTTGGAGCGGCGTTCTGCTTCATCACCGTCCCGGCGGTATGCGGGCTGCCCGAATCCTCCCGTTAAAAAGCTCATCGCCGGCGAGGATAACTCCCACCTGTCGAGATTTGTCCAGGTCCGCTTCTACGCCTCCGAACCTTGACTTCGCGCTCGGCTTGGGTTTTGAAGCCAGTCTCGCCACTCGGCACCTATCTTTGCTACTTGAACGCCGCAAAGATATTGCCGTTCCAACTCGCCGTTGGCGTCAATTTGTAAGGGCGACCCTTGTCGTCGCCCCTGGGCAGGCACAAGGCCCGCCCCTACTTGAGCGCCGCAAAGATATTGCCGTTCCAACTCGCCATTGGCGTCAATTCGTAAGGGCGACGCTTGTCGTCGCCCCTGGGCAGGCACAAGGCCCGCCCCTAATTGAACGCCGCAAAGATATTGCCGTTCCAACTCGCCGTTGGCGTCAATTCGTAAGGGCGACGCTTGTCGTCGCCCCCGGGCAGGCACAAGGCCCGCCCCTACTTAAACGCCGCAAAGATGTTGCCGTTCCAGTTCGCAGTCGGATAGCTCATCGAGGTCGAGCGGTTGCTCTGGGTAGAAGTAACGATGAGGAATTGCATGGCCATGCGGACGTTCGAGCCGCTGGCGCCGGTGGTCAGCAGGTTGTTCGGAATCGTATAGCCGGCTCCGGCGGTCCAGCTCGCCTCGTTTCCCGATGTTTCGCCGGCGAAGATCAGAATATCGTTGGCATTACTGGTGGTCAGGGGTCCGCTGGTTTCGGCGGTAACCGAAGCACCGCTCTTGTTCTTCACCGAGCCGTCCGCCACGCCTGTTAGCGCCGCGCCGGAAAACTCCATCACCATGATGCCCGGCTTGGTCACGCCGGCCGCGGTGGTGAAGTTGACGGTGACGCTCGACACGGCGGCCGAATTGGCGACGTAGAACATGCCGCTGCGCGGGCCGGTGCTGCTTTCGTTCTCGTAACCGCTCAAGGTTTGCGTCCATTTCTGCCCGGCGGAGTCCGTCACGGTGAAGTAGTCCGTGGCGTTCGACCCTTCGCGGCAGAACGCCAACAGTAGGTCGCCTGGCTGGGTCGTGATGTTCACGCTCAGCGAAGTGTCCGTATTGACGCGGTCCAGATTGTTCTGGACCTGGACAAAAGCGGGCGGCGAGCCAGAGCCGCCGGAGTTCGTGCCTGTCCCGCTGAGGGTGATCACTTGCGGACTGAGGGTCGCATTATCCTGGATACTCACCGTTCCGGTTCTGGTACCTGAAGCCATCGGTTTGAATGTCACATAAATCAAGCAATCCTTTTCCGGCAGAACGGTTGAGCCGCAAGTGTTGGTCTCCGCAAAGTCGCCAGTGACGGCGATGCTAGAAATTTCAAGGGCTCCGTTGCCCGTATTCAAGACTTCCGCGGTGGTTGGTGGCGTCGCCGTCCCGACGGGGGAATCACCGAAAGTGATCGATGTTGGGAGGAGGGCGACTGCGGGCATGGTGCCAAAGCCGCCCAAGGGAGCCGTCTGCGGGCTGCCAGGCACGTTGTCTGTGATGGATACTTCCGCCGCCCTGCCGCCCGTCGCGGTAGGAGTGAACGTCAAAGTGATGACGCAGGAGGCTCCGGACGCCAGCGTCGAAGGACAGTTGTTCGTCTCGGCAAAATCTCCGCTGTTGGCGCCAGTAATGGCAATCTGGTTGATATCGAGTGCTCTGCCGGAGAAGTTCGAGAGAGTGATCGTCTGGGGTGCACTCGCGGTGCTGACGAGTTGTTCTCCAAAGCCGAGGCCATCCGGCGACAGACTCACCGCTGGGTTCTCGTTTGTGGCAATCTTCGCCATGAACCAATCAAATTCGCCGGCGTTGTCGGGTTGAATGGGTTTTTGGGTGGGGAAATCGAGAGAAGCGGTTGTACCCGCCAGATAGATATTCCCGCAGGTATCGACGGCCATACCTCCGACGTAATTTGTGCTTGATCCGCCAATACAGATAGTTTGCAAAAGCCTGCCCGCGGAGTTGAACTCCGCCGCGAAGACGTCCAGGTTGTCGGCCGCTCCGAGGGGACCGAACTGAGTACTCGCGACGCCAGGATAAGGTGTGCAAACTGGCCAGGCCATCACGTAGATGTTCGACGAACCATCCAGAGCAATGCCCAAGCCCGATACGACGCCGGAGCCCAAATACGTCGAGTACACAAGTCCGCTTCCCGCGGGGTCGAGTTCCGTAACAAAAGCGTTTTGGGTTCCTCCGGTTCGGGTAGCCTGAAAAGCGCCCACGGTCGGAAAATCGATAGATTCGGTACTACCCGTGACGAAAGCATGACCAAAATTGTCGGCGGCGATTCCGTACCCAATGTCCGGCTCGGTGCCCCCCAAGTAAGTGGAGTAGACAAGCGAGCCCGAAGGGCTGAATTTCGAAACGAAGGCGTCGTTATAACAGATCGGATGGTCGCCACTATCGGATATTGCTGGGTTGCAGGCCGTTTGGAACGCCCCGGCCGTTGTAGGGAGATCGAGTGCGATCGTGTCACCCGTCACATAAATATTGCCCTCCGGGTCGGTAGCCACGCCCCGACCCTCTGCGTCGTAACTGCCGCCGAGGTACGTGGAGAAAATGAGGGCGCTGCCCGTCGAGTTGAGTTTGGTAACAAAAGCGTTGCCATGCGGACCGTTGAAAATGCTGCAGGATGGACATTGGCTCTTGACAGCATTCACCGTCGGAAAATATTGAGAATAGGTATAGCCAGTGACCACAGCGTTGCCCGAGGAATCCACGGTGATTCCCGCAGGGTGATTGGTCGGTCTGCCGTCCGTCGTGCCGAGGAATGCCCCGTAGACCAGTTGATCTCCGGTCGTGTTTAGCTTAGCGACGGAGACAAATGCACAGTAGGTGCCCCCGGGTGTACAGGCGCCGGTGTTAAAGGCGCCCGGAGTCGTCGGAAATCCGAATCCCACGACGTAAGCATTGTCCGCCGAGTCCAGGGCGATGCCGGTGGCAGAGCTTCCTGACCCCAAGTAAGTCGAATATAGGATGGCGGTCCCCGAACTGTTAAGCTTCCTGACCACTGCGGCAGTATTACACGTGCTGTCCGAGGAGCAGTTAGCCGTTAGAGTTGCAAAACCTGTGACATAGGCATTGCCGGCGGAGTCCACTGCGATCGCACCCGCGCCATCGTAGAGACTGCCGCCGAGGTAGGTGGAGTACACCAGCACGGGATCAATGACCAGCGGGCGGGTTTTGTCGTACCCTGGATTTTCGATTTTGGATTTTGGATTGAACGCGTCCGTTGTCCGTGGTCCGTTGTCTGTTGCTGGTGGCGTTTTTTCTGACTGCTTTACGTTCAACTCCCGACTGTCAACTGTTGACTCCTCTTGATACACAAGCGGCTTATGGAACCGCACCTCGCCGCCGCCGGTTGGAACAACCAGATCGCCATTGGCATCAACAGCGATTTTAGATTTTGGATTTTGGAACGACGGACCCCGAGTTTCGAACTTCGAGTTTCGAATTTCGAATTTCCAGTGTCGATTGCCAGCTCGATAGCGTTTGGGTCGGCGCCGGGCGCAACCACAAAGTCATACTCCAATTTTCCCTGGTTGCCGTAATACACCAAGTCAATGCCGGGATAGACGTCGCGGTACTGAACCTTGGCATATGTCGGCACGTCGGTGCGCCACTTCTTCGGATCG
>QHZO01000329.1:0-6823 GCA_003224695.1 Acidobacteriota bacterium
CGCCGCGCACCTCACCGACGATGATGCGGTCCGGGCGCATTCGCAAACTGTTGATCACGAGCTGCCGCGGTCGGACGGCCCCTTTGCCTTCCACGTTGGGCGGGCGGCACTCCAGGCGCACCACGTGCTCCTGTTTGAGCTGCAGTTCCGCGGAGTCCTCAATGGTGACGATGCGCTCTTTATCGGAAATGTAGCCGGAAAGGATGTTAAGCAGCGTGGTCTTGCCGGCGCCGGTGCCACCGGAAATGAGCATATTCAGCCGGGCTTTCACCGCGCCTCGCAGCAACTCCAGAATCTGGGGCGTCAAAGTGCGGTTTTTCAACATGTCTTCGGACTCAAGAGGAACATGGCCGAAACGGCGAATGGAGACCGTCGGCCCGTCAATGGACAGCGGCGGGATGATGACGTTGACGCGCGAGCCATCCAGCAAACGCGCGTCTACCATCGGGGAGGACTCGTCCACGCGCCGACCCACCGCGGAAACGATCTTGTCAATAATGTGCATGAGATGGGCGTCGTCCTTGAAGACGACATTGGTCTTCTCAAGGAGGCCCGCCCGCTCCACGTAGACCCGCCTGTAGGTGTTCACCAGGATGTCGTTTATGGTGGGGTCCTGAAGAAGCGGTTCGAGGGGTCCGAGGCCGAAGACTTCGTCCAACTCCTCGCGGGAAAGCCGGTCCCGCTCCACACCGCTCAGAGGGGTGTTGGAATTTGCCACCAGCTCCTGGATGATGCCGAAAATATTTAATCGGGCCCGCCCATCGCCCAGACCCATGAGTTTTTCAAGATCCACCTGGCTTAACAAATCGCGATGGATCGAGGATTTCAACTCCTGGTAGGCCTTGGGCGTAAACGAACTCTTCTTGTCGTCCTTCGGACCTAGACTTCCCAAGGCCGCCGAGCCTCGGCTGATGGCACCCATAATTCCTCCTCAGGAGCTGGCGGGATACGCCTTAGCGGCCCCAACGCCCTAAGAATCCCTTGCCTTCCTTCTTCTCTTTTTCTTTTTCTTTCTCTTTCTCAATCTTCCCCGGATGCGACTTCCCCGCCAACAAATCCGCCCACGCCATCATGCTGCGCATGAATTCGGATTTGGAACTGAGATCAATCGGACTGCCCGTATTGACAACCTTGACGACTTCCCGGTATTGATTCGGAACTTTCCAGAAAACCTGGCGGCGAAGCGTCTTCTCGATTTGAGCGTCGTTAATTGCATCAGATTTCGAATGGCGATTGATGATCACGCGGAACCGGTCGACCTTGAAATTGATCCGGCCCAGGTAATCCCCGAAGCGGGCGACGTTCCTAAACGCCGGCACTTCCGGGGTCGCTACCATATAGAGCTGGTCTGCTTCCTCCAAGGCGGCCAAGTTCACATCCGTGAGGCCCGTCGGGCAGTCCAGCAATATGAACTGGTAACTTTGTCGGAGGAATTCCAGCGTGCGCTTGACGGTCTCTCCGCTGGCATGGCGGGTGGGCTCAATGCTCTCCGGCGCCGGCAGGATGTCCAACCCGCTGGGATGATGAATCACGAACCCTTTTAGCAAGGAGCTGTCCAAACGATGCGTATTCTCCGACAAGTCGTAAAAACTGTACTGATAGCGGTCCTGCCGGAGGTAGAGCGCTGCGTCGCCGAGCTCAGGATGAAGATCAATCAGCAGCGTCTGGCGCTGGTGGTGTTGGGCCAGCAGCGTCCCCAGAGTAATGGCCAACGAGGTTACACCTGCGCCGCCTTTAGCGCCGAAGAACGCCAGGATCTGGCCGTTCAAGATCTCCTGGTGAACGTCCTTTTTCCGTCCACTCGCCCTGGCTAAGGCTTCGAGCAATTGATCGCGGCTGACCGGCTTAACGAGATACTCCGTGCAGCCCGCGCGCATGGCCTGGAGGATAAAATCCGGTTGGGAGTCTGAGGAGGCCGCGAACACCGCGGTTTCCGTCAGCATGCCGCGGATATTTTCAGCCGTGCGAATCCCCTTTTCCCGGTCGCGGTCCAGATCGACGATGCACACGTCCGGGCGCTTGTCTTTAAGGCGGTCAATGAGGATGGAGTCGCTTTCCTCGGAAAGATAATGCTGCAATTCAGCATGGATTTGCGCCACCTCCCCAACCGCCACAAAGCGCTGCAAACGGGATGATAATTCCTCGTCCGCGCAAACGGTGATGATCAACAGACCTTCTTGGCCAGGCGTGCGGTTTGATTCGGTCGGTTTGGATCGGTTTTGGGTTTCCATGTTTATTCTATCCTTACTTGGGCTTCTTTGCCGCCGGGGCGGTCTTTCCGCCTGATTTACCGAGGAGCCTCTGGTCGTAGGGGAGGTTGTTGAGGTATGGGATGGGCGCGATGGGCTCAGCAACGGTTTGGCCGCCCGTTTTAAGCGGGTCCACAATGTGGGGCGTGACGAGTACGAGCAACTCGGTATTCGACCGGTTGAGGTTTCGCGACCGAAACAAATGGCCGAGAATCGGCAAATCCCCGATCCCCGGCATCTTGTTCATTTGGAGCTGCGTCCGATGGTCGAGCAGCCCTGCAATCCCGAAGCTCTGCCCGTCCCTCAACTCGACCTGGGTCTCAGCGCGCCGCGTCGAGATAGCGGGCACGACAAAGCCCGCGATGGTCAACGCGTTCGTAAAGTCTAACGTACTTACCTCCGGCGCGACATCCAGCCGGATCGTGTTGTCCTTGGCGATAAAGCCGGTAAAATTGAGCCTGACACCGAACTGGCGGAATTGGATCGTCACGGCGGTAATGTTTGTGCCCCCCTGAACGACCGGGAACGGGAATTCGCCCCCGGCCAGGAAACTGGCTTTTTGGCCGTTCAGAGCCATCAAGTTCGGCTCCGCGAGGACTTCGAGCACGTTCTTCTGCTCCAAATCGCGGATCGTCACGCCAAGGTTGATGTCCGGGCGAAATAGGAAGACGTTCAGAATGTCGCTGACCGTCAGCCCCGTCGATTGGATCGTGGTCGACGTAATGGGTGCGCCTTGGGTCGAAGCCGCGCCAAACTGTTGGGTGGAAATGGCGCCGAAGGTGTTCAGGCCCCCGGTGCTGATGAAATTGATCCCCAATGCCTCCAACTTCGTGCGATCCACCTCCGCGAGCTTGACCGCCAGCATCACCTGCCGGTCGTGCACGGGTTCACCGAGGCTCATGGAATTGATGGCGTCCTTGGAGAAAACCGTGGCCATCTTCATGACGCTGTCCACCACGTCCGGTGCCGAGACGGTGCCCGAGAGAATCAGCCGCTCCCCTTCCGCCTGGACCTGAACGGGTTCATTGGGATAAGCCAACTGAATGGCGTCTCGAAGAGCGCTGACGTCGAGATCCACGGTGACGTCGAGCAGACGGGAGTGCTCGGACTCATCCCAGATTATCAGGCTGCTCTCCCCCACCGTCTTGGCGGTCACCACCACTTGCTGCGGTGTCGTCGCCACCACTTCGATGGCCTGCGGATTGCTCGCCATGACGCGCCGCATTCTCGATTCCAGATTGATCACGACGGACTTGCCGACCAAGACGTGGAGAGATTGCGCTTCCGGAGTCGCTTGCTGACTCCAGCCGGGTCCAGAAACCAATGCGAGGAAGACTCCGAATCCCGAAGCTGCCGCGATCCGGACGAGCTCCCTCCCGCGGGGCTCGCTCATAGTTTTTCCACCCTCATTTCGGGACGCTGCCCGAAGGGAATTTCTGCACACTCTTTGCTTCCCCGTTGTAAATCTCGACCGTAACCGATTCGTCCGTCTTAGGGGCCTGCACTTCCTTTCTTTCTTGGCGAGGCTGAACGCGCCTTACGGGTACTTGTTGCGCGACCTCGGTGACTTTCTTGGCGGGATTCCCCCCCATCATTTCATCCGCCGAGACCGGATGCGTCACCGACGTAGCCGTGTCGGCTCCGTTACGGAGAACGAACTGGATGGTCGCTTGCGTGGAAGCGAGAATCAATTTCTCGGAGTCCACAGGGTCGAGCAGCAGCGTGATAACGTTGACCGCTTCCGGTTTCCCCTGCGCGTCGGGCTGGCTCCTCTGCCCCGCCGTGATGACCTGCACGTTTTGGAGAATGGTCTGAGTTAGGGGGGAGGCATTCCCTTCCGGCCTGAACGTCGCGAGCACATCCACGTGGGAGCCGGGATAAAGAAATCCCGCCACGCCCACCACTTCATTGGACCGCACCGAAACCGCCCGCATCCCGTTTGGGATCTTGGTGACCAGCCCGACTCCCGACCCTGGCATCGCCAAATCATGTTCCAGGATCGGTTCGTCGATATCCAGCGGATAGAGCACCACGCGCTGGTCCTTTACCATGTCATCGATGCCTTTTGTAACGGTTCCCGTGAGAGGCAGATTCACCGGCCACTTAATGTTCGTCAAGTCTTCCTTGGTCAGAACCGAACCTGCGGGGATCGGCCTTGCCGCAGCCAACACATCTTTTGTGTCGGGTCCCTGCTTGCCATATCCTGACCACTTCATCACGGCAAAAACCGCCCCCGCCGCCACCACGAGGGCTGCCAACAACGCTAACACAAGTCTTCGCGCATCCATGGTTTAGCTCCTTACCTTAATAAGTGGAGGCCCATAGAATACACCGTTCCGATCAGAATGGCCACAGCATACGGAATTTTTATGGCTCCCGAGCTTTTGATATTGATCTCCGGGTGAGTGCGCAAGCCGGAGGTCAAGTGAAAGCGCATGAGCGAACCCATATTGCGAAAGGTGTCGGAGCCGCGGCGGTAGAAAACCATGTACGCAACGGCCAGGATACCCCCTGCGATGGCTGTAGCCAGGACGGTAACCAACCCTTGCCGGATTCCGGCCCAACAACCGATGGCTGCCATGAGCTTCACGTCGCCGGCGCCCATCCCGCCTATGACGAAGAACACCAGGAAGATTCCGCCACAGATTAACGCACCCAGCAGGCCCTCGAACAAGCCGCCCCATCCACCCACAAAGGTTCGGACCGCCAACCCCAATAATAGGGCTCCGTAAGCCAGGCGATTTGGAATGCGTCCGCTACGCACATCGGTAAATGCGGCGAGCAGTGCGATGACCAACCCCCCCGCAAGAAGGTACGTTTCCATCAGCCGCCCATCAAGCTCCCAAATCTGGAATAGCTAGGGTTTCTCCCTGAGATGCCGTCTCAACACAGACCCTTGCTTACGACACGGCGTTCGACAGCTTCTTGCTGATGGCGTTGAACGCGGCATTAATTTGGTTCGCCACTGTGTCCATCCCAACGACCGCGCCGAGAGCTATCAGGGCCGCGATCAGGGCGTACTCGATCAAGTCTTGCCCGGATTCTTCCCGGTGCAGTTTGAGCAAAAAGTCTCGGCCCGTTTTCAGAGAGTCCATGTGTCCTCCAATTATCTTAGAAGTTTTCCGTTGCGGCGACGAGATAGCCCGCAACCTCCAAACGGATTCTTCAAACGAAACCTCGTCCTTGTCGGATAGGGTATTCCAAACGATTTCCAAATGCAAGAGTTTTCCTCGCCGCAGTAAAATCGAGTGTTTCCTTTGCGGTATGAGCCAAACTCAGGTTCAAGTGTCTATAATCGAGGACACTGCGTCTCCAAGTCGTGAGTCCGCTTCTCCGCTCTCGAGACAAGCTCTTCGCCTGACAATTTCCCAAATTAGGTAACTCCGCGCAACGGGAACTCCGTCCGCCTGCCGGGAGAAGCTCGCCTCCGCTGTGGATCAGCAGACCCGCACCAGAATTCACCTTGGGGGCTCGGGTGTGAACGGCACGAACGGTCATCTAATGCCTGGCATCATGGTGCCGGCTTCGGCGGGCAGGGTATGTCCTTGCGCCAGAAGGCCACGAATCGGTCGTCACCCTTGATGATCGCACAGGGACGATATTCGGAGAGCAGAAGCTCCCTCATTGGTTCTCGCGCGATTGCCTCAGGTGACGTCGAGGGCCAGAACCTATATAGGCTGTCTGAGAAAAAGCTCGTTTCATAGAGCACTAGCGGTGTGCGGTCCGCCTCGACTGCCCGGACGGCCTCATCAAATTGCTCTCGAGTGTGCATCCCAGGTTGGAGGAAGTCGAACGTGGCCGGGCTATACGTATCCGTCAGATAGTAGAGAAGGGGTGAGTAAGGATAGACGAGCACCCGTTCCCCGGGATATGTGTGCGACATCAGATACTCAAGGCCACCATTTTGTTGCCCGACCTCCAGTGCGCCCCTCCTAGTGAAGGTTGGCACGGACATCCTAGCCCTTGCGGTAATGGGCACAGCACCGTAGAGGCTGAACGACCCGAGGAAGAACCCTGCCAGCCAACGGCTCCCCGCTCCGGGCAGCCAACGGAGAACGGTCGGGACCTGAATGAGCCAGGGGAGAACCAAGAATAGCGGCGGCCCAGCGAAGATTAAATGCGCGGTGTCAGCCCTCCGGCTAAGCACCGCGCACAATCCCATACTGCTGGCCGCGGCCGAAACCAGAACGTAATAAGCGAGCGTCGAGGTCTCCCGCTCGCGCTTGATTATGGCGCGCATCGCGACAATCAGCGAGGCGGCGGCAAGGATCGGCAGAAGGTCAATGACAATGCAGGGGCTCAGAATCAATGCTGCTATGCCCCGACCGAGCCACGAAGAGTTGGCGAAAACATCGTTCCAATCCTCATACGATTTGAAGATAGCCCCGTAAGAGACAGCGTTGGCGCTCGCGTAATGATGGAGAGGCCATAGCCAATCGTTCCACATTTGTCGCAACGCCCCTACATGGGCCCAGTAACCGGTCACTAGGAGAAAGGGCCATGTGGCTCCGATGCCCATGGCAGCCCAAGCTGAAAACCTTCTGAACGCGCTCCTGTTACTGGACCACGCAATC
>QHZO01000329.1:6915-10699 GCA_003224695.1 Acidobacteriota bacterium
CACAGCGAACTGTCCCAGTTGTGGATGAATATAAAGCGCGCTGGGAGAGCGCTTATCAACAGCAGATAGGCCGCCGCGAGCGACGTCCAGCGGGACGTGGTGCGCCTGGCAACTAGGTACGTCAGGGATGAATAGAGCGCGCCGTAGATCATCAACGTCAGGCGGGCGACGAGCATGGAACTGCCGAAAATCCGGAAAAGGAACGCTGTCCAGTAAAAGGAGCCCGGCGTCAGGAAAGAAAAGAAATCACGATAAAGGACTTGGCCGTGAAGAATTCTCGAGGCGCCCTGAAGAGCAATGCCCTCATCCGCGTTGAACGTTAAGCCATTAACAAACACTCGCAGGTAGGCGCAGGAAACAACGAATACGGCGAGCGTGACAAGGCATTCTGCTCGCGATTTTTCGGGGAAGAACAATTCTTCACCGCTGGCGGGAGCGGCCTCGCCAGAGGTTTGCTCCGATCGGTTTGTAACCGAGGGTATGCTCAAAATGCCTTGCCTCATCTAGATCGTTCGTAGGGGAGGGTTTAAGACCCGCCCCTACGGCTTCGTTAATGCTTGACGCCCATCATACTCGATCAACGCGCTGACTTGGGCTGACGCCGCCACGCGCCAGCCGGGCCGCCGCTCCAAAAACTCCGCGAGCGGTGCCTTGAGGGCTATGACACTTCAAGGCGGCTCTCCAGTTGCCAGGAGCACGCCGCCAGGGCATAGAAGACGCCCGCCACGAGCAGGAGCGCATTCAATCCGAACACAAACGACACGTTTTGAGCCAGCCCGCCCGCCACGGCGCCGAAGATGTTGGCTCCGAAGGCGCTGGACTTTTGTCGCGACGCGCGGA
The DNA here is from genome assembly GCA_003224695.1 of Acidobacteriota bacterium. Lineage (GTDB taxonomy): Bacteria > Acidobacteriota > Terriglobia > UBA7540 > UBA7540 > Gp13-AA74. The sequence goes on from QHZO01000329.1 coordinate 7,756, forward strand.
ACGCTTCGGCAAAGATGATGCCGGCGAAAAAGGCGGGGACGGCGTACGCAAGGCAGAGCAGCAGGCCCACCGCGTGCGCTGAAAAATGAATGCGCTCCCAGGGAATCAGGTAATCGGCAACCAGCGCCATCACCAGCACGAGGTAACAGCGAGTCAGGCGTGTCACGCGATAGTGATTAACCCAGAAGTTGGCCAGAACCAGCGTTAACAGAATGGCTGTCAGCGCTATTGCAGTCACCAACCAGGTTGTTCCGAAGTAGAGGGCCAACCGGCTGATCATCTGCGTCTCGAGCAGCATGAATCCTGCGCCCAGGAAGAAGAAGTGCCAGGTGGAATATTCGGAGATGTTAAAGGTTCGGCGCACCAGAAGGAATGCCAGAGCCAGCAGAATCAGCGACACGGTGAGGTAGGTGTTGGGAATGGAGTGGCCACGATGATACACGTATGGCCAGTTGTCGGTGGTGAGTGGAGGCGCCGCCGCCAAAGTCAAGGGGAAGGCAGGCGGATGCTTCCGAATGATCTGGGCCAGGGTCCCTTGGCTGGCGCGCGTCCGTAAGTCGGGGTCAGGGGAAGCGATGAAGACCGAGGCGCTCACGAGACCGTGGAAGTTTGGGACGTAAAACACAATCGGGGGCCGGCCAAATAGCAGGTTCAATGTGGCGTAGAAACGCTGCCCCATCCACGTCCAGGGGGGGCGGACCTCGAACTTGATGACCAGGATTCCGTTGCGATTCAGCAACTGCGCCGCTTCCTGAAAGGCTTCCTGCGTATATACGTAATTATCTATTCGCATATTACTGTAGTCAGAAAACTGGGTATGCGAATCGAGCAATCCGAAAACGATGACGTCGTACTGGCCCCGCGCGTCGCGCAAAAAGGCCCGGGCGTCGTTCAGGATAACGTTCACTTTGGGCGAAGCGTACGGCGCATCGGGGTGCAGCTTCCGTCCCAGGAAATAAATAACCGGATCGATTTCTACCGCGTCGACATGCTCCGCACCGTTGCGCAACGCCGCCGCCGCGTCATTACCAGCCCCTGCGCCGACGATCAGAACCCGGGCCGAACGAGCGGCGAAACGGAAAGGCGCGTCGTAAGAGCTCTCGGTGCGATAGTTGTCCGCCACGTCGGGATGGCGGGCAAGGAATGCCGGCGTCATATCCGCGATGGTCATGTACCCCTTGTTGTTGACATAGATTTCCCGTTGTCCATCAACCTGGACCAGTTCGAGCTTCTGGTACGGCGACCAGTAAATTCCGGCGGCGCGCGAGGCGCGCAGAGCCACCATGCCGACGGCCACTACGACCAGCCCCACGACCACAGCGCCGACTCGCGGCCGGGGAGGGTTGAGGGCCACAATCAGAAGGAAGGCGCCCGCCAACCAGCAGGCGGGAGGAAGCCAGATTAACGCCAGCAACGCAAATGCCCAGATCCCCGCCACACTGCCCAGCAGATTCACGGAATAAGCCGTGATGGGGTCACGGGCCGAATCCAGATAGGCGCCTACCCACTGGCCGAGTGGGTACATCAGCAGAACCTGAAGGCACAAGAAGGTTAAGAGCACTGCGGTCGAGGCGAGAAAGTAAAACCAGATCGAATGCGGCGACAGGCGATCCAGGTTGTTGCTTCCCCACATCGCCGCATCAGGAGAAAGTGAGAGGAAGTTCGAGAGCTCAAAAAGGAATCTTCGCCAGGGCTCAAAGGGAACATAAATCATCGCGATCAGGCCCATCAGGGCGCGCAGGGTCCACTCGAGGCCTTTCTTCTTGTCCGCCCGGTAGCACCCTAGACCGAAACCAAGGAAGCAGGCGACTAGCGCAAGATTCTGGACGTAGGCAAATACGCCGACCTCCGTCCCGATCCAGCGGATGACCAGGATTTCAACATAAAGCGCCCCGAAACTAGAAAGAAAGAGCAACACCAAGTTGTGCCCAGAGGGGCTGGCGGGCCGGGGATTGGCCCTCGGACTGGCCCACGTCAGCGGTTGTCATAGGCCGCTCCATAATCACCTCTCGTCTTACTTTTGGGATGCTCGCCCTTCCCCCGGCGAACGAATTGGTCCTTCGCGCTCCAGAAAGGGCGCGGTCGAGTCACTTCGAGCCGTCACGTCAAACTGCGACACGACGGCGAAGCTCAGATAAATCAGGGGCGCGAGGACCGCCCCCAGCCAACTCCCCGAGACCCAAAATGCCAGTACGCCGCACGCCGCAGCCGATCCCAGGGTTGTCGAAGCCGCAAGGATGCGAAAGCCCAGTAAGCCTGGATGCTCGGGATCGATGAGTCGCGAACCCAGTAGGTAATGTAAAGGGCCGTAGGCCGAGGCGTGAAAACCGTCGGCGACATCGGCGCTGTAAATCGGCAGACCTTCGCGCAGTTCCAGAGTCTCGGCGAGGACGATTCCTTCAACGCCGCTATTGCGATCTCCCGGATAAGTGATACGCAATGACCAGGTGCGGAGATTCCAAAACGCAAAAAGGGCTGCGATGAGGCAAGCGCCAAAGGCGGCGAGGGTGGTTCGCGAAGATCGGCGGAGGGTCCTGGGTTGGGCCGCGCCCGTCGCGCCACCTGTGACCTCTTTCTTGCCTTGTTCATTCGTTGCGACGCTCATGTACTTCACACAGAACCCTGTTCCGGTGGGGGTGTGCCGGCCCTTACGGCGAAAACACTCTGGTTGCCAAAACCGCGAACCGGAAGGTAGCGCCACAATGCTTCGAGGGCCGCCCAGAACGGGACCGCGGCGATGAGGTCCACCAGGTAATGCTCGCCCAATCCGAGTGTGGCCACGATCGTGAGCACAAGAAAGATGTCGGCAGCGACTCGTCCTGCCAAGCCGTTCCCGCGCGCGCGGCGCGCGATCATGAGGGCCCATACGAGGTGCAGCGAGGGCATGGCGTTACGTGGTGTGTTGGTCTGGCCCGATAGGAAAAACCCCGGGCCGCAGGCTGGC
>QHZO01000075.1 GCA_003224695.1 Acidobacteriota bacterium
CGTCGCGGACTTCAATGTCCCCGTCCGGCGGTTCCATTCGGAGCGCATGAAGAGGCACCTCGATTTCGCCTACGAACTCGAAGCGCGAAATGTCCTGACGGTGCTCGGCGAATACGTGTGGCAGCAGGAAGTCATTCCTCCCAAGGATCAGTGGAACTGGGCGGCGGAGTTTGTGAGAGAGTCGGCGGAATATGCCGCGAAGCTGGGCCTGGAGATTGCTATCGAGCTCGAGCCGTTCCACCTCTCAATTGTCAACAGCCTCGAGAAGATGGTGGAATTTCTGCGTGATGTCAATCATCCCGCCGCCTGCGCGAACCTGGACATCTCTCACCTGACACTGTCCCATTCGCCGGCCAAAGATATTGCCAAGCTCAAGGGGCGTATCGCGCACGTCCATCTGTCCGATTGCGACGGGAAAAAGCACGGCGACTTGCCGCCTGGGCGCGGGGTGGTGAATTTCACTCCCTACCTCGAGCAATTGAAAGCAACCGGATACTCCCGCGCGGTCAGCGTCGAACTGGAATACTCTCCCGAGCCGGCGAAGATCGTGGATTGGGTCAAAGAGGCGTACCGCGAAACCGACAAAATGATGCAAAGCCTGGGCATCCGAGGCTAGCCCGGGGAAAGATTCCTCCTCGGTCTCGGCCGCTCAACAGGCCGAGTGGGTCATCTCAACATCAACATGCATGCTGAGCGCCCTGAGCTGACATTGTATGACCCACACGCCGTGGCCCTCAACAAAGTCGGCAAAGTGGTCTGGCACGCGCCATGAGGGCAATCCAATTTCCATTCGTTTTTCAAGCTGAGACACTACCGTACATCGCCGTTCGCATCGCCGTTCGCTTGACTTCTCATGCCGGATAAACTATACAAGATAAGGAGTCTCTTGCACATCCGGGTCCCTCACGATCGAGGAGAGAGGGGAGTGTTTTTTGGGCGCGTCTGGAAGCAACTATGACGAGAGCAACCTCGGAAACGCTCGCCGCACGAAATACGCGGCGCAATAACAAAAAAGGCCGTAAACAGGCTAACGCACTGACAACGATCGTAGGCATTGGCGCCTCGGCAGGCGGCCTGGATGCTTCCGAACGCCTCCTCAGTTGCGTGCGAGACGATCTGGGGATGGCCTATATCCTGGTCCAACACCTCGACCCAACTCACGCCAGCCACCTGACCGAGATACTTTCTCGAGCCACGCGCATGCCCGTGTCGGAAGTGAAAGAGGGGATGCGCGTGCAAGCGGACCATGTTTACATTATTCCTCCCAACGCCAACATGGCCATGAAACACGGAATCCTGAAGCTCGTCCCGCGCCAGCAGGTGCTTCACCAGCACATGCCTATAGATTTTTTCTTTCGCTCCCTGGCCGAGGCCCAAAAGCACCAGGCGGTGGGAGTCATCCTCTCCGGCACCGCGTCCGACGGAGCCGCGGGAATGAAGGCCATTAAGGCGGCGGGCGGCATCACCTTCGCCCAGGATGCCAGGTCCGCCAAGTACTTTGGCATGCCCCAAAGCTCCATCGCCGCCGGCGTGGTGGACTTCGTTCTTCCTCCAGAGAAAATTCCGGCCGAATTGCAAAAGATCGCCCGTCATCCCTATTTTCATTTCGCCAGAGCGAAAGGAACCGAAGAAGAGGTGACGAAAACAGATAAGGAAACCGGACTCACCGAGCTTTTCGCCATCTTGAAAAAGTCATTTGGGGTGGATTTTAGTTATTACAAGCAGTCCACGATCCAGCGCCGTATTCGCCGCCGGATGGCGCTTCATACCAAGGCCTCTTTGAAAGACTACCTGCACCTGGTCAAAACACACCCTGCGGAATTGCAAGCCCTCTACCGCGACATGTTCGTCAGCGTCAGCGGTTTCTTCCGGGAGGCCAACGCTTTCAAACGGCTGCAATCCACTGTGATGCGGAAATTGCTCAAGAACCGGCCTGCTAACTCGCCGGTGCGGATTTGGGTGCCCGGCTGCTCCACGGGCGAAGAAGCCTACTCGATCGCCATCGCCTTGCTCGAAGTGATGGGAGAGAAGGCGCGTTCGGTGCAGGCTCAAATATTCGCCACCGACATCAACGAAGACGCCATCAATGCCGCGCGCAAAGGCCGGTACCTGGATGACGCCATGGGCGAGGTGGACCGGAAGCGCCTCCGCCGGTGGTTTATCAAGACCCAGGAAGGGTACCAGGTTACCAAGACCGTCCGCGATTTGATCGTCTTCGCGAAACAGGATGTCACCAAGGAACCCCCCTTCTCGCACCTCGACCTGATTAGCTGCCGGAACCTGCTGATTTATCTCGGTCCCACTCTGCAAAGGAGGCTGCTCCCCCTTTTCCATTACGCTTTGAAGTCCACTGGTTATCTATTCCTGGGCTCGGCGGAGACCGTGGGGCCTTTCGCAAATATGTTCACCATGGTGGACAGAAAACACAGAATTTATGCGAAAAAGTCGGTTTTGGTCCGGCAGCGTTTCGAATTTGCGGCGGATCGCACCATAGCTCCTCTGGGCGAGCCAAAGGCCGGAGAGACCCTCGAGCGATCGAAGGATTCACCGGAGGCGATCAAAGAAAGGGCGGACAACATCCTGATCAACGAGTACGCCCCGCCCTCGGTGCTCGTCAATGAGGATATGGAAATAATTCAGTTTCGCGGGCGAAGCGGCCTCTACCTCGAGCCGGCCTCTGGATCGGCGTCCCTGAACCTGCTCAAAATGGCTCGCGAGGGCCTGCTCCTCGAACTCCGCGCGGCTATCCACGAGGCGCGAAAGAAGAACCGTCCCGTGTTGCGGAGAAATGTGCGGGTCAGTCAGAATGGCGGCTGGAAAGTCGTCACGCTGCGCGTCGCCCCGGTCAAAGCTCATCTCTCAAAGGGACTCCACTTCCTCGTCATGTTCCAGGAGGATTCGCCGCCTCAGCCGCCGCAGTCAGCCAGACCCAAGCCGAAAAGGTTAACAGAGGCGGAAGAGCATAGCCTTTCGAGGGTCCGCGAGCTCAAACAAGAACTGGGGGCCACCAAGGCCTATCTGGAATCGGTCATCGAGAAGCAGGAGGGCACGAATGAGGAGCTGCGGTCGCTGAATGAGGAGATCCAGTCAGCCAACGAAGAGTTGCAGAGCACTAGCGAGGAGCTGGAGACCGCCAACGAAGAACTGCAGTCGGCGAACGAGGAATTGACCACGCTGAATGAGGAGTTGCAGAACCGCAACCAGGAGCTCAGCGTGACCTTTAACGATATGACCAACATCATGAACAGCGTTAATTTGGCGCTGGTCATCTTGGACAAGGATTTGCGCATCCGGCGTTTTACGCCCGCGGCCCAGGCGCTCTTCGACCTGATTCCCAGCGGCCACGGCTGGCCCCTGAGCGATCTCCGCCAGAAACTTCCTTTGGCGGACCTGGGAGAAAAAATCCGGGCGGTTATTGATAGCGGGATTTCTCAAAAGGAGGAGGTGCAAGACTCCGAAGGACTCTGGTACTCGCTCGAAATCCAGCCCTATACTACGGCGGAAAAGAAACATGACGGAGCGGTGCTGGCCCTGGCCGACATCAGTGCCCGCGTGCGGCAGCGGGTATGGGAATCCACGCTGACCAAGGAGCGCGATGCCTTCGCCCGCGAAACTCATGACACTTTGAGCCAGGTTTTGGCCGGCGTCGTCGTGCAGCTGGAGGCAGCGAAAGACTTGGTGCCCACGGAGGGAAAAGCTTTGCAGGGCCATGTGGCCTTGGCCCTTAAAGTCGCGCGCGAGGGGCTCGATCAGGTCCGAAGGTTTGTTTGGGCCTGGCACACCGGCGGCCCTCTCCATCAGGGCGATTTGCCGCAGGCCCTGGACCGGCTAGGTCACCGGCTTCTTGATTCTTCGATGACGACGTTCAAATTTTCAGTGCAAGGGCAACCTCGCGCCTTATCCCCGGAAATGGAAAATGCCTTTCTCAGAATCGCCCAGGAGGCCTTGGCCAACTGCCTGCGCCACGCGGCAGCGAAAGAAGTGCAGTTGGAGCTGCGCTTCGATGACGGCGCCACGGCCCTGGTGGTCAATGACAACGGCAAAGGGTTTGAATTGGCGCAAGCGCGCAAAAGCCCGGGGTTCGGCCTCTTCAGCATGCGGGATCGTTCGGAACAGATAGGCGGCCAGTTGCTTGTTGACTCCGAGCCGGGAAAGGGGACAAGAATTGAGGCCAGGGTTGCGGCTCCAAAGCAACCGGAAAGCTGACACCCCATGGAAAATGAAAAGAAAATCCGGCTCATGATCGTGGACGACCACCCGGTGGTGCGCGAGGGCCTGCGCGCCATGCTGGATCGACGGACCGAAATGACGGTGGTCGCGACGGCCTCCGACGCCCACGAGGCCGTCACCCAGTTTCGCCAACGCAAGCCCGACGTGACGCTTCTCGACCTGCGCATGCCGGACAGGGACGGCATCAAGACGTCTATCGCGCCATGAAAGCCGGCGCCAAAGCCTACCTGTTGAAAGACGCTCCTCGAGAACAACTGGTGGAGTGCATCCACGCGGTGGCGGAGGGCAAGAATTTCATCCCGCCGGGGATAGCCGCCAAGCTCGCTGCCCGCTTTAGCCATCCCGAACTGACCGAGCGCGAGCGCGCCGTCTTAACCATCATGGCCGCCGGCAAATCCAACAGGCAAATCGGGGATGAATTGGGGATTACGGAAGGCACGGTCAAGTCCCACGTAAATCATCTGTTGCAAAAGCTCAAAACCAAATCGCGCACCGAGGCTGTGCGGCGGGCCTTGGATACGGGCTTAGTCCGCCTCGCCTGACGGAGTTTTTGCGCCCGCCATTGGCCGCGCTGCGCAAGTTCACATTCCCAGCGTCCGGGCACCCATCCGAAGATAGAGACAGTTTTCAACCCTGCGATATTCAGAATCCTATGTCTCCGGTGTAGGATTTTTATCCATCCTGTAGGGAATTGACGAACGCCATAACGCGGATTAGCCTGAAGGGGACTTTACCTTAGACTTTTCCGAGGTGTAGCTCGAGATGACAGAGCTCGTTTTGGAAACTCGAACCTCCCTGACTCCGCTCGAAATCCTGGACTGGTTTTACAGTTTCGGCTTTGCGGTGTTCGGTGTGAAGATGCTGCACAGGCCGGAGCCAAAAAGCGGTGGCAAGTATTGTTATGGCGTGTCGATGGGTGACGCCGCCGGTGATCACGTGGTCCGCGCAGTTGACGGCCAGCGGATTGGCGGTTTCCCCGCCATCGTGCGTCGTGTTGGGCCTCCGCAGCCTAGTTATTGGTCCGCTTAAGAGTGGAAGCTTAGCAGGGGGACGATAGCGCCTCTTTCGCCCAACGATGACAGGGAGGAGAGAGGCTGCGTCAAGTTGACGGAAATCCCGCCGATGTGTGCCTCCCCTTGTTCCGCGACGAGCCGCGTTTCACACCTAACTTCCTCTCCTGTCGCCAAACCGGCCCTTCGGCCCGCCCCTAACACCTGCTTGGCCCACACGACTGACCCGGATGGTCGAAACCCCTGTCTTCCCTGCCATAAACCGTAGTTCTGCCTGGCAGGTCCATGAAGGAGGGCGCAGAAACGCCTTGATGCCACCATCAAGCGCAAGAATGGCTGGATATTTCGTGGCATAAATCGGGCCCGACCTCGCGCCTGGCGGGTCCTTTATAAGTTCGCTGGAACTTCGCCCACCTCTGGACGTCCCGTTCAACAACCGCTACCTTCTACCCCGCGATGGGCTCCATTAGCAGCACATTTCCTTTCTGGGCGAAGTGTCGCCCCAACTTTTCTTTCCGCGCCCTCGCTACGATTTGATATCGGTTCTCCGCAATAATTCCCATCGTCTCAAATCCCCGCAACCTGACTCTATCTTAAGTTGTATGAAGTCATCGTTTATCATTGCACGCATATCAATGCTCTTGATTAGGGAAAATACCCAAGTGATAGAGGTAAATACCTGACCTTTTGTACAGTATATACCTGTACGTTTTATGCCCATGAAGACAGTTGTTTACCCTATGCACTTTCAGGTAAAAACCCTAGTGCAATGCATAAACCTGCACAATGGTTCATGCAGTTGCACGAATCGTCTTAAGGTTTTTTTCTCACGATCCTCCTGAAAGCCTCTTCAGGGAATCACCGAGTTGTTTCAAGATTTCCGCAGTTTGTAGTCCGGCAGCACTGGGCATCCCAGAGCCATAAACGGGCAAGGCGAAATTCCTCTGCGGAAATGATGTCTTTCGAAACGACTTGGCTTGAACAGGGCGGACGGGCTTCTCGGCCATGTCGGCCAGACTAATTAGGAGGACCGAATTTCAATGAAATATATAAACCGAGTCATATTAGCGATGGCGGTCGCGGCTCTTGGGCTGGCGGCCATATTAACGTCGGGCCCGAGCGTGGCTCCCGCCGCGACATCTACCACCCTGCCCGCCTTCGGGCACGTGGTGATTGTGATCGGCGAGAACACTGACTATAGCAGCAGCGTCGGTGGGATGACGTATTTGGACTCGCTGGCCAACACCTACGGCTTGGCCACCAACTACCACGCCGACACCCACCCCTCTATCGGCAACTATTTCATGTTGACGACAGGCCAGATCATTACCAACGACGACAGCCAGACGCCCTCCAGCCTCGGCCTTTCGACCTCCCAAGACAATATTGCCTACGAGGTCCAGAAGGCGGGGAAGACCTGGAAGGATTACGAAGAGAGCACCAACGGATGCGGGGCGCTCAACAGCGGCAGCTACATCGTTCGCCATGACCCGCTCGTCTACTTCCCCAACATCAACACTGAAAGCGCCAATTTTGTCTGCATGAGCCAGTTCTCGAGCGATGTGAGCGCCGGCACCTTGCCGAACCTATCCTGGTTGTCGCCGAACGGTTGCGATGACGCGCACGACTGCTCGCTCTCGACGTTCGACGGTTTTCTGAGCCATTACCTGACGCCGCTTTTGGCGAGCAAATACTTCCAGCCGGGCGGGGACGGTTTATTGATCGTGGTGTTCGATGAGAACAGCGGGACCTCGGGGAACCAAGTCGAATGGGTCGGCGTCAGCCCCCACAGCTTCCCGGCCTTCCAGTCATCGGTCAGCTACGCGCACGAGAACACGCTGCGGACAATGGCGCAGGGCCTGGGCGCGAGCTTCTCGGGTCTGGGCGCGGCGGCCACCGCTGCCCCCATGTCCGACTTCTTCAACGTCTCGGCAGGATCAGTCAGCCTCTCTCCGACTTCTTTGTCGTTTGGAAATGTCGCGGTCGGGACAACGAGCGCGGCGAAGAGTCTGACCCTCACCAACAGCACGGCTTCGGCGGCCAGTCTCAGCATCGGGATCACCGGCACGAACGCCAGCGAGTTCAGCCAGACGCATACCTGCGGCTCGAGCTTGGCGGCGGGAAGCAGTTGCACGATTAGTGTGACGTTCAAGCCTACGACGGCGAGTGCCGCAGTCGCGACGCTGAACACCGGCGTCACTGGCGTGACAGCAGCCCTGACGGGGACAGGAGTCACGGCCGGAGCTAGTCTGTCGCCCACCTCGCTCACCTTCCCAAGCACTACAGTGGGCGCAACCAGCGCGGCACAGACTTCCACCCTCACCAACACGGGGGGGCTGGCATTGACGATTAACGGCGTGGCGATCAGCAGCAACTACGCTGATACCAACACCTGCGGCTCGAGCCTGGCGGTGGGAGCGAAGTGCACCATCAGTGTGACGTTCAAACCCACCACCTCGGGAACACTGACCGGCCAATTGACCGTCACGACCACGCCGGCGGTATCCGGCCTCACCATCAGCCTTAACGGAACCGGAGTGGCGAGCAACACACCCACAGCCAGCCTCTCACCAACCTCCTTGACCTTCCCGAGCACCGCCGTAGGAACTGCCAGCGCGGCTCAGTCCGTGACGCTCAAGAACGTCAGCACGGCGAGCATGAGTATTAGCAGCATCGGAGCAACAACACCGTTCGGTCAAACCAACAGTTGCGGGACGAGCCTGGCGGCGGGAGCAAGCTGCACCATCAGTGTGACGTTCAAACCCACCGCCACGGGAAGTGTGACCGGAAAGCTCTCGATAACCGACAACGCCACTGGAAGCCCGCAAACGGTCAGTTTGGCCGGGACGGGCGTATCGGCGACAGGCCCGGTCAGCCTATCGCCGAGCTCCTTGACTTTCGCCAGCACGACGGTAGGCTCGACGAGCGCTACTCAGACTGTAACCCTCTCGAGCCTCAAGTCTTCCGCGGTCAGCCCGGGCATCGCCATCTCGGGCACGAACCCGGGGGATTTTGCCCAGACCAACAACTGCGGCACGTCTCTGGCAGCGGGCGCGAAATGCACGATTAGTGTGACGTTCAAGCCGACGGCGACGGGCACCCGCACCGCGACACTGACTTCGACCGCCGCGACCCAGGCGGTCAGTTTGAGTGGAACGGGCGCCGCGCCAAGCACGGTCAGCCTTTCACCGAGCCCGCTCACCTTCGCCAGCCTGACGGTCGGCACCACCAGCGCCGTCGAAATCTCGACGCTGACGAATAAAAGCGGTTCATCCATAACCTTCAGCAACTTCTCGATCAGCGGGACGAACGCCAGCGACTTCGCCTTCGGAGGCCTTGGCACCTGCGGCGGCACACTGGCGAACGGCGGCACGTGCACGGTCAGCATTAAATTCACGCCCTCGGCCACCGGTACGCGCACCGCGCAGGTGAACATTCCCGATAACATTGGCACGCAGACACTCCCGCTGTCGGGGACGGGCGCCTCTTCGACCACCGGGTCGGTCAGCCTTTCGCCGAGCCCGCTTCTCTTCCCCAGTCAAACGGTGGGCACCACCAGCGCCGTCGAATTCTCGACGCTGACGAATAAAACCGGCTCAGCGATAACGTTCAGCAACTTCTCGATCAGCGGAACGAACGCCAGCAACTTCGCGTTCGGGGGTCTCGGGACCTGCGGCGGCACACTGGCCAACGGCGGCACTTGCACGATCAGCATTAAATTCACGCCTTCGGCCACCGGTACCCGCACGGCGCAAGTCAACATTCCCAACAGCCTCGGCACGCAGACGCTTCCGCTGTCGGGCACCGGGAAATAAAACTGGCGTTTACGCAGGGGGGCTGCTCAGCTTCGCGGTCGCGGTAAGGCGAGGGTGGCCCCTCTGCACAAGAGTCATTTGCGGCTCAAGTCACTCCTAACAGAGCCTTACTCCATCTAGGAAGTGTTGTGACTACCCAGGTTGGGCCGGTGTCTTAACTGTTTGTCTCAGCCCAGGGAACAACCCCAAACATCTCATCACCCTGGCGACGATGAACGCTGGTCGCACAGGGCCCTACGCGCACCCTCGCAGTTTGTCGACATTCAGCCGAATGGCGGATTACCCGTTTCAGAAGCGCCTCCGGTACGGGCCGTATTACACTGTTGGCGAGCTTGCAGTGAAAACAGGCGTGCGGAACATCATGGATTACGTAACTGAAGTGACGGAAATGAGGTGCTCGCCCTGCAAAAATGGAGGCATTCAGAGCGTTCGGCCCGTCAGAACGCTTTACCACTAAGAATCCAGCGACCCTCAACCTTCATACGCCTAAGGCAAGACGCCGCTTAGGGCTGAGAATCGAGATTTCCGGCGTGCAAGCCGCACTCCTTTTTCGTCGCGTCTTCCCACCACCAGCGACCGGCGCGCTCGTGTTCGCCGGGCAAAATCGCGCGCGTGCAGGGCTCGCAGCCAATCGAAATAAATCCGCGCTCGTGGAGCGGGTTGTGGGGCACCTGGTTCTCGCGGATGTAGTCCCACACCTGGCTCGAAGTCCAATTGGCCAGCGGGTTGAATTTCACCAGCTCGCGGCCCGGAGCCGAAAAAGTTGGGTCAGGCTGAATCACGGGGACGGCGGAGCGGGTGCCGGGGCTCTGGTCGCGACGCTGGCCGGTGACCCAAGCGTCGAGCGTCGCCAGAGCGCGCTTTAGCGGCTCAACCTTGCGGATGCCGCAGCACTCTTTGTGCCCTTCACGATAGAAGGAGAAGAGGCCCTTTTCGCGGACCAGCTTTTCGACGGCTTCCGGGCGGGGGAAGAAGACCTCAACCGGAATCCCGTAGTGTTCCCGGACCTTCTCGATGAACTGATAGGTCTCCGCGTGCAGCCGGCCTGTGTCGAGCGAGAAAACGCTGAACTTCGCGCCCGTCTTCGCCGCCATATCAATCAGCGCCACGTCCTCGGCGCCGCTGAAGCTCAGGCCGATAGCGGGCGAATACTTTTCGAAAGCAAATTTCAAAATTTCCCTGGGATGGTTTCCCGCCAAAGTTTCCGCCAGTTCCGGAATATCGAGGGTTTCAATGGGCATGATTGAGGCCTGCCTTTTCTTGGGAATCTATTACGCAGCCCCGGCGTGTGTTGTGTCCAGTAATTAGCTGGACAACGTAGCGCCGCCATCTTGGCGGCATCTGCCGGCAGGATGCCGGCGCTACGGCCAAAGCGATTGCACAGGCATTGGATGGACGCCACACTATCCGATCAGCAGCCGCGCCCCCAAAATGAAATTGAGCGCGCTGAACAGCCAAGTGAAATAGCGCTCCGGAACGCGCCGGGTCAGGCGGCTGCCCAGCGCCACGCCGGGCACTTCGCCGGCGATCAGCAAGAGGAGAAGTTTCGGGTCCACATGCCCCATGGCGAAATGAAGCGATCCGGCGAGCGCGGTGGTGACCAAGCCGAAGAGTATGTCCGTGCCGACCAAGCTTGCGAGAGGCAGGGGGACCACGACGAGCAGAGCGATCATCATCAAGCTTCCGCTGCCCACCGAGGTCATTGCCACGAGGAATCCGACGACGGCGCCCATTGCGGTCATTTTCAGCCGGTCTGAGAGCTCGTCGGCTGACCCGCCGGCTGACGGGGCGGTGAGGCGAAGTTTGCGTCTCCGAAGAACGGGCAAGAACAGCGACACCCCGAACAGGGTCAGTCCTAGTAGGATCCGTAAGAGGTGGTCCAGGCGATCAGCAGACATGCGGGCCTCGAATACGTGGAGGACCAGAATTCCCACCAGCGTCCCGGGGAGAGACCCGCCCAGAAGCCACGCGGCGAGTTTCCAATTGACTTGCCCCTGTCTCCGGTGCTCCCAAACTCCCGCGAGCTTCGTGATCGCGCCGCTCAGCAGGTCCGTGCCGATCACCGTGGCGGCGGAGAAAGGCGTCACCAGAAGCAGCAGCGGAGTCAAGACCGCGCCGGCGCCCGTGCCCGTCAGCCCGATCAAAATGCCGGCTAAGAATGCAATCGCAACAACCAACATCACGCCTCCTGGGGCCTGCCCGTCACCCGACGGGTTGGAATGCTTGCTGCAAAATGGCCGCGACTTCCGGCCGCGTGAATTCTCGCGGCAACTGGCCTCCCTCGCGAAGAATGCTGCGGACCTGGGTGCCGCTCAGAGTGATTCTGGAATCCTTGCCGTGTCCGCAGGTCTTGGGCGAGGCAATGCCGTCGCAGGCGCGGCAATAGAAAGTGTGCTCGAAGAACAGCGGCGCGATGCCGAGCTCGCCGGCGTCAAATTCTCCGAAGATTTTTTGCGCGTCGTAAGGGCCGTAATAGCCGCCCACCCCGGCGTGGTCGCGGCCGACAATGAAATGCGTGCAACCAAAGTTCTTTCGCACCAGCGCGTGGAAGACGGCCTCACGCGGGCCCGCGTAACGCATGGAAGCCGGATTAAGCGACAACACGACGCGGTCGCGCGGATAGTAGTTCTCAATCAGCGCTTCGTAGCAGCGCAACCGAATTTCCAGGCTCACATCGTCGGATTTCGTCTCCCCGGCGATCGGATGAAGCAGCAAGCCGTCCACGATTTCGAGCGCCGTCTTCTGAATGTACTCGTGGGCGCGGTGGACGGGGTTGCGGGTCTGAAATCCGACCACGGTGTTCCATCCCCGTTCCGCGAAAATCCCGCGCGTTTCCGCCGGGTCGAGCCGGTGATGGGAGAAGGCGTGACCCGGCCGGCGAAACAGCTCGACGCGCCCGCCGAGATAAACCTCGCCGCGCGAATAGAGATATTTAACGCCGGGATGGGCCTCTTCTGTCGTCCGGAAGACCTGCCGCGCTTCCTCCTGACGGTCCGCGCGGAAAATATCTTCGATGGCGAGCACGCCCAGGCGACGCCCCTCGGCATCGGCTAGCGCAACGCGCGAGCCTTCTCGGAGCTCGGAGGCTTCCTCGCTTGAGACCGCCAGCGTCACCGGCAGCGTCCAAGCGAGGCCGTTCGACAAATGCATCGTGTGAACAACGGCGTCGTAATCCGCGCGCGTCATGAAGCCTTCGAGCGGACTGAACCCGCCGATCGAGAGCATTTCGAGGTCCGACAACTCGAAAGCATCCAGCCGGAAGGCGGGAAGGCGCGCGGACTCGGCTTCGAGCTCCGCGGCCCTCGTGCCCGTAACAAGGCGGTTGACGAGCTTTCCTCCATGCGGCTCAATCATCTTTGTCCCCTTCTGTTCGAGTTCCCTTTGCCTGCCTCGGTCTTCGAGCAGGCTTAAAAACAAAAACGCCCGCTGAGGATTTAACCGTCAGCGGGCGTCCCTTATGATGAAGTTTCTAAGACTGCTTACAGGCTGTTCATCTCAACAAGGACACGAACGCTGACGGACTGACAACAACAACACATCCGCCCTGCGTTCTTTCTTCCCGTCGAAATGGAATCGTTAGACATCGCCTGTGAAACAACAACTCTAGCCTAATTTCCCGCCCTCGTCAACATTAAATTTCATTAAATTTCAAGACCGTAAGGCGAGAATCCCAGGCGTCCCGGGCGGCGCTCCACCGACAGAGGTTTGAGCGAATCTCGCCTGCCCCCGGCCCGTGGCCTAGCGACTGCCACCCGCAACCGGCGCCGAAGTCACTTCGCCCGACGCCGCAGGCGCGCCGTGGCGGTGAAGTCTGGCCCATGCGGCCCCCTTCGTTTCCGACCGGCCGTAGGCATCCGGGTGCAGGTAAGTGCCTTGCTCCGCCACCGGCTTCTCTTCCTCGACTTTGATCGGGTGCGCGTTGGCGTAAGGATCGTGGCGGACGCCAGTCACCTGCCAGGAAACTTTCGTGCCCCGCTTGCCCCCCGCGATCTCGAAGCGATTGTTGTCAATTTCGCGGGCGATAAAGACCGGCGCCCAACCACCAATGCATGTGAGCTGATAACGGAAGTCCATGTTCAGGGCCTGGAAGTACCCGGGCAATTTGACCCAGGCTCGGCCGCGAGCGTCGAGAACCGCGTCGCCGTTGTAGATATTCATCATGTCCGGCGATTCGACGAAGGAATGGGACAAGTACTTGTGCTCGGGGTCGAGCGGATGGTCAATCTTAAAGCTGCCTCCGCCTTTCGAGACTGTTCCGGTCACGGTGAGGTTGCCGATGATATCCACATTGCCGTCAAAATGTCCCGCAAAACCTTTGCTGCTGCTGCCGTATACACCAACCCCTTGCGGGCCGTCCGCCTCCCCGAAAACACCATAGGTCCCGGTTGTCGTTCCCGTCTGGCTTGCATAGCCGACAACGCCGGCACCCCGACCGGTACTATCGCTCTCTCCGAAAACGCCCTGAGTGAGGTTTGCCGTAGCGCTGGTCGCGTTGGCGATGCCCGCGATGACCGTCAATTGGGTGGAGCTTGCCGTACCGCCGTTAATCACTTCGAAGGCAGCTGACGGGGTCGTCGTGCCGATGCCTACCTCTCCTTTGGGGTCAATCACGAAGCGCGCGGCGCCGGCCGTGTTGTCCCAAACGCCGAAATTGCCCGCGCCGACGCCGGCCGTGTTCGCGCCGGAGTCAATCCAGTATTCGCGGCCTACCAGGCCCGTGGTCGTGTTGGTGTTCTTCAAGGAAATCGCGGAGTCGTTGCCGCTCGAAACCACCTGGACGGTCTTGAAATTTGTCGTGCCGCCGTTGATGTCCAACGGGAAAGCCGGCGTGATCGTCCCGATGCCGACGGCTCCCGCAAAAGTTCCTCCGCCTTGGCTTACCACATTCCCGCTTCCGTCCACCCTGAGTTTCTCGACGCCGTTATGGCGGGCGCTCAGGATTTTCCCGCCGCCCGCGTTGTCAATCACGGCCGCGATGCCGCCCGCCCGGACAGCGCGACGCCCGCCGCGCTCTCCGTCTGCCCGTACACCCCCACCGCCGCGCCCGTGGTGGCCACGTTGTGGCCGTACGCCCCCGCCCCGCTCGAGCTGGAAGTCAGTCCCAGCACGCCGTACGCCCCTCCCGTCGTCGCCGTGTTAGACCCGAACACGCCCACCCCGCCCGTGCTCGCCGTCTGCCCCCGCACCCCGTAGATCGCCCCGCTGGTCCCCACCGCCTGCGAGAAAATCCCGGTGTTCGACGCCGCCGTCACTCTCAGCCCGAACCCCGTCCCGTTCTGCTGGACCATCACCACCTGGTCAGCCGTGGTGTCCACAAAATTCGTCGCTGTATTGATCGGCACGGCCAGCGGCTTCGGCTGCGTCTTGCCTTTCGTGCCGGCCAGATTCGCTGTGGCAGCGCCCGGCGCAGCGGGACTCGCCGGCGAGCCACCCGATGCTTGACAGCTCGGCGATGACACATCGCCGCTACAGTTCGCTGCCAGCATGAACGCCGAAGCGGGCTTCCCGCCCAAGGTCTCCGCATCCTGCGCCTTCAGCGCATACGGCACGCTCACCAACAGCACTCGTCCGCCTTGCG
>QHZO01000076.1 GCA_003224695.1 Acidobacteriota bacterium
TCAGCCTATAATCAGGATGCAGCGCCTCTCGATCGGTGGGGTTCGAGTTTAGCCGCCCTGTTATGTTTTTCATCTACACATTGCTTTTTTCTCTCGGCCTGTTGCTCACCGCGCCCTACTACCTTTGGCGATTGCGGGGCCGAATCATGCGGCGGGCCGATTGGCGCGAGCGGCTCGGTTCGCTCCCGGAATCGTTCGAGCCATCCGAATCCGACGGCCCACGGGTGTGGATTCACGCCGTGTCGGTTGGGGAGACGCTCGCCATCGTTCCTCTGGTCAAAGCCCTTCAATGAGCCACACGACGCCCGCAGGCCGCGAGACGGGTGAAATGAGGCTGCCCAACGTGGCGGGACGCTTCTTCCTGCCGCTCGACTGGCCACGGGCCGTGCGCCGCGCCATGCGGAGGATTCGCCCGGCGGCGTTGCTGGTGGTTGAAACGGAGCTCTGGCCGAATCTCCTTCGCGCGGCGCACGACTCCGGCGCCCGAGTGGGGCTGGTGAATGCACGCCTCTCCGAGCGATCATTTGGCCGCTATCGGCTTGCGCCCTACTTTATGCGCCGCGTACTTGGCACCGTGGATTGGATCGGCGCGCAGACGCCGACGGATGCCGACCGGTTTCTCGGGCTCGGAGCGAGTCGGGAACGCGTCACCGTGGCGGGAAACCTTAAATTCGACGGGCGGCCGCCCTGCGACCCGGAGCGTGCCTCCGCTGAAGCTAGGGCGGGCAAGCCTGCGCCCGGCGGGCCGCCGGAGCTTTCGCGCTTTCCCCGAACGCTCGCCCGCGCGCGCGAGGCGGCTGCGAAAGGGCCCGTCTTGATCGCGGCAAGCACCATGCCTCAGGAAGAAGAAAAGGTTCTCAAGGCATGGGAGCAAGTCCTGAAACAATTTCCTCACGCGATGCTCATTCTCGCGCCGCGGCATCCTGCTAGATTTGACGAAGTCGCCGGAACGCTCGAACGTCTCGCGCGTAAATTCGTTCGGCGCACTGACTTCGCATTAGACCCGCGCCAACTTCAGAGCCAGATTGCCGAGGCGGAAGTCGTGCTGCTTGACACCATCGGGGAGCTCGCCGGCCTTTTCGGTCTCGCCGATGTCGCCTTTGTCGGCGGAAGCCTGGTCCCGGCCGGCGGACACAATCTGCTCGAACCGGCTTATTGGGCAAAGCCCATTCTCTTCGGGCCGCACATGGAACATTTTCGCGACGCGGTGGAAATTTTCCTCGAGGGCGGGGCCGCAATTCGCGTGGGAGATGAAAAGGAATTGGCGCAGCGAACAATGGAATTCTTTGGCGATCGAAAATCCCGCGAGGAAACGGGCCGGAGGGCCAAAAGGACGATCGAGAAGGGCTCGGGCGCCACCGAGCGAACGCTGCAAGAGATTCAGGCGTGGCTCGAATCGGGGAGAGCGGCACAAGCGGCCGTCGGGGGAGGCCAGGCGAAGTGAGCGGGCTTTTGGCTCCCGCGGCGTGGATTTTTCGGGCCGGCGTCGCCTGCCGCAGCGCTGCCTACCGGCGCCAATGGCTCTCCGCGCGCCACCTCCGCCAACCCGTCGTCAGTGTCGGGAACCTGTCCGTCGGCGGAACGGGCAAGACACCCTTCGTCGAGTACCTGGCCAAGCTCCTCGTCGCCCGAGGACGGAAGCCCGCCATTCTGACGCGAGGTTACCGTCGCAAGCGCAGCGCAGACCTGGTCGTCATCGAGTCGGCGAGCCGGCGGTCGCCTGATCCGCGCGTTGTAGGCGACGAGCCGGCGCTGCTGGCTCGCCGCCTGCCCTGCGTGCCCATCGTGGTTTCCGCGGACCGCTATCGCGCCGGACGAGTTGCCGAGGAGCGCTTCGAGGTAGATACGCACATCCTCGACGACGGCTTTCAGCACCTCGGCCTCGCTCGGACGCTCGATATCGTTCTGCTCGACGCCACGGAAGATTACGATGCCGGCCTGCTTCCCGTCGGCCGGCTTCGCGAGCCGCTTTCGGCGCTGGCACGGGCTCAGGTGGTCATCCTGACCAGAACCAAGGCAAGCGCCGGCGGCCTGGGCGACCCGGCGGAGCGACTGGAGCCACAGGCGGAAAGAATCCAAACTTTGGCAACTCACTGGGCGCCAAACGCCCGGCTCTTTCGCGCTGTGACCGAGTCGGCCGGAGCGTGGACGGTCCCCGATGATGTGAATCCAAATGGTGGGGCAATTCATGAATTGCCCCTGCAAGCGTGTTTCGCCTTCTGCGGCGTCGGGAATCCACAGGCTTTCTTCCGCGACCTTCAAGGCTGGGGAGTCCATCTGGCCGGCCAACGAGTTTTTCCGGACCACCATCGGTACTCGCCGAAGGATTTGGCCGACTTGGAGAAAGCCGCGCGCGCCTCGGGCGCAGCGGCAATATTGACAACCGAAAAGGACGCGATGAATCTTCTGGGAATAGAGCCAGGCGGACTTCCGATCCTTGCCTGCCCCATGAACATGCGCCTAGCTGAGGAAGAGGCCTTTGAAGAGGCTCTCTTCTCCATCCTTGGCGGTGTCGCTCTGAAAGCCTCATGAGCCAAAGACCGGTCGTTCGAGAACCGAAGAAAATCATGGTCCGCTCCGCGAACTGGGTGGGTGACGCAGTGATGAGCATTCCCGCGCTCGAAGCCCTTCGCAAACGCTTTCCGGAGGCGGAAATCGTTATGGTTGTCAAGCCCTGGGTGTCGGAGCTCTATTGGTACCACCCGGCGATCAACCGTCAGATAGTTTACGATGCGGATGGCAAGCACCGTGGGCGGCATGGGTTTCGAGAGCTTCTGAAAAATCTTCGTGGCGAGCGATTCGACATGGCAATTCTTTTTCAGAACGCCTTCCACGCCGCATGGATGGCTTGGCGCGCCGAAATCCCCCGACGAATCGGTTTCGCGCGCGGCGGACGAAGCGGGCTGCTGACCGACGCCGTCCTCCCGCCGCCCCGCGCCGCCTACCGCCATCAAGCGTATGACTATATCCAGCTTCTCTTCCGCGCGGGGCTCATCGCTGCGTCCGACCCGGTCAGTTCCTGGGAAGAGCCCATGCTGAAACTGACGGACGCCGAGCGCACCTGGGCCGAACGGCAACTCAAAGCGCTGGGCCTTGGCGGGCGGCGGTATCTCATCGGCATTCATCCCGGTGCGTCGTTCGGTCCCGCCAAGCGCTGGCTGCCGGAGCGCTTTGCGGCTCTCGCCGACCGGCTGGTTGGGGCGCTCGGCGCGGATGTGCTAATCTTCGGCTCGGCCGATGAGAAACCCCTGGCGGAACAGATTGCCGAAGCCATGCGACATTCGCCGCTGGTGGTCGCGGGCCAAACCTCACTGCGGCAAATGATGGCGCTGTTCGGCCAGTGCTGCCTGGCCATCACGAACGATTCCGGACCGATGCACGTGGCGGCGGGACTCGGTCTGCCGCTGGTGGCCATCTTCGGCTCGACGGACGAGCGCTCGACCGGGCCGCTAAGCCCCCGCGCGCGGGTGGTGAAGGCCCGCGTCGAGTGCAGCCCTTGCGGCTTGCGCGTCTGCCCCGTGGATTTCCGCTGCATGCGGGGAGTAACGGCGGAGGACGCGCATCGAGTGGCACTCGAGCTTTTGCGGGAAGCACACGTGACTCCCTGATGGCGAGGAAGTTGTCCAGTTCGGAGTTCCTCCGTTCGAAGTTCTTAACGCCGAACTGTCAAACTCCGAACTCCGAACGGCCATGAAGAACACTGCTTCCGCCAGCGCCCCGCAGCGTAGGCCCGTCTTCCTCGACCGCGATGGCACGATTTCGGAAGAGGTTGGTTACGTCAACCACATTGACCGTCTGCGCCTGTTCCCATGGACCGCTCCGGCGGTGCGAAAGTTGAACGAGGCGGGCTTGGCCGTGGTCGTGGTAACCAACCAATCGGGTGTGGGGCAGGGCTATTTCCCTGAGGAGTTGGTCCGCGAAGTCCACGAAAGGATTCGCAAGGAGCTCGCTTCCGAGGGCGCGCGTGTGGACGCGTTTTATTATTGCCCGCACCATCCGAATGCACGCCTGGCCGCCTATCGCCAAGCTTGCCGGTGCCGGAAACCCGACACCGGCATGATCGAGCAAGCGGCGGCGGACCTGGGCTTGGACCTGCGCTCGGCCTATGTTGTGGGCGACAGCACGCGAGATATCGAAATGGGATTCAGGGCGGGTGCCCGGACCGTGCTGGTCCTCACCGGCTACGGTAAGGGGAATTACGAATACCATCGAGCCGGGTGGCTGCGCCCGCCGGATCTGGTAGTGGAGAATTTGCGCGAGGCGGTGAAGAAAATCCTCGCCGAGAAATCCCAATCCACCATGCGAATCGGCAGTACGCAGTTAGTCAGTTCGGAGTTCCAAGTTCCCGGCTCCGAACTGTCAAACTCCGAACTCCGAACTCTCGACCGGCCCACGCGAGATCGGGCGCGCAAGCGTGTGAGAAAATGAAGATTGCCGCTGCCGATCGTGCCGCGCTCCTTCACCTGCTCTCGCGCTTTTCCGGCCAGCGGATCCTGGTACTGGCGGATCTGGTCGTCGACGAATACGTTTACGGCGAAATCGCGCGCGTCTCGCGCGAAGCCCCGGTCCTGATCCTCAAGCAGCGCGAGCGGCAAATCGTTCCGGGCGGCGGCGCGAACGCCGCCAACAATCTTCTGGAGCTTGGAGTGCGCGTGAGCCTGGCGGGAGCCGTGGGCGCGGATGAGCGCGGCGAAGCGCTCCTCGGCCAATTCCACGAGAAGGGAATTTCCACGCGCCACGTCTTGGCCGTTCGCGGCTACGAGACGCCCACCAAATCCCGCATCCTCGCCGGACTCGCGCACTGGCAGCGGCAACAAATCGTAAGGCTCGACCGCGAACCGGCCGAGCGGCTGGAACGCGCCGCGCGCGCGCGCCTGCTGAAAAGCCTGCTGCCACTGATTCCTAGCGCCCAAGGCTTGATGGTTTCCGATTACGGCTACGGCGCCGCCGACCCTCGAGACCTCCGGCCGCTCGTTCGCCGCGCGGCAAGGCGCGGATTGATCACCACTCTCGATAGCCGGTTTCGCCTGCTCGACTTCTCAGGGTTTACGGCCGCCACTCCGAACGAGCCGGAGCTCGAAGAAGCCTTCGGCGTGAAAGTGGCGAACGATCCCGCGGCGCTCGAGCGTTTGGGCCGGCGAGCTCTTCGGCGGATGAAACTCCAGGCGCTCCTTGCGACTCGAGGGCGCGACGGCATGCTGCTATTCGAGCGCAGCCGGAAGACCGTGCGGCTCCCAGTCTTCGGCTCGGAAGCGGCCCTGGATGGTACCGGCGCGGGCGACACGGTGATTGCGGCCTTCACACTAGCGCTGGCCGCGGGCGCGGATTTTCTCCGCGCCGCCGAACTCGCCAATTGCGCCGCGGGACTCGTGGTGATGAAGCGCGGGACCGCCACCGTCAATGCTTCCGAAATCCGGGAGGCCATCCGCAACGCGTGAGCGAACCCCGCAAAATTATTCCGCGCGCCGAGCTGGCCGGCTTAGGCGAGCGCCTCCGCTCCGCGCCGTCCGGCCTCGCTCGACAGGCGGGTACAGAGTCCTGCCGAGGATCCGTCCGCCGACGGATCGCCTTCGCCAACGGATGTTTCGACCTGCTGCACGTTGGCCACGTGCGATACCTCGAGGCCGCAAAGTCCGAGGGCGACGTTTTGGTGGTGGGCGTCAACAGCGACGCCTCGGCGCGCGCACTCAAAGGCCCCGGGCGGCCTATCCTCCCGGCCGAGGCGCGCGCGGAACTGATTGCGGCGCTCGCCGCCGTGGACTATGTTGTTGTCTTCGACGAGCCCACGGTCGAAAACCTCTTGCGCGAGCTCCGCCCCGACGTCCACTGCAAAGGCACAGACTACACCGAAGCCACCGTGCCCGAGCGCGAGGTGATGCGCGAGCTCGGCGGCGCCGTCCGCATCGTCGGCGATGGGAAAAATCATTCCACGCGGCACTTGCTCGCCAAAATCCTGCGCAGACCAAAGGGATCCAGCTGAGCGGTCGCTATCCAATCGGTCACCGACCTCAAAAGAGCGCACAAGCGTCGCCGGTTCTGTATCAGGCCGCCCTTATAGCGGCCTTTTCCAGCAACTCGTGGATCAGCGTTTGGTAGGGCTTTGACTGTTTGACCGCAAGACGGCGGAGCTGAGCAAGCAAGGTTGGGGAGATGCGGATGGCAATGAGCTGTTTGGGATTGCCGGTTTTGGGCCGGCCCACGCGCCGCGCGCGTTTCAGTTCGGCCCCTGTCGTTTCCGGTATGTCAGAGAAGTCAATCCATCTATCGGGCATATGCTCGACGCTCTTTGCGGCTCGCCTGCCGCGCGCTGATGACGCGAATCGTTTCGGTGC
This sequence comes from Acidobacteriota bacterium, assembly GCA_003224695.1. Taxonomy (GTDB): domain Bacteria; phylum Acidobacteriota; class Terriglobia; order UBA7540; family UBA7540; genus Gp13-AA74. The sequence continues at coordinate 6,333 of QHZO01000076.1, forward strand.
CATTTTTCGACCTCCGCAAGGTGTAGACAACCAAAAGAATACGACCCTCCGACGACATGCCGAGTCTTTTCCACCGGCGTTCGGTGTTCACATGTTCCAAGTCTTCCCAGTCTAGACCATCTGGATCACCGAACACCGTGGCTGCCTCTTCGAAGGGGACGCCGTGCTTTTTGTAGTTCTTCCGGGCTTTTCTGGCGTCCCAGGAGAACATATTTCTGTATATACGCTAATTGGGCGCGAAGAGCAAGCTGTCATTATGCCGCAAGCCGGGGGGAGGCAACACTGCGCTTTAGCAATCCCCGACGTCCACTGCAAAGGCACAGACTACACCGAAGCCACCGTGCCCGAGCGCGAGGTGATGCGCGAGCTCGGCGGCGCCGTCCGCATCGTCGGCGATGGGAAAAATCATTCCACGCGGGACTTGCTCGCCAAAATCCTGCGCCGGTCGAAAGAGCCAATGGATCACTAGCCCGCTAAGGAGCTTTCGGCCGCCCGCGGCCCCCGTGCCAAATGCTCAAGATTTCCAGGCGCTCGGAGCGCACACGATATGAGATGATGTAGGGCGGAATTACAAGCTCCCGTGTGCCGGGCCTTGGGCCCAGCTTGCCTAGCTCCGGAAACTCCGCCAGATGTTCAACACTGCTCGCCAAGTGGGCGGCCACTTGTCGCGCCGCAGCGGGCTTATCCTTCTGGATGTAGGTTTCGATTTCCGTCAGGTCCCGAATCGCCTGCCGGGTCCACTCTATTTGCATACGGGCGGCGTGACCCGGCGCTTCGTGCCCCAGGACTGGAGGTAACGCTTGACCTTGGAATGCGGAATTACCCGCCCTGCGTCGGCGTCGCGGATGCCGTGATCAATTCTTGCCAGTTGCGCCTCTCGCTCGTCAACGTAGCTCTGGAGGGCCTGGACCGCGAGACGCGACCGGTTGCTCGACTCCGAATTCGCCAGGGCCTCAAGCCGCTTTTTCAGTTTGAGGGGAACGCGCACGGTCAGAACCGCCGTCCCTCCCTTCGGAGTGGCATCCGGATTCATGTATACAGTTGTAATACGAAAACGCTCGGCAAGTCAAGCCGGAAATTGTACCTGAATTCCGCGATGGGCCATTTGAGTCAAGGTAAACTCACAAGGAGCGAGTTGAAAACTGAATCGAGAATCCGCATGCCCCGGGGCGCGTCCGAGCGCTTGTCGAACAGGCTCGAAACCGTCAAAATGGCTGCGGTGAGCCGCATCCTGGTCATTCGGCTGAGCTCCATAG
>QHZO01000003.1:0-5022 GCA_003224695.1 Acidobacteriota bacterium
CGGTATGTCGTCGTGATTGTCGTCGCTTCCGGTGGTTATGTTGTAGGGCATGCTTGAAGCGAGCTTGACGATAGCCGCCGTCTTGAAGCCGTGCGGCAGCCGGTAAATCCCCGCCAGGTTGAATCGGTGTCGCCGATCGTAGTCCGAGGGTCCCCATTCCCCCCGCAAATCATAGGGAGTCGCGGGGAACAAGGCATAGGCCTGGGTGGCTAAGGCGAGCAGGGCAGCCGTCGAAGAAGGCAACAACCCTGGCGTGTCGTCCATGGATTTTGAGAGTGTGTATTGCGCCAGGAGGTCAAACCGCCGGTGAACGGTCGCCTGGTAGGTGATGGCCAAGCTGTCACTTTGGGAGGCTCCGGAGGATTCGTACTGATTGATGTTCGTGAAATTCGGAAAGGGATGCACCGTTGTCCCCGGCAGCGGCGCATTGATATTGCGCAGGCGGTAAAGCTTCACGCCGCGCAGATGGGTGAACTCAACCGTCAAATAGTTCCTTCCTTTTCCAAGTTGCCGCTCGATGCTTGCTCCCTCCTGCGTCACGTATGGGGTGCGTATGCCCCGCGCAATTTCGAAAACACTGGGCGGGGGCAGCATCAGTGCTGCTGACTGGCTAAACGGGTTTGGATAAGCGGGGTCTGGAATGGTGATTTCTTGGAGCCGCCCGTTATAAAGAAGGTTTTGCTGTTCCATGAGCGGCGGTTGGCGATCGTAGAAGACGCCGCCTCCCAGGCGCATTACAGTCCGGCCACTACCGGGGGCGTAGGCCAGGGCCAAACGGGGAGCAAAGTTGCCGTAATAATTCACGTTTGACTGGAATTCATGCCGGAGGCCCACCACCAGGGATAGATTCGGCCGCCAACGCACCTCGTCTTGAAGGAATTCGAAAAATTCGACCTGCCGGAAGAAAACGCTTGGATTCCCCTGAACGATGTCAAAGAGGAACGGCCTTTGGACGACATAGTCGGCGAGACTCGAGAAGGTGAACGTGCCGCCGAAATTCGAGGCATCGAAGGCGTTGTAGAAGCGCGGCCGCACGCCTGCCCCAAAACGTAATATGTGTTTTCCTTTGGCAAAGCTCGCCAAGTCCTGAAAGCTCGCGGTCCTTTCCCTTAACCCTTCGGATGTTTGCGCGCCCCCGCTGTTGAACGCGCCGTTCACAATGATCGCCGGTTGATTCAAACGGCTGCCCGGCGCCAGGCGCTCGTCCTTGAAGGTGAGACGCAGCTCATTCAAGAGGCTGTCGGACACAGTTGCCGTCTCGGAAATCCGGAATTCATTTTCGTGGTCGAAGATGTCGGTGGCGCGGTCCGGAAGGTTAAAACCTCCCACGCCTTGGTTTTGTTGCGATTTGTCCTTGTACCTATAAAAAACAGAGAGATTGTTCCTGTGGTTCATCTTGTAATCGAGCCGACCGAAAAGATGGATACCGCGCTCTTGGCCCATGAAATTGCCGACGTCGAGCCCGGAAGGCAGATTGGCAGTTATCACCGAAGCTTGGTTGTTGAGGTAATACCGGCCCGCAATAAAGAAAGTCAGGTGCTTTGACAGAGGCCCGGTGATCTGCCCCTCTGGGATGGCCCGCTGCAGGGGCGGGCGCCCTTGGGTAGCAAAGGCATTGCGCGCGTCGAAGTCCGAATTGCGCATCAGAAGTGAGACGAGGCCCCGATAAACATGGTGGGACCCCTGGCGGGTGGTAACTTCCAGCCGTCCTGTACCAGGCCGCGAGAACGCTGCGGAGTAAGGATTTTGGTTGACATCCACTTCCCGGACGGCCGATGCGGGAAGCTCGAAGGAATTGCTTTCCACGCCGTCCACGACAACTTGCGGACCCTGAGCCCCGGCCGCCGCCGGGTTCAGAAACAACGCTGGGATCGCCAGGGGGTCGCCTCCTTCGACGGGCAAGCTGTGCAGCCAGCGCTCATCGAGCTGGAGCGAGCTTTTGTTTTCTTGCGCCGAAATGATGGAACTAGCTTGACCCTTGACCGTGACCTGCTGCTTCACTTCGGCAATTTTGAGGGGAACGCGAAGCGATGGCGGCGGCGTGTTCCCGATCTCGACACGGTCCTGAAACTCCTCAAAACCTGACATCGTTACGGTCACGACGTACTGGCCAAGCGGCAGCCCGTTGAATTGAAAGTTACCGTCTTCATCCGACTCGCCGGTAAGCATGGTGTGGCTCGCCAGATTTTCGAGCCGCACTTGTGCCCCCGGAATGGGAGCGCCGGCCGTGTCTTCCACTGTCCCTTTCAGTGCCGTCTTGTCTTGACCTCTTGCCCATGGAAGAGACGGGCAGAATAAAACCGCCAGAGTCGCCAGGCACATTGCAGCGGCCCGAGCAACAGGATGGTTTCCGACCGTCCCGAGTTTCATAGAAAAGTCGTTCATACAGCCCCCCATGATTGCCGGAGGGAGAGGCTTAACCTGCGACGATAAGATCTCTTTTGCGCCCGGTAAAGGTTTGCAGGCCCATCGAAGACGATAATGCGGTCGGCTAGGTGAATGCTGGTCAGCCGATGAGCGATGATGAAAGCGGTACGCCCCGCGACGGCACGCTCCAGCGCGTCCATGACGGTGCGTTCCGCGACCGCGTCGAGGCCGGTCGTCGGCTCGTCAAGGATGAGGATCGGCGCATCTCTGAGGACGGCGCGCGCGATGGCAATGCGCTGTTTCTGCCCGCCTGACAGGCTGGTGGCCCGTTCGGTCACCACCGTGTCGTAACCGCGGGGGAGCGCTTCAATGAAACCCGCCGCGTTCGCCGTGCGTGCGGCGGCGGCAACTTGCTCGTCTGTGGCGTCAGGACGGCCGAAGGCGATATTTTCCCGAATCGTCCCGCTGAAAAGCAGGGATTCCTGAAGGACCAGGCTGATCTGCTCGCGCAGCGATTGGAGCGAATACTCCCGAATATCCACCCCGTCAATCGTGACGGCACCCTCGGTCGGATCGTAGAAGCGCGGAACGAGGCTTGCGAAAGTGCTCTTGCCCGCGCCCGTGGCCCCCACGATGGCGAGTTTCTCTCCCGGGGCAATCAACAAATTGACCTGCGACAAGACTCGTTGACCCGGCTCATATTCGAACGAAACATTCCGGAACCCGATCTCGCCCCGCAAGCGGGGAGCCGGGCGCGCATTTTTCCTTTCGGCCAACTCGCTCTGCACGTTCATGACCTCGACAATGCGTTCGGCTCCCACGCTCGCGCGGTTAAATAAATAGGAGGAGCGGCCGAGGGACCTCAGCGGCCGGTAGAAGTTTGTAACGTATGCGAAGAATATGACGACGTCTCCGGTGGTGAGCTTGCCGGAGAGCACGCGCGTGGCCCCGTACCAGATGACAATCGCCATGCCGAGAGAGGCGACTAAGTCGGCCAGGGGCCCGACCCGCGCCTGATAGCGCACGGTTTCGAGATACGCCTGCAAGTAGCTTTCGCTTTTGGCTTCGAAGCGTTCATCGAGCTGATCTTCCTGCGCCAACCCCTGAACGATGCGGATGGAGGCTAGCGCTTCGTGGGCTAGGGCGGCCATCATCCCGGTGCTCTTGCGGGCTTGACGGACAGACAGCTTGATGCGTCGCGTATAGCGGAAGGTCGTTAGGAACAAAAGGGGCACAACGGACAGAGCCGCCAGGGCAAAGCGCCAGTCGAGCCAAAACATCAGGACGAGCATGCCCAGCAACTGGACTCCGTTCGTGCCCATAAGAATGGCGCCGTTCGTGAGCAAGTCCTGTATGCCTTGAATGTCGGCGGTCAGGCGCGTGGTCAAATCTCCTGTCCGCTGGCGATCGTGAAAATGCAGGGAGAGACGCTGCATGTGCGCGAACAGGTTTCCCCGCAGCGCGAACACAAAGCGCTGAGCGGCGTCACCCAACAAACGCGTGAAGCAATAGGTCAGCGCTCCGCTCAGCAGGGCGATAAGGATGATGGCGATACAAGACCCGTAAAGTATCTGCTGATTGCTGAGCGCAGCGTGCTCTAGCCACGGGCCTATAAATGGCACACGACTGTGACGCTTGTGGGAGATGACCAGATCAATAACCACCTTGAGCGGCCAGGGCCGGAACACACTGAGGGTGGCGCCTAGAGCCATCGCCACTCCCGCCAGAAAGAGGTCCCGGCGGAATGGCCGAAGCAACGGCAAGAAGTGCCTTACCCAATCCTTCAGAGAAAGACGAGTTTTGGAGTTTTCGCTAAGCATCAGAAATCCCGTTTCAGTAACCATCGCACGGGCGAGTTTCCAAAACCCGCCTCATGGCGTCTCGCCCCATGATTTGTACGGTTGGGTTTCGAGCCCCGCCCCCTCGGTTGGCGCGGCCGCCGGTCTTTTTCGACCGAGCAGGGGCTCAACCCATTCGATCACCCTGGCCGCATTTCCAGCCCATGTGCGCTCCGAACACGCCGCGTGGGCGCGCTTGCCCAAGTCGCTGCCCAAAGTTGCATCCTGCTTTAATCGTCGGAGACACTGGACCAGGCTTTGGCGGTCGCCCGGCTCAAACAGCAGACCCGTCTTTCCATCCTCCACCACATCCGCGACCTGCCCCACGCGGCTTGCGACTACCGCCCGGCCGGCCGCCATGTACTCGAAGAGCTTGAGCGGCGAGTAATAAAATTCCTCGAGGGCAGGGTAAGGGGCGACGGCGGCATCCATCGCCGCCAGATAAAGAGGAACCTTTTCATGCGCTACCGCGCCGGCAAATGTGACGGCCTGCTCCAGGCCGGCCTCGCGAATTGCCTTCTCGATTCGCGGCCTCAAGGGCCCGTCTCCGACCAGAAGTAAATGCGTCGAAGGATCGGCTCCGTGAAAATCCCGAAATGCGCTCACCAAGAATTCCACGCCATGCCAGCTCCGGAATGAGCCGGCGAAGCCCACGACAAAGCGGCCTTCCAAGTTCAGCCGCCTGCGGATGGCTTGGCTATCAAGGTCCCGGTGGAAAAGGCGGGTGTCCACGGCATTCGGCAGGGTCCGGACTCGCCCGGAGTCGACTCGAGCCTTCTCCAGCCAGCGGCGAAGCGGCTCCGAGACCGCCAGCACA
>QHZO01000003.1:5051-7708 GCA_003224695.1 Acidobacteriota bacterium
CCGGCGCGGTATTGCTTCTGTTCATAAGCCAGGGGAGCGTTCACTTCGAGCACCAGCGGAATTGCCCGGACTCTCGCGAGCCACAGGCCCGCCAGAGACCATAGCGTGTAACGCTCGTAGATAAAGTCCGGCTCCAGGCGTTGGGCGACGGCCGATGCGGTCTTAAGAAAAGTGAAATTGTGGAGCACCCGGACCGGGTCGGGGTTGTGGCGCGTGGGCCGTCCCAAGACACGATTGCCCGCGGCTATCGCGTGGGAGAGCGTGTGATTCCAAGGGGCGCGAGGAGCGGCGTAGACCCTCGCGTGCAAGTCGGCTTCCAGGGCCGGAAGCGAACTCGCGCAACTCGAAACCGCGGACACGGTGTGGCCGGCTTCGCCGAGCGCCCGGATGAAGGATCGCATATGGATTGCCCCGCCGGTGTTGCCGGCCAGCTCGATTCCGTCCGCGCAGATATATAAGATCTTCATCGCCCGTTCCTGAATAGCGCCGCCAAACTGGAAGCGCTGCGCTCCATGGAAAATTCATTCTCAATTTTGGCTCGGGCAGCGCGAGCCAGCCGTTCGGAATATTCCATGTCGCCAAGCAGACGCTGTAACGCTACGGCCAGCAACATGGGATTTTCGGGAGGAACAAGAAGCCCGTTCGACCCGGACTCAATAAGCTCCGGAATCCCCGAAACTGGGGTTGATACCACCGGCGTGCCGCTGGCCATGGCTTCGAGCAGCACGTTGGGGATCCCGTCCCGGTCTCCGTCCGCCGCCACCGTACACGGGAGCGCAAACCCGACTCGGCCGCCTGCGCTTCAAGCGCCGGGCGTAAAGAGCCGTCGCCGATGATCTCGACCTGGATGTGTTTTCCCCGGCGGCTAAGAATGCCCGCCGCTGCGATCAAGAGGCTGAGCCCTTTCTTCTCGACGAGCCTGGCCACCGATAGAATGACCGGCGGCTCGCCATCCGACCCGTGCGGCCAGCTAAAATCGAATTCGGAGAGGTCGAGCCCATGGTAGATGCGGCGCAGCTTGCCGTCGCACCGGGAGCTAAAGCGGGACAAAAGATATTGCCGGTTGTACTCCGTGCAGGTGACCACGGCCTCGGCGCGCTCGATCTCCGCGCCCAGCAGCTCGGGCGAGGTCTTGACGTAGATATCTTTGGCATGGGCTGTGAATGTGTAAGGGATTCCCGTCAGGGTGTGCACGAACATGGCCACAACCGCGGGAGCATTGGCAAAATGCGCGTGAAAATGGGCCACGGGTTCGCGCTCGAGTTGGTCAGCCAACGAGACGGCCTGACAGAAGCGGCGGCCGCCGCTCGAGGCGCGATGGCGCCAAGCTTCCAATAACGTACGAAAGAATCGGACGGGGTGTTTGGAAATCAGGCGAAGGCTGGGCCCGAGCGCGGACTTCCAACCTCGCGCCGCGGAGAGGCGGGTGAGCTTGGCGCGGACCTGGCTCACTTTGGGGTGAACCGGCGCCGGGCCGGGCTCCTTAATCGAAAAGATGTGCAGGGGCGTCCCGAGCCGCTCCAGAGCGAACACCTCGTTCAGGATGAAAGTTTCCCTCCGCTGAGTTTCAAGCACGAGTGCCCCCCCGTGGCTTACTTACTGAACCGGTAGCCAATTCCGGCACGCGCAGGGTTTTCTGTTCGCCTAAAGCACGAAGGCCTTCGTCGAGCATCGCCTCTGCCCTCTCGTGCCACTCCGGCCGTCTCCTCTTGGCTTCCCATTGCGCTTCCCACAGGCAGTACGCAGCGTTGAAAAACCTCACCTGCTCCTCCGGCAACGATGGGCCCCCGGAGTCCCTGTATTTCTTGAGAAAGATTTCTGCGGCGCCGTCCAGCTCCCGGATGGAGCCCAAGTTTTTCAGGGCGAGTCTCTTCAGGGCAACGATAAATCTAGCCACGTCGCGCGCGGGATCGCAAACATCATAAACATCCCAGTCACAGACGACCGTACGTCCTTCCGCGAAAATGACCTGGTGGTAGCCGAAGTCGCCATGGCCGGCACACATGGGGGTATCAGCAAGCGAGGCTCGACTGGCTTCCAATTCCTCGAATAGTTGCGAGGATTTGAAATACAGGTCGGCCCCTTGATCGGACAGATGGCGCCGCTTAGCCTCGCAACGCCTTAAGAATTTCTCGGTCCTTACCCGCGCATTGTTCCGAGGCCATAGCGCGCGCCGGGTCATCGCCCGTCAAGAAAATTTCCTTCGCCTTCACTCCCCGAACCTTTGCTTGCAGAAGCAAGTAGAGGTCGGGCAAATAGCCAATCGGCTGAGGAATTGAGAATTGGGCTGCTCGGTCAAAACCCGCCCTATTGAGTGCTTCCATGAATCGGTACACATCCGCGCGGTCTTTCGCATAGACCTTCCCAATCATGTCCGTTTGCAAGAGGAACTCGATCAGGCACCGCTTTGGGCTGCGCCACTTCAGGAGATGCATTCGTTCTACCCGCAAACCGCCCCCCCACTGGGAACCCAAGAGCACGACAAGCCGTTGACCTAGTTCATCCCGATCCAGAACCCGGGACAGAGTCGGGAGATTCGCGCCGCTCGCGGCGGGCAGGGCCGACGGGACCCCATCAACAAGTTTTTCGAGGAGCGGCGTCACGAGCTCTCCTTTCCGCAGGTGGTAGAAGGAAAGGAGAGATAATAAGGCGGCGTA